>JAXUUT010000024.1:0-6654 GCA_037230945.1 bacterium
CGTTTCCTGTCTTTCCTGCGTTTCCTGTCTTTCCTGCGTTTCCTGTCTTTCCTGCCTTTCTGACGAAAAAGCCCCGCGCTCCTGAGGGAGGGAGGCGGGGCTTTGGTGCGGTGTTGCGGTACGGCCTAGATGTAGGGGGGGATATGGAACTTTTCGCCCTTGTCGGGGGCGAGTTCGGCGTAGCTTTCGGAGGTACCGGCGACGATGGGGAGGCGCTCGGCCTTGAGCTTATGGTATTCGACGGAAAGTTCGCGCATCCTGGTGAAGTCGGGCATGTTGACGGCGCCGTGTTCGAGGGCGGTGCCCACGCAGGAGACGAGCAGAAGGCCGGTGGAGCCGCTCTTCACTTCGAGGCGGATGCCGGAAATGACGTTGGCGCCCATTTCGATGGCCTGCATTTTGGCGACGTTGATGGCGCGACGTTCGGCCATGCGGATCTTGTTGAGGTAGTCTTCGGACTCGCCGCCGAAGAAGTCGGTGAGCACGTTGGCAAGGCCGGTGAAGGCGCCCACGCCGATGACGGCGTAGCCGGAGACCACGCCCTTGATGCCTGAACTCCAGGTTTCGGGATGCGGGGTGGTGAAGACTTCGATTTCCTGCAGCACCTTGTCCTGATATTCCTTGAGCTCCGCCTTGAGGTCGCCGAGGCGTTCTTCACGAACGAGGGAAAGTTCCTTCACCTTGTCCATGGCGCAGGACATGCACATGTCCTCGGCGTCGATGTCGAAGCGCGAGAAGTCTGCGATGGTTTCCTTGCACAGATGCCGGATGCCTCCGCGCTTGCTGAATTTTCTGCCACAAATACGACAATCCAAGGCCTGCTGCATGCAAGTACCCGCCTTTTGCGTTTGTTTCGGGGACGAGGGACTCTCCCCGGAACGTTGATGAAAAAGGAAGACGGAACACCGCTTCGGGAAAAAGTATAAAAAGGGAAGGCGTCTATGGCAAGTCCCGGGGAAATGTTCCGCTCCGGCGGGGCATCCGCGGGCGCTTTCGGACGTTTTAATAAATGAAAAAAATAACATACCTTTTTTTGACAGGAGAAATCAAGAAAAAAAAACGGGCGGCCTTCCGGGGGAAGAATCGGAAAGCTTCATAGATTCTCCACGGTTAGGGCGGGAATTTCGGCGCATGGGGCACAGGGGGGGCTTTTGCGCCCGCGCATGAGGGCGAACGAAAGACGTTTTCACCGTTGCAAGCCGCCTCTTTTTGAACTAATATATCAAAGTTCACTGGAACCGTCGCCGTAAAGGCATGGAATTTCAAGCGGTTCCGACATGCCTCCCTTCCGGCCCGGCCGGAAGATGCGCACTGTCTTTTTTATCACCTCAACCAGCACGAGGCATCGGGATGGAGGAGAGGAACAACACAACCACACCGGCGACCGCGGCAAAGAAATGCAGCTGTGGCTGGGGCGCGTTTGTCGTGGGGCTGGTAGTGGCCCTTATTCTGGGATGGTGGGTTCTGCCCAACCTTATGAAGGAAACCAAGAAGCAGCCCATCGCCTTCAGCCATGTCGAGCACGTACAGAATCAGGGCATGACCTGTGAGCAGTGCCACTTCGTACGCGCCGACGGCTCATTCAGCGGGACGCCCACCACCGCACAGTGCGCGGAATGCCATTTCACGGTTCTGGGCTCCAACCCCGAAGAAGCGCGTTTCGTTCGTGAATACGTTCAGACCGGTCGCGAGATCAAGTCGGAATGGCTTGTCTATCAGAAGCAGCCCGACAACGTGTTCTTTAGTCACGCCCTGCACTTCGGTCCTCTGGCCGAACTCAAGGGCCCCAAGGAAACGGCCGAATTCTGCTCGAGGTGTCACCTCAACGTGGCGGAAACGGACGTGCCTCCCGTCTATCGGGAAAACAGGCTTTCGGGCTACTCCGAAAACACCATGCTGATGTGGGGGTGCGAACGTTGCCATGCCGAACACATGGCCATGGGCAACACCAACGCCAGCAATGCCTGCTTCACCTGCCACAAGTAAGGCAAAAGCGAGGAAATCATGGATAGACGAGGATTTCTTAAATTTGCCGCCGGCGGGACCGTGGGCCTCGTGGCGTCTCCCATCATCTGGAACACCCTGTACGACGCCGTGTACTGGACGCAGAACTGGGGCTGGATTCCGCGCCTGAAGAAGGGCGAAAGCCAGTACGTTCCCACCGTGAGCAAGCTGTGTCCTTCCGGCACCGGATTTCTCGTGCGCACCGTGGGCGGAGTGCCCGTGCGCACCATCGGCGACAAGAACAACCCCGTGACCCACGGGGCCATGACCGCCCTTGCCGCCGCCGAAGCCGAGCTTCGCGTGAGCCCGGCGCGTCTTAAAACGCCGCTGCGCCGCTCGCCCGACGGCGCATACGTGGCCATAAGCTGGGCCGAAGCCGAAAAGCTCCTCAAGGAAAAGACGCAGCAGGCTGGCTCCTCCGTGGCCGCCGTGTCCGGCGATCCCACCTCGAGCATCAACGAAGTCATTTCCGCCATGCTGAACCAGATGGGCTCTTCCGACTTCTACTTCATGCCCGACGACGAACAGCCCGCCGCCGCGGCCTGGGAAGCCATGGGCGGTCAGGGACGGCTCGGCTACGACATGGAAGGCAGCGACTGCATTCTTGCCGTGGGCGCTCCCGTGCTTGAGAGCTGGGGCGTGGTGGCCGCCAACCGCAGCCTGTTCAACCGCACCCACCCCGTGGACGGCGAAGCCACGCAGAAGCTCATCTACGCGGGCGCCGTGCAGAACAATACCGCCGCAGGTTCCGATCTGTGGCTGCCCATGAAGAGCGGCACCGACATGGCGCTGCTTCTGGGCATCGCGCATCTGGTCATCAAGGCCGGCAAAACCGGCTTTGCCGCGGGCCTCGGCAACTTCGCCGACTTTGCGGCCGCCTACACCCCCGAAAAGGTGTCCGGCATCACCGGCGTTCCGGTGGAGCGTCTCGAAGCCGCGGCCAAGGCCCTCGTCAACGCCAAAAAGCCTCTCGTCATCGCGGGCAGCGCCCTCGGTTCCGGCGGCAGCGCCGGGCCCGTCATGGCGGCCATTGCCGTCAACATGCTGCTCGGCAGCGTGAACCGCGAAGGCGGCCTTCTCGACCTGCCCTTCCCCGTTTCCGTGGTGGCCCACGCCACCGACTACCGCGAAACCATGCGCAAGAGATTCGTGGACTACACGCAGGCCGTGGCCGCAGGCAAGGCCAAGGCTCCCGCGCTGCTTTTCGTGTACGCCGCAAACCCGGTCTACTCCCTGCCCGCCGACTCCGGCGTGAAGGAAACCATCAAGAAGTCCGGCTACAGCGTGGCCGTGGCCAGCTTCATGAGCGAGACCTGTGAGGAATGCGATCTCGTGCTTCCCGCCGCCCTCGGCATGGAAGCCTTCGACGACGTGCAGACCCCCTACGGTTCCGGCCGCGTGAGCTACGCG
This sequence comes from bacterium, assembly GCA_037230945.1. GTDB lineage: Bacteria > Desulfobacterota > Desulfovibrionia > Desulfovibrionales > Desulfovibrionaceae > Mailhella. The sequence goes on from JAXUUT010000024.1 coordinate 3,415, forward strand.
CTGGCCCGTCCCGTGGCCAAGCCCTTCGCCGATGCGCGCAGCGCGGGCGAGCTGTTCATCGCCCTCGCCCAGGAACTCAAGCTCGAGCTCGGCGTGAAGGACATGCCCGATCTTCTCTACAAGCACGCCTACGCCCTCGGCGCGCCCTTCCGCGCCATGATGGACGAAGGCGCCGTGCACACGGCCAAAGTCGCCCTGCCCGCCTCCCCGCTGTTCTACAACTGGGAAGCCATGCGTGCCGCGGCTTCCGCCAGAGGCGCGGAAGGCGACCTTCAGGTGGCTCCCGTGGTGGTGCTCGCCATGGGCACGCCGCAGACCGCCATTCCGCCCTTCGCCACCAAGGTGGTCACCGACTACCAGCTCAAGGGCAAGTACAGCGTGGCGCAGATGAACGGCGCCACCGCCGCCAAACTCAAGGTAAACGCCGGGGACCTCGTCAGGCTGGTTGCCGGCAACAATGTGGAAATCACCGTGGTTGCCGCCATCTTTGAAGGCATCCTGCCCGACACCGTTTCGCTGGTCGCCGGTCTCGGCCATACGGCCTTCGACGAATTCAGCAAGGGCAAGGGCTCGAATGTTCTGGCGCTGACCAGCGTTTGCAGAGAGCCCGGAACCGGACTGCCGGTCTGGGGCCTTGCCGGCGTGAAGGCCGCAAGAGCATAGGGGGGTCGTGATGTCTTCTGAAGTCAAACAGTTCAAGATAAGATGGGGCATGGTCATCGACATCGACAAGTGCACGGGCTGCGGCGCGTGCATGGTGGCCTGCCAGGCGGAAAACAACGTGGCCCCGGCCGTGGACGGCAGCAACAAGCTGCGTTCGCTCAACTGGCTCACCGTGTTCCGTCTTTCCAATCACAAGAGCTTCCCTGATCACGAAGTGGCCTACCTGCCCCGGCCCTGCATGCAGTGCGGAAAGCCTTCCTGCGTGTCGGTGTGCCCCGTCATCGCCACCGACAAGCGCGAAGAAGGCGGCATAGTCAGCCAGATTCCGCCCCGCTGCATCGGCTGCCGGTACTGCATGGCCTCGTGTCCCTACCATGCCCGCTACTTCAACTGGTACGACCCGAAGTGGCCCGGCGATCTGGCTCAGGCCCTCACCCCCGACGTTTCCACCCGCATGCGCGGCGTCGTGGAGAAGTGCTCCTTCTGCCATCACCGCTTCATGAAGGCTCAGGAAGCCGCCGTGGCCAAGGGCCAGGACCCGATGAACCTGCCCGACGGCGCGTACGTCACCGCCTGCACCGAAGCCTGCCCCAACGGGGCCATCACCTTCGGCGACCTGAACAATCCGGCCCACAAGGTGCACGAGCTCATCAAGAGCCCCTACGCCTTCCGTCTGCTGGAACGCCTCGGCACCGACCCGCAGGTGTACTACATCAGCAGACGCGAATGGGTCCGCCGCGAAGGCGACAACTATCTCGAACACGAAAAGACCGGCGAAGCCACAAAGCAGGGGTAGGTTATGGATTACAGCAAACCTGTTGATGCAGAACTCTTCCCGGAAGGGTGCGAGCGCTGCTCTCTGACCAAATTCATGGGATGGATGACCGTTCTCGGCGTCATCTTCCTCTGGGGACTGTACGCCGCCGTGCGCGTCCTCGGCTTCGGCCTCGGTGAAACCGGCATGGACGACTACTTCGGCTTCGGTCTCTGGATCACCTTCGACCTCGCCGTCATCGCCCTCGGCGCCGGCGCGTTCTTCACCGGCGCGCTGCGGTACATACTCAACATCGACGAGCTCAAGAACATCGTGAACCTCGCCGCCGTCATAGGCTTCCTGTGCTACACCGGCGCCATGATGATCCTCGTGCTCGACATCGGCCAGCCCATCCGCTGCTGGTTCGGCTACTGGTATCCCAACGTGCATTCCATGCTCACGGAAGTCATTTTCTGCATCACCTGCTACTGCATCGTGCTCATTCTCGAGTTCGTGCCGCTGGTGCTGGAGAACCGTCAGCTCATGAAGCGTCCCTTCATCCACGCTCTCGCGCACAACTTCCATGTGTATATGCCCATCTTCGCGGGCATAGGCGCGTTCCTTTCCACCTTCCATCAGGGCTCCCTCGGCGGCATGTACGGCGTGCTCTTCGGTCGTCCGTACCTCTTCCGCGAAGGCTTCTTCATCTGGCCCTGGACCTTCTTCCTGTTCGTGCTCTCCGCCGTGGCCTCCGGCCCCATGTTCACCGTGCTCGTGTGCACGCTCATGGAAAAGATGTCCGGCCGCAAGCTCGTAAGCTGGGAAGTCAAGCAGCTCATGGGCAAGGTGGGCGGCACCATGCTCATCGTGTATACCGTGTTCAAGTGCCTCGACAGCTGGTACTGGGCCACCGACATGCTCGCCGGCGAAGGCCTCACCTTCGATCAGATGTTCCACGGCTGGATCTACGGCAAGTGGCTCTTCTTTGTCGAACACGCCTTCCTCATCATTCCCATGATCGTGCTGCTCATCAAGCCCCTGCGTGAAAAGCCCTGGCTGTTCTACCTGATGCTCTTCCTCACCTGCACGAGCATCACCATCAACCGCTACGTGCTCACCGTGCAGGGCCTCGCTCAGCCCGTCATGCCCTTCGACTCCTGGTACACCTACGCCCCCAACTGGGCGGAATGGGCAAGCTGCTTCCTCGTGTTCGCCTACGCGGCCATGGTTCTGTCCCTGGCATACCGCTACACTCCCATGTTCCCGCAGGAAGCCGAACTCAACAAGAAGTAAACTCTCATACCGGCATTCATGACAAAGGCGGCCCTTTTTGAAGGGGCCGCCTTTTTTTATGGAAAAAGCACGTGGAAGACGGAGGAAGCGGGGCAGGGAAAACGCCTGAAACGTTTCTTTGTCCGAGGCTCCGCCCTCCGCAGACTTTCCATGCACGGTTCCGGCATCACGCCGGAAGATTCGCCCATGCCGTACACGAGAGGCAGAGGCCGGGGACGGAGGGGCTCGCCCCGGCAGGGGCCGAAAGGCGAAGAAAAGAACGAGGGAAAAAACAGCAGAGGCCGGGGACGGCGTGACGTGCCCCCGTCCCGCGGGCATCAATGTCTGCCGACTTCCTGCGGGCGTCCCACGCGCAGGCTCCGGAGCTCGTCCATCTGCCTGCGGTTCCCCCCCCCCGTAAATTCCGAAAGTCATCCGCCTGCCTGCAGTCGCCCCCGCGGGCTCTGGAAGTCGTCCGCCTTCCTGCGGGCGTCCGCGCGGGCTCTGGAAGTCGTCCGGGCGGGACGCGAGGGGACGGAGCGTTGAGAAGA
>JAXUUT010000022.1:0-6563 GCA_037230945.1 bacterium
GGGGGAATTATTTCCCCCGCCGGGGTCCGGGGCGGAGCCCCGCTGCCTTTCCTGCGTTTCCTGTCTTTTCTGTCTTTCCTGCGTTTTCTGCGTTTAAAAGAAAAAGGGCGTCCGTTTTTGAGGGACGCCCTTTGGTTATTCAGGGAGCGGGGCTATTCGCCGGGTTCCTTTTCGTTTTTGTCGACGGGGCAGCCGCACCAGGGGCAGTAGTGCATGGCGGCGGAGGGGAGGGGCTTGCCGCAGTCGGGGTTGGGGCACACGGTGGGGCAGGGGCCGAGTTCGACGATGAGTTCGCCTTCGCGGACGGGGATCATCTTGCGGGTGGTCTGGTAGTCGGCGGTTTTGAGCACGCGTTTGACGATGCCGTCGGTGGGGGCGAGCACGGCCTTTTCCTGCTTCATGATGGAGATGTTGAACAGTTCATCTCCGGCCTTCACGATGTCGCCGGGCTTGACGTACATGACCCACAGGTCGCCGTTGGAAGGAGCGGCCACCTGGTAGATGTTGTTTTCGTCGGCCATGGTGGTATCGGCGGCGGCCATGCGGCCTTCGGCGACCTTGACTTCATGGCTGATGATGATGGAGTCGAAGCTGTAGCGCACGGTGACGGTGCCGTGGTCGGTGACCGGGCTCACGCGGAAGATGGTCATCTTGTGAGGCTTGCCGTTCGAGTCGGTGAACTGGAGTTCCTGACCCTGCTTGAGGCCTTCGAACCACACGTGCAGAGGCAGGCGGTTGGGATCGCCGTACTTCTTGACGAACTGCATGGTCTTGATGGCGTCGCCGGGGTGGTTCAGGTACATGACCAGCTCTTCGTCGGTGGGGGCGCGCTTGATGATGGCGGCGCAGGCCTTTTCTTCGGCCTCGACGTTGACGTCCTTCAAGTGGTCGAGGGGCGAATCCTCGGTACGGGCGGCCAGGGCGGAGCGGTAGGCCGAGCTGCCGAAGGCGCTTTCGTACACCCAGTCGGCGGGGAAGCCGAGCGGCAGGCGGCCGAACTTGCCGAGCAGGAGGTTCCTGAAGGCGTCGTTGCAGTCGCGGTAGATGTCGAGGCGCTGTTCGCGGAGGTTGTCGTCCACTTCCTCTTCGGGAGTGACGGCGGCAAGTTCTGCCACGCGGATGAGTTCCTGCACGCCCTTTTCACCGCTGCGCTTGAACGCGTTGGTCACGGCGAGGAAGGCGGTGTTCCAGGTGATCTGGGAACCGGGGGTCACGTCGTGGTAGCGCACGATCTGCCGGATGGCGGCAAGGAAGCGCAGCATGTGCGGCAGAAGCTGAATGTAGCCCTGCTTCATGGCGCCTTCCTGCGACGAGGAGGTCGCGCCGCCGGGCATGCAGTGCTTCACGGCGTTGTAGTCGGTGCCCTGGAAGTACGGCGAGCAGTAGCGGTCGTAGAACGGCATGATCTGCTTGAGCACGAAGTTGGCCTGGGCGATCATGTCCTTGTTGACCATGGTCTTGAGGCCGAGCTCTTCTTCCATGTAGGCCACGGTGGCGAGCACGTCGCCCTGACCGTAGGTGCGCACGCTGGCGCCGAGGCCGGTATCCACGATCTGCGCGCCGGCCTTGGCGGCCGCGCCCACGGCCGGAATGAACAGGCCGTCGGTGGTGTGGCGGTGATAGTGAAGCACAAGGTCGGGCCAGCGCTTTCTGATGGCCTGCACGAGCGTGGCGATGAACGTGGGCGAGCAGATGCCGGCCATGTCCTTGAGGCCCAGAATGATTCTGCGCGAGGCATCCTTCTGGTTGCAGCCCGCGATGTTGCCCACCATGTCGAGGGTGGCGGCGGTCACGTCGAGGTAGTGATCCACGTCGAAGCCCTTGGCCACGGAAATGGACAGCGCGGGTTCAAACACCACGTCGTTGCGCGAGAGCACCACTTCGGCGAGCGGACGCATGTTGCGCATGTCGTTCAAGAAGTCGAAGCAGCGTATGATCTGGTAGTTGTCGCAGATCATTTCGCCGGTGATGTTCATGAGATTGCGCGGCTGCGGGGTGTAGCCGAGCACGTTGGTGGAGCGCACGAGCAGCTGCTTGAGCGTCTTGGGGGCGAACTGGTTCCACGCCTGCGCCTCGGTGAAGGGGTAGGTCATGTTGGCCATCATGGCCACGTGGAAGTGCGCGCCGCCGCCGTTTTCCAGCGAGAAGAAGTTGCACGAATCGAGATAGGGCCCGATGAGCGCGTCTTCGGCAAGGCGGAAGCGGTTGCCGGTGTTCGACTGCGTCATGTCGCGGGTGGTGGTGTCGGTGAAGTGCACCATCTTGGAATCGCGCAGGAACTCCAGCAACTGGTCGCGTTCATGCGGGTAGGGGCTGGGGGCGTAGCGGTCCGCTCCGGAGATGTGCGGAAGCACCGGCTCGAAGGCGGGCAGGCGCGGCGTGTCCACGGAGCGGTAGGCGCCGAGCTGCACGAAGGGGTTGTAGCCCTTGGCCGAGATTTCCGCCACAAGGTGGCTCAGGCGTTCGCCTTCGGGCGCGAGATCCTGATAGTCGAAGAGTTCCGGCGTGTTGGCCACGAAGTTCGTGTCGAAGTTCGCGGAGCGGAACTGCTCGTTCTGCAGAATGTGGCGATAGAAGGGCAGCGTGGTCTTGATGCCGGAAATGGTGTATTCCTCCAGCGCGCGGTTCATGACGCTGAGGATGCGTTCCCAGCTCTTGCCGAAGGCGATGAGAAGCGCGCCCGCGGAATCGTAGTTGGACGGGAAGTCGTAACCGGCGCAGAGGTTGGAGTCCAGACGGATGCCGGGGCCGCCGGGCGATTCGTAGCGCACCACGCGGCCGCAGTTGGGCGTGAAGTTGTTCTGCGGGTCTTCGCAGTTGATGCGCACCTGCATGGCCCAGTTCTGGGGCGTGGTGTTCTCCTCGTTGAAGGGGAGCTCGGCGCCGAAGGCAATGGCGATCTGCGCGCCCACGAGGTCGATGCCGTAGCGGCTTTCGGTAATGCCGTGTTCCACCTGCAGGCGGGTGTTCACTTCGATCATGTAGGGCGTGCCGTCCTGCGTGACGAGGAATTCAACCGTGGCGAGAGAGTAGTAGTTCACGGCCTTGATGAGGGCGCGGGCGTACTCTTTAAGCTGATTGCGCAGCTTTTCGGTCATGCCGGGCCACGGCGAAGGCGTGATTTCCACGAGCTTCTGATGATTGCGCTGCACGGTGCAGTCGCGTTCGTCAAAGGCGAACACGTTGCCGTACTGGTCCGCAATGACCTGAATTTCGATGTGGCGCACGTGCTCGAGATAGCGTTCCACGAAGAGGCGCGGATTGCCGAACGAGGCTTCGGCCATGGTGGAGGCCTTCACGAAGGCGTCTTCGAGCTCCTGCATGGTGCGGATGACGAAAATGCCGCGTCCGCCGCCGCCGCCCTCGGCCTTGAGCATGACCGGCAGGCCGATCTTCTTGATGACCTTGCGCGCGCCTTCAATGTCCACCGCGCCGTCGGAGCCGGGAACCACGGGCACGCCGATCTTCGTGGCGAGGTTTCTCGCCTGAACCTTGTTGCCCAGGAGGTTCATGGATTCGCACGTGGAGCCGATGAACGTGATGCCCGATTCCGCACACTTGCGCGGGAAGCTGTCGTCTTCGGAGGCGAAGCCCCAGCCGGGATGTATGCCCACCACGCCGCGGGCCTTGGCCTTGCTGATGATGAGGTCAAGATCCAGATAGGCGGAGGGGTTGGGCCCGAGAAGCATGAGCTCCTGAGCCGCGGAAGCCGCGGGGGAAGTCTTGTCCACGTCGGTGGCCGTCATGATGGCGACGGCGCCGAAACGTTCGCGTATGGCACGGCATATGCGCCGCGCGGGGATGCCGCGGTTGGCCACCAGTATGGCCTTGCCCTTGAGCTCGGCCTGAACTTGTTCCATGGTTTTTGCAGACATTTCTACTCCGAGGAAGGCGCGTCTTCCGAAGGGCTCTTTTTCCCGTCGCCGCGGGGAAGCAGAGAGCCGCCCAGAAACGTCGCCGTTCCGTATGCTGTACTGAGACGAAGTGCGCCGGATGCCGTCACGCCGTCAACCACGCCCTCACAGGGGATTCTGACCATGGTCTCCCTTTCGGGGCAGGCGTCGGCGAGAGTCACGCGGCAGCCGCGGAAGGCGAGGTGCCTTTGCGCCAGCGCGGGCCACCACGGTTCGAGGGTCTGTTCTTGTGAATAGCAGGAAAAAATGGAGCTCGCAAGATGCGTCCAAAGCGTGAAAATAGTCACGATGTCCTTGTTTTTCTTGCTGATTTCTTCACCGTTTCGTATCTTCGGAAGGCTTGAGGCAAGCTCCTCGCCGTTTGCCCGGCACAGAACTCCGGCGGAAAAAGCATAGTTATCCCGCAGTGTTGAGCTCGGCGGACAGGAGGTGATGTTGAAGCCCGTGCCCGCAATGAGCGCGCCGCGGCGCTCTTCCATGAGCATGCCGCCCACCTTGCGGCAATCTTCGCGTCCGGGCATGATGCCGGGGCGAAATGTGGGCGCGGCCTGAAGCAGATCGTTGGGCCACTTGAGCATGACCGGGCATCCTTCGCGGCTGAGGGCTTCGGCCATGAGCGCGCCGCAGGCGGGTGCCGCGGCTTCGGAGTCGAAGGGCGGCTTCATGGGCAGGCGCAGCGCGGTATAAAGATTGCCCGCCGGGGAGCTCCAGGCGCGGCGCATCTGACCGCGTCCCGCGCTCTGCGAAAGGCAGAGCACCGAGGCCCATTCGGGAAAGAGATCGGCTTCCACCAGAAGGCGCGCCGCGTCGAGGCTTGAGGTGGCGGCTCCCGTGAGGTACACTGGCCCGGGCAGGCCCGCCGCAGGACGCTCCAGCCAGCGCACGCCGTTCTTTTCGCGCGCAGTCCAGCCGCACGGGGCCGCGTGGCCGGAGCCGGATTCGGCAAAAGTCGGGAACGGAGCGGCGCCGGAAGCATTGTCGGCGTCCGGAGCGCGTTCAGAGCCCGGAGCGTTGTCCGTGATCGGAGCGTCTTCGGGGGACGCGGCATCTTCGGGATCCGGGGCATCTTCGGGCAGGGCGAGCGGCGAGGCGGCAAGCTGTGCCGGGGAAAAGGGCAGGGCCGTGGGAGCCTGTTCCCCTATGGGGGGCAGTCCTTCAAAAAGCAGGCGCACGACGGCGGATTCGTTCATGGTGCCTCCATGGCCGGGTCGCCGGGGCGGCCCTTCGGAAAAAATCAACCCTGACCCTTCCGCGCGGGAGGGCGGTCGGGCGCAGGCCTGCGCCGGAGCGGCGCGGCAGAATGCCGGAGGAAGCATATGGCAGAATGGTTTGTTGTGGGCGGCGCGGTGCGCGATCTTCTTCTCGGGCGAGACGCCCACGACGTGGACATTTCCTTTTCCGGCGGCGAAGACTTCTTTCTACAGCGCTTCCCCGCGGCGCGCAATACGGGTCATGAGCCGAAAATATGGCTGGTGGGCTCGGAAGAGTTCACGCCCGTGGAAGACGACGACATTGAACGCGACATGTTCACGCGCGACCTTACCGTGAACGCCGCCGCCTTCGACGCCGAGGGCAGGCTTTTCTGTCATCCGGATTTTCTTGCGGACATGGAGGCGCGGCGTCTGCGCCCCGTTTCGCCGGATGCCTTCGCGCGCGATCCTTTGCGCATCTTCCGCACGGCGCGCTTTGCCGCGGCCTGGCCGGACTGGTCCGTGCCCGAAGAGACCCTCGACGCCATGCGCGAAACCTGCCGAACCAGCGGCGACGCCGTGGCCGCCATTCCCGCCGAGCGCGTGGGCCGCGAGCTCCTGCGAGCCCTCGAGGCCCCCGTGCCCTCGCGCTTCTTCACCGTGCTGCGCGACGCGGACTGTCTTTCCCCCTGGTTTGCCGAACTCTCTCCCGCCGCGGACATTCCGGCAGGCCCCAGCCCCTGGCACGACAACTCCGTGCTCGAACATACCCTCGAAGTGCTCGACCGCTGCGCCGGTCACCCCCTCGCCGCCTGGATGGCCCTCTGTCACGACCTCGGCAAGATCTGCACCGACGCTTCCATCCTGCCCCATCACTACGGCCACGAACTCAAGGGAACCGAACTCGTGAAAGCCCTTGCCTCCCGCCTGCGCCTGCCCTCGCGCCTCGCCCGCGCAGGCGTTGCCGGTACCGTCCTGCACATGAAGGGCGGCATGTACGGCTCGCTCCGCGCCGGTACCCGCAGAGATCTCGTGTGCAAGCTCCAGGAAAACGCCATATTCCACGACTTCTGGATTCTCGCCGGAGCCGACGGCGGCTGGAACTGGGAACCCATGGCCGAACGCGACCTCGCCACCGTCCGCGCCGTCCGACTCCCCGAACAATGGCGCAACAAAGGCGCCGAGTCCGGCAGACGCCTCCGCCAGCTCCAGTGCGAAGCCCTCGCAAAACTCCCTAAATTCTCCCCCGACCGCGCCAAAAACGCCCCGCCCCTGCCCGAAAAGTAAACGCAGAAAACGCAGGAAACGCAGAAAGGCGGGAAGACAGGAAAGGCAGGAAAGGCAGGAAAGACAGGAAAGAGGAAGGGGACAGGCCGGAGCAGCCGGGGCGCCGCCCCGGACCCCGCCGGGGGAGATAATCTCCCCCGGGCCCCCATGGTTCGCCTTGCGGCTTCGCCGC
>JAXUUT010000021.1:0-6470 GCA_037230945.1 bacterium
ACAGGAGTGACGTATGTCACAGCTCTCTTTCTCCCCTTCCCTACCGCAGCTCTTCTATAAGGGGATTACCGTTGTCATTACTGAAACTCTTGCTCAGTCGTATGAAGTTGAGACTAAACAAATTCGCCAAAATTGTTGCCAACAACAAATGTTAAGAATTTATTTCCTAAAGGAGTAGCTTTATGCTCTTTTTAATAAAATTTATATTTTTAATATTTATTACAATAATAGCACTTATCCCTATCTTCTATTCTATTTTTTTATACTACGAATACAAGATAATATATTTATTTTTTTCAATACCAATTAGCTTTATATTCTTTATACTATGGTATTCATTTTGCTGTGGAATATCAGATAGCAAAACAAAAAATGAAATTATAAAAATATCTTTTTCAAAATTTAAATATATATTCCACAATATTATTGAAACAATATCAGGAGGAATAGGATGTGTATTAATTATCGTAATATCAGTAGGAATTTTTCACATACTTGGACCAACTGGAGTTATAATTCTACTTTTGATTTTATTACTTTTAAAAAAATAATCCATTGACAACAGCCACGCTTTATGCTGACATTTCTCCCGGAGCCTGAAAAACTCCGACACAGCGGATAAGTCACCCCGAAGCGTGGCTGTTTTTGTGCCCTGTCAAGGCTGTTTTTACCTTGGGAGTGGTGTATCATACGACCATCAAGTCGGGAGTGCGCTAATACAATACCCAGCAATGGGGAATACGCGCGGCTGTTCTGTGTACAGTTTTTCAGCTCCCGGCTCTTTTTTTATCCTCAGCCCGGCTGAAAACCGGCATACACAGGAGTGACGTATGTCACAGCTCTCTTCCTCCTCTTCCCTGCCGCAGCTCTTTTATAAGGGTATCCCGGTCGTTACCACCGAAACGCTTGCTCAGGCCTATGAAGTGGAACCAAAACAAATCCGCCAGAACTTTGCCAATAATAAAGGACGATTCGCAGAGGGAAAACACTTCTACGCTCTTACCGGTCATGAGCTGAGGGAGTTCAAGAACAGAGTCGAAAATTTCGACTCTGTGAAAATCGCTAGAAATGTAAACACACTCACACTCTGGACGGAACGCGGAGCGGCCCGCCATGCGAAGATGCTGAATTCCGATAAGGCGTGGGATATGTTCGAGCTGTTGGAAGAGACATTTTTCCGGGTAGCCAAAGAACAACCAAAACTTCAGGAACTCTCCCCCGATCTTCGCTCCGAGCTGAAGTCACTCGTGGACGCCAAGCTGTCCATGTTTCCGGCCGACATACAGGGCAAGGCACGGGCGGAAATCTGGACACGGTTCAACCGGCACTTCCGCATTGCCGAGTACGCCCAGCTCCCGCCGGAGAAAATGGCCAAAGCGAGAGCCTATATCATCGAACTTGAGCTGCGCTGCCTGAAATCCAAAGAGACGAAGGAAACACCTGCCCTGCCCGCGCCCCAGCTCTTTTCCATGCAGACCGGCCAGCAGGAAGCCCTCAGAAAGCTCAAAGAAGTTCTGGACACCGTGCGCACCTCCTGCCACCCCGGAGCCGTGACCATGGCCATGTCCCCGGAAGCCCGTGAACGCTACTACCGCATTCATGAACTCTACTGCGCCTCCATCGACTGCCTGGAGGCGGCATACACAATCCTCAATACCGGAAACAAACTGGCGAGGGCATAAAAGAAAGGCCGAGGAAATATCCTCGGCCTTTCTCATAACTAGCCTACTTCTTTAGGCTAAAGCCTTTTGAAGCCTGCATAAAACTGACCGTGCGGGCCTTTTCTCAAAACACCTTCGTTGACAAGCGCGGCTGTCAGCATCGGCGCATTGTTGGCCGTGTTTTGGTGAAACAGAAAAAACAAAATCCCTTGTCTGAAGAGTTCCCTTCGTGTCCAGCAGATTGTTGATATCGTCAAACGATACCCGCGTGCTGCTGTCGTACCACGAACCACTCGTTCCTTCGGACGGAATATCCGAAACGAGACGAACATAGCGCCCGGAACTGCTGAATGCGTACGCCATTCCACCGGCACGAAGTTTTGGACAAACGCGAATTTCTTCGCCGCCAGAGCCAAACATTTCAAAAGAGGTCATAAAGAACTCCTTAGAGAATGTAGCCTGATTCTTGACGAATACCCCCAAAACTGGTTACGCTTCAGCTGCTACACATCGGTAACCAAATATTTGGGACACCGCCAAGGATCACCTCAAGACTACGGTTTTTGCAGGTGATCTTTGCGTTTAATTTTCCTCCATGTCCAGATGGTTATCCTCGAGCATCTTTCCAGATATCGGTTCATCCTCTGGTTCAGGAGAAAACTCAGATTCGTCTCCTATCCGGGCAAAAGACCCTCGTGCAGAAACTCGTTCAATGGTCTTACCGACCCGCCGACTCAGGGCTGAAGACACATTTGCCCGAAGCGCATCCGTCTCCTCATAGCCCGCATCCACAACAGCTTGAAGCGCGTCTCGGACTACGAAACCTTCACCAACCTGAAGCGTCTGGATGTACTCATCGACAATCTGGGCGACACTCTTCGGCCCCTCATCTGCTGCCTCAGCAATAACATCAGAGGAAAAGTTCGTGAACGTTTCCCCTTTTATGAGACGGATAGCCGCTCGGAGATGTTCAATAGCTTTCTGGCGACGCGCCAAATCCGCCTCAAGTTCTCTCAGAGTCTTCAAAAGCTCGTCACACGTATCAGACATCAGAGTTTGCCTCCATTTTCTTTATAGCAAACACCCTACATCCGCCCTCTTCAGTGTGTCAAGTTAATAATCGACGCAAACATTTTTTCTTCATTATGTCAATTACCGTTGATTACACTCTTACAAAAAATACCAATTTCATCATTTGGTACATTTATCTCGTAATATTTAGTTTCAAGTTTCCTACGCCTCTCTTAGAGCCTCAAACACGTCCCCCCCTGAACTTGAGTGCTCTCAACTGGCACTCTTTTCAACTTTCCTCCTCTCATATCCGTATGCTTCACCCGGTCCCGCTCCTCTGCTCTCTTCGCGTCATTGAAACGGTCCAGTCCACCTACAAGATATCCGGTGATCCTGCGGATACGCTCAAACGACACGCCCTCGCCGATCAGTTTTTCCTTGCGCTGCATCTCTACCCCCACACGGCCTGATTCCGTTCCCTCTGCTGCATGCTCTTCGGCGTCACGCGGTTCTCGCGTCTTCTCGCCTTCACCCTGCGCATGACATCCTTCTCATGAATGAACATGTGAGGCTTGTCCTCTGCTTCCATTTTCCTGTTCCATTCCCGCATCTTCCTGCGCATCTCCAGTTTTCCGGCCGGCTCGCCCGTATCGTAGCTCTTGAGTGCCAGCACGGTCAGTTCGTCCAGCATATCGCCTCTGACGGCTTCGGCATGATTCCGGGCCGCGTAGGCGGCATAGCTCTTCGTGCTGCTCACAGGCTGGAATCCGAGAGCCTTGCCCACGGCCTCGACGCCGCTCAGCCTCCGCGCTCCCGGCTCGCCCGGATCATTGATGGGACGGCCGCTCATGGTGGTCTGCCCGACGGTGTGCAGACGAACAGCCTGCAACACGTTCTTCACGGCGACAGGCGCCGCTTCTTCGGCCATGCGCCATGCGTCCCCGTACCGTGCCGCATCGGCCACCTTCGAGGGCTTCTCAATCAAAAGGTCATAGGGAATGCCGATGATGTCCCCAAAGCTCTCCGTCAGAACTTCCTTGGGCGTCGAACCCTTCTGCAGGCCGCGCGTCAGGCTGGTTTCCATCTGGAGACTGCCGCCGAGATTGACGCCCGCCACGGTCGGAAGGCCGTAGCATACGATATCCCGCAGCAGGTTGTTTTCCGGCATGGCCTTGCGAAGCAGTTCCGTCCAGTCGTCATCGTCTCCGCTGGCCGCCTGGAAAAGTGCCATGGCCGTGGCATAGAACGGCAGGGCCGTCACGCCGCCCAGCGCCATGGTGGCGCCAAGGCTTCGGGCGATGAACTTCACGCCTTCGCGCCCCTGAGAGCGCAGTGCCCAGGCCCACATTCCCAACATATTAAAGGTAAAGGAACGGAAGGTGAACATGCTGCTGGCGGCTCTGCCGGCGGCATTGCTCCGCAGAAACTCCGGCATATTGCTCTTGCCGTACACGAAATGCGAGTCTTTCACCACGTCTGCCGCGAAGGCCTTTGCCTGGGCATAATCCGCCTTCATTCCCTTCACGCCGTACTTCCTGCGGGCTCGGAACTTCATGTTCCCGGCCCGCGCCGCACGAAAGGCTGCCAGGGCCAGGCTTGCGCGGTTGAACTTCTCCACCTCGCTCATGGGAAGCCCCAGTATCTTGGTGAAGCGGTTCCACACATTTCTCGGCGTGCTGCCAAGCTGACCGCGGATTTCTTCCATGTAGGCGTCGGTAATCACACTCTCGCCGTCCAGCTCGTACAGCAGGCGGGCCTCTTCTTCCGTCAGACCGTTTTTCCCTCCGGTCACACGGCCGGCAATCGCCTTGTGTGCGCCGCGAAGCCAGCTCCCCGCGGCTCCCGTTACGTCCATCTGAAGACGCGGTATCCCCGTCACCAGATTCTGCGTCAGGTTCACCATGGCCGTCTTGATGCTGCCGCCCAGATACCAGGCAAAAGCCACGCTTTTGATATTCCCGGAAATTCTATCTATCCTGTCGGAATTGCGAAGCATATCCTTGACGTACTGGCTGGTGTACCTCCAGAGCTGCGGCGTTCTGCCGGCATCAATGTTGCGCAGTGCTTCCCCGAAGTCCCGCGCGGCTTCCATCTTTGTGAGCCATCCGTTCAAACCTGCCTTGTAGTCATACAGCACGCGCACGATGTCCTGCTGCTCAAAGCCGGGAATGCCCTTGCGCTGAATGCCGTGCTCGCCCCAGCCGCGGGACTTGAGCACGTCGGCCGTGCCTTCCATGAGCAGATCGGCCACTTCCTTTGCGTGCTTTTTGTCGGTGATTCTGGATGTGGCAGCGCGAATGATCTGTTCCATGGCTTCCGTGTCTATCGGCGCGCCAAGAACCTCATCCGGCAGGCGCACATTATCGCCCACGCTCCACGATGCCCCGGGAAAATTTCCGCGCTGTGCGGCAACAATGCTGTCGGCCACGCGGCCAGCCCGTGCCTTTCCTGCGGCGTCGAAGTGCTGCCGGAACACCACCTTCCCATCAACCTTCGCCTGGACAAAATATTTTCCATAGCGGTGATGCGGAAAGTAGTTCGGAACATGGCCGATATTCTGCCGGAACTTTCTGATGGCGTCGTCGTTCACCTCGCGCATCTCGGCCATGCGGTTATGCGCCATGACAAGGTCGGCATCGAGGCTTTTCCGAATCTCTATGAGCGTTCTTTTTGCGGCCGCCGTGGCGTCCATGCCGTTCACCCACTTTTCATAGGCTTCATAGAACTCGGGATTTACCTCTATCAGTCTCCGGCCATTGGGCAGCTTTTCCGCAGCCCGGAACTTCTCCACGCCTTCCAGTTCCTTCGGCTCCTGTCCTTCGGTTTCCCAGAGGATCTTTCTCAGGCTCTCCATGTCCTTTCTGCCGATGCGGTTCTTGCCGAACAGACCGGGAACGGCTTCAAGGCTTTTCTTCAAAGCGGAGGAACGCTCGTCCATTCTCTTGAGCTGTCTCTCATAGACTCTGGCAAATGCCGGATATTTCTTGGCTATCCAGTGCGGAAGCGCCACGAAGTGACTCAAAAGACCGAGATCATCGTCATGAAAGAATTTCTGAATTTCCGGGATATCCGCCATGGCCGCCGTCTTCTTCATGTCCATGGTGAACAGCCTGTTCAGGAATCCGGGCCTGGACGGTTCGGGGATGGCGTCGAGCTTTTCCTGCACGAAGTCTTCGGCATCCTGCATCCATTTCTCGGGAATACTGTCGATGCGATCCACATTGAAGTATTCGCGCAATGCCTTGTGCATGGCCTCCTTCTTCTGACCGGTTCGGCTGCTCCACTCGGAAATCAGGTCGGCAAGGGCACGTCTTCTGTCCTTGCGGGACAACGAAGCAAGCGGTCTCTCTCCCGCTGTCGCCCGAAGCTCTGGATGCTCCACCGGCTTGACGATGTCGGAGTCCGTGAGTATCCTGTTTTCAGAAAGCCTCGCTGGGAGTCTGCGCACTCTGGGCAATTGTAGCCTGTTTGTCCGCGCCCATGCGAGGCTCTTCTTTTTATCCTGATACAACAGACGCCCGTCCTCAATCTGCCGAATATACCACGCCTCGTTGCCGCGCTTGTAGGCGCTGGCAATATCGTTCACACGGATACGCTGTCTTTCCGTGTCCAAATGCACGGCGACCATGACGGAACGACCTTCATGCTTCAGCTCTGTAAGCACTACAAAGGAGTTGGATGACGTAGCCGATTCAAAGACCATAATCGGCTCGGAAAGAGCTTGGGGAAGCTGCTTCACCAATTCCTTCGGTAGATTATGGTCAGCTTTCGTCGAAAGAATCTTCGCCAGATTGTCGG
>JAXUUT010000056.1:0-36373 GCA_037230945.1 bacterium
ATGCTCCAAAGCATCACGCCCTTTCTTCCGCCTGAGTCTTGCCGCGCTCCCTGCCATGCAAAAAACGGTGAGGTCCGGCCCGCCATGCCGCACCGCAAGGAACGCGTCCCGTTTTGCCGCGCCTCTCATCGTATCCGCCTCCGTGCCGCGATGCCCGCAGCTTCCGGCACATCGTGCGAAGCCGTTTTCCCCTCCCCCAAAGACGACGAAAGGGATGCCCCTTTCGGGACATCCCTTTCTTTTATGTCTGTCAGCATGACGCCGGAGCGCGCATTCCGCCGCAAGGTGTCCGGACGTTCCCGGACCTTTCAGACAGGGCTCAGCTTCTCACACGGGAAGAAGACTGCTCCGGTAACGCCCGGCTCAGCGATGGGCCACGCGGATGCGGGAAATGGCACGGGCAAGAGCAAGTTCCGCTCTGTGCACGTCCGTATCGGGCTTGGGGTCGGCCAGACGCTTTTCGGCGCGGGCCTTGGCCTGTTCGGCCCGATCCACGTCGATGTCGGCGGCCAGTTCGGCGGCTTCCGCCAGAATGGTCACCTTGTTGTCCGCGATCTGGGCGAATCCGCCGGATACGAAGACCCATTTCGTAGCACCGCCCTGACGATAGTACAGGTCGCCGATCTTCAGTGCGGAGAGCATGGCCGCATGAGAGGGCAGAAGGCCGAACTGGCCGTCCACGCCGCTTGCGCCCACATACTCCACGTCGGCCTGAAGCACGACCTTGTCGGGAGTGACGATATCGAGACGAAGACCTTCCATGGCGGTCTCCTCTTATGCCTGCTGACGCTTGTTGTACTTTTCGATGGCCATGTCGATGCTGCCCACGTTGAACACGTCGGTCTCGGAGAGATAGTCGTATTCACCGTCGAGCAGTCCCTTGAAGCCCTTGATGGTGTCTTCGAGTTTCACGTACACGCCGGGAATGCCGGAGAACACTTCTGCCACATGGAAAGGCTGAGACAGGAAGCGCTGAATGCGGCGGGCGCGGGCCACGGTCATCTTGTCCTCGTCGGACAGTTCGTCCATGCCGAGAATGGCGATGATGTCCTGAAGGTCCTTGTACTTCTGCAGCACCTGCTGCACGCGACGGGCCACGGAATAGTGTTCCGTGCCGACCACGTTCGGGTCGAGGATGCGCGAGGTGGAGTCAAGCGGGTCCACGGCCGGGTAAATGCCCAGTTCGGCAATGGAACGGTTGAGCACCAGCGTACCGTCGAGATGCGCGAAGGTGGTGGCGGGAGCCGGGTCGGTAAGGTCGTCGGCGGGAACGTACACGGCCTGCACGGAGGTGATGGAACCTGCGGAGGTGGAGGTGATGCGTTCCTGCAGACCGCCGAGGTCGGTGCCGAGGGTGGGCTGGTAGCCCACGGCCGAAGGCATGCGGCCGAGCAGAGCGGACACTTCGGAACCGGCCTGCGTGAAGCGGAAGATGTTGTCGATGAAGAGCAGCACGTCCTGATGCTCTTCGTCACGGAAGTACTCGGCGCAGGCAAGGGCGGTAAGGGCCACGCGGGCACGGGCTCCCGGGGGCTCGTTCATCTGGCCGTAGACAAGCACGGCTCGTTCCAGAACCCCGGCTTCCTTGAGTTCGCCGTAGAGGTCGTTGCCTTCACGGGTACGTTCACCAACACCCGCGAACACGGAGTTGCCGCCGTGCTGCTTGGCGATGTTGTTGATCATTTCCATGAGGATGACGGTCTTGCCCACGCCGGCGCCGCCGAACAGACCGATCTTGCCGCCCTTGGGGAAGGGAATGAGCAGGTCCACGACCTTGATGCCGGTTTCCAGCAGTTCCACCTTGGTGTTCAGTTCGGTGAACGCCGGGGCGGGACGGTGGATGGGGAAGTACTTGTCCGTTTCGATGGGGCCGAGACCGTCCACGGGACGACCGACCACGTTCAGGATGCGGCCGATGGCAGCCTTGCCCACAGGGGTCATGATGGGCTTGCCGGTATCGACCACTTCCATGCCGCGAACCAGGCCGTCGGTGCTGTCCATGGCGATGGTGCGCACCACGTTGTTGCCCAGATGCTGGGCGACTTCGCAGACGAGGTCCGTGGCGTTGGGGTTGTTGACATTATTGATCTCGAGCGCGTTGAGGATGTTCGGCAGCTGTCCCTCGGGGAAAGCCACGTCCACAACAGCGCCGATGACCTGCACAATATGGCCTTTGTTTGCTGTCATGCCCTAATGCTCCTACTGGCTTTGCTGCGCATTTGCGCCGCCAACGATGTCGATAAGTTCGTTGGTGATGGCAGCCTGACGGGTCTTGTTGTAAAGAAGCGTCAGAGAATTGGTCAGTTCGTCGCAGTTGCGCGTGGCGTTGTCCATGGCGGCCATGCGCGCTGCGTTTTCGCTGGCGGAGTTGTCGAGAAGTCCGCGATAGATCTGAACGTTCACGTACCGGGGCAGAAGTTCCGCCAGCAGAACCCCGACTTCGGGTTCATACAGGCATTCCGCCGCCGGCTTGCCGTCGTCCTCTTCCTTCGCGGCAGAGGTCACGGGCAGAAGCTCCATCTTCGTGGGAATCTGGCGCGTCATGCCGGCGAACTCGCTGTACACAAGGTACACTTCATCGGCCTCGCCGCTTTCATAAAGCTGCGACACCTTTCCGCCCAGACGGGCCGCCAGGCGGAAATCGAAGGAACCCATGGCGTCTCCGTACGATTCGATGATCTCGTAGGAGGTCTTGCGCACCGCGTCGCGGCCTTTCCGGCCCACGCAGATGAACCGGACGGTCAGCCCCTCGTCGGTTCTGGCACGGGCCAGATCGAGAGCGGTCGATATCAGATTGACGTTGAAGCCCCCGCACAGGCCGCGGTCGGAGGAAAGCAGCACGATGACCGCAGACTTGACCTCCTTGTGCACCTGAAGCAGCGGATGGGCCGCATCTTCCGTTCTGGCGGCAAGGTCGCCCAGCATCTCGCCGAACTTTTCCGCGTAGGGGCGGAAACGCTCAATGCGGTTCTGGGCGCCGCGCAGCTTCGCCGAGGCGACCATTCCCATGGCCCTCGTGATCTGCTTTGTCTTGCCGACGCCAGCTATCTGGAGTTTTACATCTTTCAACGAAGGCATGAGTTACCCCCGCGCCTTGAAGGATACCTTGAACTCTTTGATGGCCGCGGAAAGACGCGCTTCCAGATCGTCGTCCAGCTTCTTGCGATCGCGGATATCGGCGAGGATATCGGGCTTTTCGGTACGAAGCATTTCCAGCATGCCGCCTTCAAAGGGCAGCACGTCCTTCACCTCGATGTCATCCAGGAAGCCGCGGGAAGCGGCGAAGATGGAGGCCACCTGCTCTTCCGTGGGCATGGGATGATACTGAGGCTGCTTGAGAAGCTCCGTCATGCGGGCACCGCGATCGAGAATGGCCTTGGTGTCCTTGTCCAGGTCGGAACCGAACTGGGCGAAGGCGGCCATTTCACGGTAATGGGCGAGGTCCAGACGCAGAGAACCTGCAACCTGCTTCATGGCCTTGATCTGAGCGGCGCCGCCCACGCGGGACACGGAGATGCCCACGTTGATGGCGGGACGGATGCCGGCGTTGAAGAGGTTGGTTTCCAGGAACACCTGACCGTCGGTGATGGAAATCACGTTGGTGGGGATGTAGGCGGAAACGTCGCCGGCCTGCGTTTCGATGACGGGCAGAGCCGTCAGGGAACCGGCACCCAGCTCGTCGCTGAGCTTGGCCGCGCGTTCGAGCAGACGGGAGTGCAGGTAGAACACGTCGCCGGGGAAGGCTTCACGTCCCGGAGGACGACGGAGCAGCAGGGACATCTGACGATACGCCACGGCCTGCTTGGAAAGGTCGTCGTAAATGATGAGGGCGTGCTCGCCGTTGTCGCGGTAGTATTCGGCCATGGTGCAGCCGGAATACGGGGCGATGTACTGCAGAGGCGCGGATTCCGAGGCGGAGGCGGACACGATGGTGGTGTATTCCATGGCGCCGTGCTGACGCAGGGTTTCCGCCACCAGAGCCACGGTGGACTTCTTCTGGCCTATGGCCACGTAGAAGCAGTGCACGCCGGTGCCCTTCTGGGCGAGAATGGCGTCCACGCAGATGGCGGTCTTGCCCACCTGGCGGTCGCCGATGATGAGTTCACGCTGACCGCGGCCGATGGGCGTGATGGCGTCGATGGCCTTGATGCCCGTGACCATGGGTTCGTGAACGCTCTTGCGCTGCATGATGCCGGGAGCCTTGAGCTCCACGGGACGAATTTCCGTGCTTTCCACGGGGCCCAGTCCGTCGATGGGCTGCCCCAGAGGATTCAGCACTCGTCCTGCCACGGCGGGACCGACGGGCACCGAGAAAATGCGGCCGGTACGCTTGACCGGGTCGCCTTCCTTGATGCCGGTGTCGTCGCCGAGCAGGGCAACGCCGACATTGTCTTCTTCGAGGTTGAGCACCATGCCCATGAGTCCGCCGGGAAACTCCAGCAGCTCCATGGACATGGCATTCCGCACGCCGTACACGCGGGCGATGCCGTCGCCCACGTACATGACGGTGCCGGTCTCGCTCATTTCCACATGCTGGTCGTAGTTGCGGATCTGCTCCTCGATGATCTTTCCGATCTCTTCAGCCTTGATGTGCATGGCCTACTCACCCCTCTTGATGGATTCCCTGAGGTTGTCGAGCTGCGCGCGCAGGCTTGCGTCGTACACCTTGTCACCCACCCGGAAGACGATGCCTCCGATGATGGAAGGATCGATGACGTATTCAAGCTCAAGCTTGCGCTCTGTCTGCGATTCCAACTTGTTCTTGATGCTGTCCTTATGCGCGTCGTCCAGCTCCACGGCCGTGGTCACGACCCCGCGGGAAATGCCGCGGGCCTCGTCGAGCATGACCGAAAAGTCCGCCGCAATGGCGGGGAGAAGCGGCAGCCGGCCCTTGTCGGCCAGAAGCGCACAAAAACGTTGTTCCACGGCGCCGCCGCCCGCCACATCCAGCAGGGACAGCACCACTTTCTTCTTCTCTTCCGTGGAGAGGACGGGATTGCGGAAAGCCTCGGCCAGCCGGGGGGTCTTTTCCACTGCCTCGCCCAGAGCACTCAGAGACGCTCCATAGCGTTCCAATTCCGCCATGCCCGCCTCTTTCCCGAGGGAAAAGAGCGCCGAGGCATAGCGCCGGGACACGACATTGCCGATCACTGCAGCACCACCTTGGTCAACGATTTGTCGATCAGTTTCTGATGCGTCGTGGCATCCAGCCTGTCGAGAAGGCTCTTTTCCACCTCCGCGACAATGGTTTCCGCCATACGTTCGCGGATGGCCTCAAGCTCAGCCTTGCCTTCCTGCTCCGCGCCCTTCTTCGCCTGCTCCACGATGTGTGCAGCCTGCTTTTCGGCTTCGGACACGATGGCATCCCTGATGCGTTCCGCCTGCGCGCGGCCTTCATCCAGAAGCTTCGCGCATTCCGCTTCCACGTCGGCTATCTGACGTTCGACCTCGGCAAGCCGGGCCTCGGCCTCCTGCTTGCGTCTGGCCAGGTCGTCCATTTCCTGAACGATCTCCTCACGGCGCCCCGTGAAGAATTTTTTGATGAGCTTGCCCGCCGCGTACCAGATGATGCCGACGAAGATGGCGGCATTGATCACGCGGAGCAGAAAGTCACCCCACGGCAGGGAGTGCCCGTCGCTCGCGGATGCGATCTGGCAGGAAATCAGGACCAGAGCGCAGGCCGTCACTATACCATAGATTCTTTGCACGCCGTTCTCCTTGCTGCGATGATGCTAGCCAAGCATGGCCTTGAGGGCAACCTGAACGAAATCCCCCACTCTGCCGTCGAGTTCGCGCCTGGCCTCCGCGCTCTCCGCGCGGACACGCTCGGCGGCGGCTCGATGGATGGCGCGGGCCTCGTCGCCCGCCTCGTTGATGCGGGCCTGAGCGGTTTCCTCCGCAGCGGCCTTCATGCTCTTGCGCACTGCCGCCACTTCCGCGCGGGCCTTTTCGATGCGGGCGTTGTAACCTTCCATCTTGAGGCCTGCCTCTCCTTCCAGAGAACCGGCGGCGCCTCTCAGTTCATCGTTCTGCGCGCGACGACGGGCAATGATGCCGCGCACCGGGCGCACGATGAGGTAATTTATGATCGCAAGGGCGATCAAGAAATTCACCAACTGAATCAGGAGGGTTATGTCGATATTGATCATTCCGAGAACCTCCAACCGAAGCTGTAAAAAGGGGCCACTCTACCACTGTATTCTAAGCCCCCAAAGTTCTGCGCTCCTGAATTATTGGGAGTAGAATCATTTTTTTTAGCTACCCCGTTTTCCGCACTTTGTCAAAGCCGACACTCTTTTTTTTCAAGAAATAAAGAGGTTCCGTCAGGTATTTTGCACAAAAAGTTACAAAATATGCGGACGGGCCATATCATACCGGAAAGCCTCTTTCTTTTGACTGAAATTCCCGAAACCGCCTTCCTGCGAAGGCGGCGGAAGACTCGGCATTTCAAATTTCTTCTCCGTTTGGGCCGGATAAAAAATAAATAAAATTCTGCTAGCCACTTTTTTCACGACACGCGGAATCGCTCTTTTATTTTATATCAACAAATTGTTTTTAAAAGATATTTTTATCGTCTGACCGCGCTTTGACCCGCTGAAGCAAAAAAGTCATGCCAAAAGACGATTGTCACAATTCTGACACATTTCTCCCGGAGGAAGCCGGCTTTACGGCAGGACTTTCCCCTTTCCCCTGCCGGAGAAGGGAGAAGACCGGAACACGCCGGGCGCCCGGCACACGGACGGCGCATGACGGATCGAGAACGCGCCGGCGAAGACGGGAATGCTTTCCGCAGGCTCTTCCGCACGTCCACGGGCTGCAAAGGAGACGTCGCCCCTGCTCCGAAAGGTCGGCGCAGGGCTTTTTCAGGTGCAGCGCCATGCGGGCAGACGCCCTCCCCCGGCGAGGTGCCGCGGAGGAAAGGACGCAGCGCCCGGATGATCATGAACGACCGGGCAGCGGGCAGGCCATGGGGAAGTCCGCCCGAAGCCAAAGAAACGCAAGGGCAAGGAGGAACAAAGGCCCCCTGACGGAAACGCGATTCTCCGGCACAGTTCCGGCAGCATAAAATCCGTCCCGGCGCGGGGAAAACCGCTTCAGGCCGCTGCCCGATGAAAAGGACATATGGGGCCGTCACGGCGCGAGGGGGAACCGCTTATACGTGTGGGATGCACCGCGATTTTGACCCCCTCCCTTGCTGTGGGCTGGAAACCGCTCATACGTGGGGGAGGCACGCCAGGGATTCCAAGCCGCCCCCGGCGCGCAGGGAGGAAACAAGCCATCCGCCTTGCCCGGCTGTGGAACCGCCCCCGGCGCGCGGGAAGGAAACAAGTCATCCCCCTTGTAGTGTGCCCGGATGTGGAACCGTCCCCGGCGCGCGGGGAGGAAACGGAAGCGTTCCTTCTGGTGATCCTATGCATCAGAGCCGTCCCCGGCGGGGAAAAAACGCGGCTCTGCCGGGCAAGCCCTCCCCTGTTCGCAAAAAGCCGCCCCTGCCCCTCTCTCCTGCGGCAGAGGCAGGACGGCAGCGCCTGTGAAGCAGGCGCGGAAACGCGGCCACGGCGCACGGGTTCCGGCACGGGAAGAAAACGCGGACCGCCGGGGAGATGCCGCGGGAAAAGGCGGGATGCCTGCGCCTTGCGGAAAGAGGCGGGATGCGTTTTCCGCCGTCAGCTCTTGAAGACGAAGCGGCGCATGGAAATGCTGAGCACTATGCCCACAAGGGCGCAGTTCACCACGAGGGCCGTGCCGCCGTAGCTGATGAAGGGCAGCGGCATGCCCACCACGGGCATGAGGCCCACGACCATGCCGATGTTCACGATGATCTGCCAGAAGAAATAGAAGAAGATGCCCGCGGCGAGGGTGGAGCCGAAGCGGTCCTTGGCATCGCGCACGGTGCTGTACATGGCCATGAGGAAGAGACAGAACAGCGTGACGAGGGTCATGCAGCCTGCAAAGCCCCACTCCTCGCCGAGCACGGCGATGGCGAAGTCGGTATGCTTTTCCGGCAGAAAGCGCAGCTGGCTCTGCGTGCCCGCAAGAAAGCCCTTGCCGAACATTTCGCCCGAGCCGATGGCGATCTGCGACTGAATGATGTGGTAGCCCGCGCCTCTGGGGTCTCGCGTGGGATCAAGGAAGGTGAGTATGCGTTCCTGCTGGTAGTCGTGCAGCACGAACCAGCCGAGGGGCATGAGAAGCGGAATGACCACGAGGCAGACGCGCAGCACCTTCCACTTCACGCCGTGGAAGAGCACCATGCCGCCGAGCAGCACGAGCACGGTAAGTCCGGAGCCGAGGTCCGGCTGCTTGGCGATGAAGAGAAACGGCACAAGGCCTATGGCGAGCACCTGCCCGAGCCTTTTCCAGCCGAGGGACTCGCCGTCGCGGCACAGTGCCTTGGCTCCCATCATGAGCACGGCGAACTTGGCGAGCTCGCTGGGCTGCAGGTTCATGACGCCGAGGTCTATCCAGCGCTTGGCGCCGTACACGGTCTTGCCCACGATGGGCACGAGCATGAGCAGAATGAGCACGACGACATAGCACGGCACGGCGAGACGCTCGATGCGCCGGTAGTCGATGAGCATGCACGTGACCATGACGACAAGGCCGATGAGCCCCCACACGAGCTGACGCTGATAGAAGGGGGAAAGCACGAAGCCGCCCTCGATGCGGGAGCCGCTCGCCGAATACAGATTCACCATGCCCACGGCGAAGAGCAGTATGGTAATGAAGACAAGCCCCCAGTTTATCTGGAAGAACAATCTTCTGTCGGGCATCTGCATGGGGAACCTCGGCACGGGCGCCGGAACATGACCGGCCCCTTGAGAAAAAGGAGCGCCCAAAGGGCGAAGACGCGGAAGAGTGCCGCGTTGCGAATCTTCCGGCCCGGCGCTGTGCCGGGCCGGAAGGACAACCTGAATGATCGTCGCCCGAAGGCGCGTTATTTTTCCGAAGCCATTTCGCGGTCGCGCTTCAGGGCCTCAAGCACGGCGTCGGTCACGTGACCGGGCACGGCGCAGCGCTCCATGTGGTTCACGCCGCGTATGGTGGTGCCGGAAGGCGAGCACACCTTCACGCGCAGATCGGCGAAGCTCTCGCCGCTTTCCAGCGCAAGTCTGGCCGTGCCCTCCACCATGGCCGCGATGAGCTCGCGGGACACGGAGGCCTTGAGTCCCATGGTGATGCCCGCGTTGAGCAGTCCTTCCATGAAGAGCAGCGCAAACGCCGGACCGCAGCCCACGAGGGAGGAAAAGGCCGGGAACTGCGATTCGGGCAGCACCACGGCAATCCCCATGAGCCGGAACATGGAAAGAAGCTCCTCGCCGCGCGCCGCATCGAGCGCGGGATCATCGAAGCAGAGCGCGAACACGCCCCTGCCCACGATGACGGGAAGGTTCGGCATGCAGCGCACCACGGCGCAGCGGCCGTCCACGCCGCGGCGCAGCTTCTCCTGCGAGAAGGCGGCGGCCAGGGAAACCACCACCTTGGAGGCATCCAGCGCGGGGCGGATTTCCTCAAGCATGGCTTCCATCTGATAGGGCTTCACCGCAAGAATGACGACGTCGGCCTTCTGCGCGAGCTCCAGCGGCGTGTCCACGAAGGTCACGCGGCCCTCGGGACCGATGCCTTCCACCTTGGCGCGGGTATGGTCATGGCCGAGCAGCTCGAACTCTTCATGGGGAACGAGTCCCTTGAGCACGCCGCCGCCCATGTTGCCGCAGCCTATGCAACCTACTCTCTTCATGGCTCAGCCCACGATTTCCGTCCGGCTGAAGAAGAAGGCGACTTCCCGGGCGGCGGTTTCGGGAGCGTCGGAGCCGTGAACGGCGTTGGCCTGCACGCTTTCGGCGTAAAGCCTGCGGATGGTGCCTTCGGCGGCATTGGCGGGATTGGTGGCTCCCATGAGCGTGCGGTAGGCGGCTATGGCGTTCTCGCCTTCAAGCACGGAGCAGACCACAGGGCCGGAAGTCATGTATTCCACGAGATCGGCATAGAAGGGACGATCCTTGTGCACTTCGTAGAAGGCTTCCGCCTGGGCGCGGGTAAGGCGGATCATCTTCATGGCGACGATGCGCAGGCCGCTCTTCTGAATCATGGCCAGAATTTCGCCCTGCAGATTGCGGGCCACGGCGTCGGGCTTGATGATGGAAAGGGTTTGCTGAATCATGGGAAAACCTCCGTCCTGGCGTTGCGGGGCAAGGGCCCGTGCACGGGCCGCCCCCGGGGAAAGAAACGAGCCGGAAGGCCCGTACCGGAGCCTCCGCGCAGGGCAGAGGATTCCGGCGCGTTCCTCGGGCGGAGCGCAGGCCCGGGAACGTGACATTCCGAAGGCTCCCGCCGTTCCCAAAAAGACGGCAGGCGCCCGAAACATTATCATGACATCGCCCGGCAAAGAGCCGCCGGAAAATTTTCCTTCCGGAAAGCGCCGGGAGAAAAAGCCTCCGCCTTCCCGAAAGGGGAGACGGAGGCGGAACATCAGTTCTTGAGCGTCTTGAGCACGGGCAGCGTCTTCACGAACTGCAGGGCCAGACGAAGCTGGTTGTCCCTGGCGAGCATGGCGCTCATGTCCTCGGCATCGCTCTTCTTTTCCTCTTCTCTGGGCGCGTCGGCCTTTTCGTCCTTCTGCTCGAGATGACCGCGCAGATCCTTTTCGCGCAGAAGCAGGGCAGGCTCGCCCGTATCTTCGCGGGGCGGCTCCCAGGCCACTTCAAAGTCGGGCGTGATGCCCTCGGCCTGAATGGACTTGCCCGAAGGCGTGTAGTAGCGCGCCACGGTGAGCTTGAGGCCCGCGCCGTCGGCAAGCGGAATGAGGTTCTGCACGGAGCCCTTGCCGAAGGTGCGCTCGCCGAGAATGAGCGCGCGCTTCTGATCGCGCAGCGCGCCGGCCACGATTTCGGAGGCCGAGGCCGAGCCGGAGTTCACCAGCACCACCAGGGGACAGTCCACGTCGTCCTTCTGCACATGGGCCTTGAAGGTGCGTTCGGAAGAGGCGTCGCGGCCGCGCATGGACACGATGACGCCGTCCTTCAAAAACAGGTCGGCCACTTCCACGCTCTGATCGAGCAGGCCGCCGGGGTTGTTGCGAAGGTCGAGCACGATGCCCTTGAGCGCGCCTTTTGCGCGCGCCTTGGCCACGGCGTCGGCAAGTTCCTGCGCGGTATGGCCGCTGAAGCGGGTGAGGCGGATCCACCAGTAGCCGGGCTCAAGCTCGCGGGACTTCACGCTGATGAGCGGAATGGCGTCGCGCTTGATCTTCATGGTCACGGGACGGGAGCTGTTCTTGTGCAGAACCTGCAGCTCCACGGTGGTGCCGCGCTTGCCGCGCATCTTGGAAACCACCTCGGTGAGCGACATTTCCATGGTGTACTGTCCGTCCACGGCAATGATGGAGTCGCCCGCGCGCAGACCGGCCTTGTAGCCGGGCGTGTCCTCAATGGGGCTCACCACCATGACCTGACCGTTCTCCACGGTGATTTCCACGCCCACGCCGAAGAACTCGCCGCTGGTGTTTTCCTGCATCTCCTGAAATTCCTTTTCCGTCATCAGCGTGGAATGAGGGTCGAGGTTCTGGAGCATGCCCTTGATGGCGCCGTCGAGAAGTTCCTTCTGGGACACGTCGTTGACGTAGTACTGCTCCACCATGTCCAGAATCTGACTGAAGCGGCGCAGGGAATCGTAGTCGTTTTCCGCGCTGACGGCCTTCATCACGCCGCCGCCGGACAAGAAGACGACAAGGGCGAGCGCCGCCGTCGTCAGCACACGTATCTTTTGCATGGGGAGCCTCCAGGTGGGATGGAACTGCGCAACAAGATAGAGCCGTTCCCACCAAAACGCAACGTATTTCCTTGACCTGCGGCACGGCTAAAAGTCCGGAAGCTCCGCCCGCCGCTTCCGGACGCGCCTTTTCCGGGCCGTCGGACTCCGCCCTTCCGCGCCGCCCGTCCGGCTCTCAACATTTCATTTGACGAGCGGAGAAGAGAAACGTACCCCTTAAAGGAAAGGGAGATTTTGCATGAGCCTTGTTTTCGACCTGCCCGAATGGCTGGAGAGCTTCCGGCCCGACGACGATCTTTACGCGAGCGCCTACGAGGGCACGCCCGCGCCTCTGCGCGCCCTGCTCAAGACGGCCATAGCCTTTGCCTTCCATCGCTGGAAGCCGGACGGAAGCGAAGCGATTCTGCAGACAAAAAGCGCCCGCGCGGGCTTTTGCCGCACGGAAGCCGCGCGTCCCGCGGACTGGGTGCTGGCCGTGGCGGCCGAGGGCTTCGCCTCGCCCGCAAGGCTTCTTGCCGCGCTCGTTCCGGCCGTCATCGCAGGCACGGGCAAAATCGCCATTGTCTCTCCCGCGCCCTTTGCTCCGGCCGTGGCCACGGCGCTGGAGCTTTCCGGCCTTGAGGAGTCCTTTCTTCTGGACGATGCGCGCACGGCCGATCTTTACGAGGATCTGCGCGCCGCCTCGCCCGACGGGCGCGTGGTCGTCTTTCCCTCGCCGCAGCCTCTGAGCGCAGGACAGAAGGACGTGCTGCACCGCGCCGCCGCCGACGGCGTGCCCGTGTTCCGCGACCATGCCGGGCCGAGGCTTCTTTCCCTGTACGGGAAGACGGAGGGCGACAGCCGCGGCCTTTCGCCGGACGAGGTGCGCTCCCGCCTTGTCTGGCTGCATCCCGACGCCGTGCTTCTCGACGAGCCCGCCCCGGGCATGAGCGCCGTGTTCGCGCCGGAAGGCTGCAGGACGCCATGCCGCGCGCCGCTTCTCGCGGGCCCCGGCATGGAAGCCTGCTGGCAGAGCCTCGACCCCGAATTTTTCCGCACCCGCACCCTTTCCGCCCATCTTGTTCAGGAGATCCAGTCATGAGGCAGGACACCATGAAGAACCTGCGAAACATCGGCATCATCGCCCACATCGACGCAGGCAAGACCACGCTCAGCGAACGCATTCTTTTTTACACGCGCAAGATCCACCGCATGGGCGAAGTGCATGACGGCACGGCCACCATGGACTTCATGCCCGAAGAGCAGGAACGCGGCATCACCATAGCCGCGGCCGCCTCCACCTGCCGCTGGAAGGACTGGACCCTGAACCTCATCGACACCCCCGGTCACGTG
The DNA here is from genome assembly GCA_037230945.1 of bacterium. Taxonomy (GTDB): domain Bacteria; phylum Desulfobacterota; class Desulfovibrionia; order Desulfovibrionales; family Desulfovibrionaceae; genus Mailhella. Next base: position 13,105 of record JAXUUT010000056.1, read on the forward strand.
GACTTCACCATAGAGGTGGAACGTTCGCTGCGCGTGCTCGACGGCGCGGTGGGCGTGTTCTGCGCCGTGGGCGGCGTGGAGCCGCAGTCGGAAACGGTGTGGCGGCAGTCCGAGTCCTTCGGCGTGCCCAAGATCGCCTTCGTGAACAAGATGGACCGCGTGGGCGCGAACTTTGCCGCCGTGCTCGACGCGCTGCACGAAAGGCTCGGCGCCAATCCCGCGCCCGTGACCGTGCCGCTCGGCGAGGGGCCGGACTTCTATGCCGTGGCCGACGTGATCGCCATGCAGAAGCTTGTGTTCGACGAGGACTCGCAGGGGCAGAACATGGAAATTCTGCCCCTGGAGGACGATGAGAAGGAACAGGCGGCGCTGTGGCGGGACAGACTGCTTGAAACCCTCGGCGAAAACGACGACGAATTCATGGAGCTCTATCTTGAGGAGCACTTCACGGAAGAGGACGTGCACGCGGCCTTGAAGCGGGCGACGCTCGCGCGCAGGGTGACGCCCGTGCTCGCGGGCTCCGCGCTCAGGAATGCGGGCGTGCAGCCGCTGCTCGACGCCGTGGGCCGCTACCTGCCCTCGCCCCTCGACGTGCCCGCCCCGCACGGCACCACCGTGGACGGCAGGGAGGAAAAGACGCTCGACATAAGCCCCGACGCCCCCTTCTGCGGGCTGGTGTTCAAGGTGCTCATGGAAGGCGGCCGCAAGACGGCCCTCGTGCGCATCTACTCGGGCAGGCTGAAGGACGGCGACGTGGTGCGCAACACCGCGCTTGGCAAGGACGAACGCGTCTCGCGCCTGTTCCGCATGGACGCCGATCAGCAGGAGCAGCTTGCCGAAGCCTGCTCCGGCGACATCATCGCCGTGCTCGGCCTTCGGTCGGCCCGCACGGGCGACACCGTGGCCGCGCCCGGACTCGACATTCTTCTGGAAAATCTGGAAGAGGTGAAGCCGGTCATTTCCATGGCGCTCGAGCCGCGCAACGCCGAGGAGGGCAAGACGCTCGACGAGGCCCTTGCCCGCTACAGCGCCGAAGATCCCACGCTCGGCGTGAGTCAGGACGAAGGCTCGGGCGACCGCATCATTTCCGGCATGGGCGAACTGCACCTCGACGTCGTTCTGGAAAGAATGCGCCGCGAATACGGCATAAGCCCGCGCGCCGGACAGCCGCAGGTGGTGGCGCGCGAGACCGTGCGCGCCGAGGCCGAGGGCCACGGCCTGTTCGACCGCGAACTCGGCACCGTGCATCACATAGGCGAAGTCACCCTCACCATGGCCCCGGCCGGACGCGACAAAGGCAACACCATCGTCCTTTCCGACGCCCTGGCCCATCCCGCCGATCCGAAGGAAGCCGTGCCCAGAGCGCTGACGAACGAAGTGCTTCAGGGCATTTCCGACAGCCTGCTTTCCGGCCCCCAGACCGGCTACCCCGTGCAGGACGTCATCGTCACCGTGACCGCCGTGCGCAGGGAAGGAGCCACGGAGGCGGGCTGCCGCATGGCCGCGGCCACGGCCGTGCGCGACGCCATGGAAAAGGCGCGCCCCACCGTGCTCGAACCCATCATGAGCGTGGAAATCGTGGCCCCCGAAGAGGCCCTCGGCGCGTCCATCAGCCTGTTCCAGAACTGCGGCGGAAAGGTGGAGGAACTCGGCGAGAGAGGCGGCATGCGCTACCTCTCGGGCATGGCCCCCATGCGGAAGCTCTTCGGCTTTTCCACCGCCCTGCGCTCCGCCACCCAGGGCAGGGCAAGCTTCACCCTCCGCTTCCGCCACTACGATTCCATGTAGCGGAACCTGACGGCCCCGGCGGGGAGCAGCGCCTTTTGCCTCCGGGCCCAAAGGCGGGACTTCCTTGCTGCGGCCCGGCGTTTTCGAGAAAAAAGGCTCCCCCGCAAAGGAGGCGTTCCCGCCGAAAAAGCCGCCCTTCCCTGCTCCGGATCTTCGGAAAAATCCGGCCTTCATCAGGTGCCGGGCCGCCTGCGCCCCGCCAGGCGACGTGCCGGGGCGCAGGCGGCGAGCACGGACGGCAGGCGACGGCTCCGGCGCGCCGGAAAGCGCCGCTCCCGCGTCTTTGCTCAGGGGCGGGGCTTGACCGTCCGCGCCTGCGCGGCATAGTCTCTGGCGCGCCCGGTTCGGACGACACTGCAAACGTTTCAGGCAGGACTCATGAACGACATCAATCTCTTCACGGCCGCAAAGGCCAAAAAAAGCCTCGGTCAGCACTTTCTGCGCGACGAACGCGTGGTGCAGCGCATAGTCGAGCTCATGCGCGCGGAAGAAGGCGACCAGATCATGGAGATAGGCCCGGGCCCCGGAGCGCTCACCGCGCTGCTGCGCCCCCTGCCGTGGAAGAGGCTGCTTCTGCTGGAAAAGGACGATCACTACGCCGCCGAGCACGCGGCGCGTCCGCTGCCCGGCCTTGAGGTGGTGGCGGGCGACGCGCTCGCCTACCCGTGGGAATCGCTCGAAGGGCCGTGGAAGATTGCGGGCAACCTGCCCTACAACGTGGCCTCGCCGCTCATGTGGGACATCGTGAGCCGCACGCCGAACCTCGCCCGCGCCGTGTTCATGGTGCAGAAGGAAGTGGGCGACCGGCTCACGGCAAGGCCCGGCACGAAGGACTACGGCGCGCTCAGCGTGTGGGTGCAGAGCTTCGTTGCCGCAAGGAAGGGCTTCGTCATCGGGCCCGCCGCCTTTTCCCCGCCGCCGAAGGTGGATTCCGCCGTGGTGGTCTTCGAGCCTCTGCCGGAAGAACGGCGGCCCGAACGCCCCGAGTGCCTCTCCCGCCTCATCAAAATATGCTTTCAGCAGCGGCGCAAGCAGCTTCAGGGCATACTGCGCCGCGCCCTGCCGGACAGCTTCTCGACGGAGAAGCTCGTCTCCCTCGGCATCGACCCGGCCCAGAGGCCCGAAACCCTTTCCGTGGAACAGTTCCAAACGCTTGCCGAAGCGCTTTTTTCAGGAAAAAATCATGGTTGAACGTCTTGTCTCTCTTGACGATGGGCAGGAAACGTGTACCAAAGAGAAAACCGCATCCCTCATTTTCTTCAATCACCTCTGCCGCAGGCAGAAAGGAGCACATTCATGACCAAGGCCGAACTCATCGCCAAGATCGCCGAACAGGCCTCCATCAGCAAAAGCAGCGCCGAGCAGTCCCTGAACGCCCTGCTCGAAGCCATTCAGGAAGCGCTTGCTTCCGACGGCAAGCTTTCCCTTCCGGGCTTCGGCTCGCTTGTGGTGGAAGAACGCAAGGAGCGCAAGGGCCACAATCCCCGCACCGGCGAAACCATCACCATTCCTGCCGGCAAGGTCGTGAAATTCAGGGCTGGCATTAATCTGAAAAAGCAGATACAGTAGTCGGACGGTCCATATCCCGGCCGTCGGGATACACGGCCGCCAGCCGTTCAAGGAGTCTTCATGCTTATTCATGGTGAAAACGGACATGGCCCCTTCCCCTGGGATCTGCCCCTGTGGCAGCCCGACTACGCCATTTTCTTCGGCGTGCTCTATTCGGTGATCCTCATTCTCGCCATCGGCATCACGCTGGCCTTTGCCCGCGCCATCAGGGATGCAAAAAACGGCGAGCACAAGGGACACTGATACGCGCCGCAGCGCTGCCGCTCATCCACTTTCTGCGGGAGAAACGGGCGTTCCTTCCCGCCGCATGCCTTTGTTCCGCGTCTGCCGTTCCGCGGCGCGGAGCGGGGTTCTGCACCGCCTGGTCGCGGAAACCGCGTGAAGGCGGGCGCGCCTTTCGGGGCGCGTTCCGCAGCCCGTCTCCCGAGTTTCTTCTGTCGCTCTGCCGCGCAGCCTTCGGCCGCAGCAGGGCCCTGCAACGTCCCCGGCAGGAAAAATCCCGGCAAAAAACAGGATGCAGGCCTGCCGCAGCGCTGATTTTTTACTTTTTTTGCCGTTTTTCCCCGGAGTGAGGCACCCCGGGGACTTGCTTTTTGTGGAAAACTGTTTTAGTTTCTCTCTCCCTGCGTAAAAAGGCCCGGCGTGCCGGTTCTGCCGAAGCCGGTCTTTCAAGGAACAGGGGACACATTTCCGTTTTTCCCTTCGGTTCACACTCCCTGAGAACTGGCGGATCGGACGGAACAAGAGATTCGCTGAAAAGGGGGTGATTTCTGTGCCCGGAGTTTTTCTCAACGAAGACGATTACAATTTCGACATCGCCCTGCGTCGCTTCAAGAAGCAGGTGGAAAAGGCCGGCGTTCTTTCCGAATTGAAGAAGCGCCAGCACTATGAAAAGCCCAGCGTCATGCGCAAGAAGAAGAAGGCCGCTGCCCGCAAGCGCCTCATGAAGAAGATGCGCAAGGTGAACATGGGTTAATCTTCGACGACAACGGTTCGCATGGGTTCTGAACCGTGTGCAAGCCGGTTATGGAGCCGGAAATTGGACCTTTTACCAGGCTGATTTCCGGCTCTTTTGCCATTTTGTGACGCGCCCGGAAAAGGCTCCGCCCGAAGGCCGCGTCCCCCTTTTTTTCATGCGAAAGGCCCGCCGTTCGCGACGGAAGAAGAAGTCTGCTATGAGTATCGCTGAACAGATAGACAAGGACTACATCCAGGCCTACAAGGCCAAGGATCAGGTTAAGCTCGGCACGCTGCGCCTTCTGAAGACCGCGGCCAAGAACCGTCAGGTGGAGCTCATGCGTCCTCTTGAGGACAACGACTACATGGACGTGCTTCTGCGCGAGCTCAAGCAGCGTCAGGACTCCATCGAGCAGTACAACGCCGCAAACCGTCCCGATCTGGCTGAAAGGGAAGCCGCCGAAGCCGCCGTGCTTCAGAGCTATCTGCCCGCTCAGCTTTCCGAGGAAGAGCTTGCCGAAGTGGTGGAAAAGACCGTGGCTCCCCTGCTTGACGGCGGCATGAAGAACATGGGCCGCGCCATCAGCGCCATCATGGCCGAATACAAGGGCCGCGTGGACGGCAAGGCCGTGAGCGCCGCGGTGAAGGCCCGTCTCCAGCAGGCCCGCTGATCGTATGGACGAAAGGACTCTTCACGCTCTCGAATTTCCCCGCGTCCTTGAGCGGCTTTCCGACTTCTGCCTTTCCGAGGCGGGCAAGGAAGCCGCTCTCGCGCTGCGCCCCATGGACGACGAGGAAGCCGTCCGCCGCAGCCAGCACATGCATGACGAAACGCGCTCCTGGCTGGCCGAAGGCGACTTTTCCCCCGTATCCTTCCCCGACATTTCCGGGCTTCTTTCCCACGTGCGCGGTCACGCCGATCCCATGCTCGACATGGACGGCCTGTGGGCGCTCAAGGAAACGCTCGGCCTCGCCCGCCGCGCGGCCGAAAGCATTCATGCCGGAGCGGCAAGGCGTCCGCTGCTCGACGCTCTCGCCTGCTCGCTCCCCATGCCGGAGCTCACGCTTTCGGCGCTTTTCCGCTGCGTGAGCGACGACGGCTATCTTAAGGATGAAAGCTCCCCCGGTCTTCTGCTCGTGAGAAGCGAGCTTCGCGGCATTCATCAGAACTGCCTGCGCCGCGTCAAGGAGTTCGCCGAAAAGTACAACATCGGCCGCTACCTGCAGGACGACTACATGACGCTTTCGTCCGACCGCTACGTGCTGCCGCTCAAGGCCAACTTCAAGGGGCGCATTCAGGGCATCATTCACGACTATTCCAACACGGGCGAAACGCTCTACTTCGAACCCATGTTCCTGGTGGAGCAGAACAACCGCCTTCAGGAGCTCAAGCAGCAGGAGCGCGAGGAAGAACGCAAGGTCATGCGCATGATCGTGGACCTCATTCTTCAGGAAATGCCGCAGGTGGAAGCCGCATGGAAGCTCCTTGTCAGCATCGACCTCGGGCAGGCGAAATGCGCCCTCGGCGCCGCCCTGTCCGGCCGCTGCGTGCCGCTTGAGGAAGGCGCGCTTCTGAACCTTCCCGGCGCGCGTCATCCGCTGCTCGTGCTTGAGGCCGCCCGCCACGCTGCGGACAAGAACTACAACGGCCCGCGCCGCATCGAGCACACCGACCTTGTGCTGCGCGAAGGCGACCGCGTGCTCGTCATAAGCGGCGGCAACGCCGGCGGCAAGACCGTGGCCCTGAAGACGCTCGGCCTCATCACGCTCATGACGCTGGCCGGGCTCCCCGTGCCCGTGGACGGCGGCTCCACCATGCCCTTCTGGAACCGGGTATACGCCTTCATCGGCGACGAGCAGAGCCTCGACGACCACGTGTCCACCTTCACCGGACAGATTCACCATCTCGCCGGCATCTGGAATGCTCTCGACGGCCGCTCTCTCGTGCTGCTCGACGAGTTCGGCTCCGGAACCGACCCTTCGCAGGGCGCGGCGCTGGCTCAGGCCGTGCTCGACGGCCTGCTGGAAAAGGGCGCCTATACCGTGACGGCCACGCACTTTCCCGCGCTCAAGAGCTACGCGCTCACCCATGAGGGCGTGCGCGCGGCCTCCGTGCTGTTCGACCCGGCCACCAAGAAGCCGCTCTTCCATCTGGCCTACGATCAGGTGGGCGCAAGCCAGGCCCTCGACGTGGCCCGCGAGCACGGTCTGCCCGAGTCCGTGCTGAAAAGAGCCGAGCATTACCTGCTCATGGACGGCGACGACGCAAGCGCCGTCATGGACAGGCTCAACGAGCTGGCCCGTCAGCGCGAAGAGGAACTTGCCCGCATGAAGGACGAGGAACGCCGCCTGCGCGACAAGCGCGAATCGTTGCAGCAGAAGCTCGAAAAGGAGCGTCAGCGCCTCGACGAGGAAGTGCGGAAGATGTCGCAGGAGCTCATGCGCGACTACAAGAGCGGCAAGGCCACGGCCAAGCAGGCGCAGAAGGAAATGTCGCGTCTTCGCGCCGACCTCGCCCGTTCCGCACGGGACATGGAGGAGGAAAAGCCCGCGGCCGATCCTTCCGCCTTCACCGTGGGCGGCGAAGTGACGCACCGCCTGTGGAACAGAAAGGCCGTGCTGCGCGAAATCGACGAGAAGAACGGCAGAGGCAAGATCGACCTGAACGGCGTGACCATGTGGGCCCCGCTCTCCGACCTTCAGCCCTCTTCCGGCGCGTCTTCCGCGCCGAAGGGAACCGTGACCGCCAGGGTTTCTCGACCTGTTTCCTTCCTGCGTCTTGACTTGAGAGGGAAACGTGCTGATTTAGCTTTAGCGGAGCTCGAACAGTTTCTTGACCGCTCCCTGCTTTCCGGCGTGGAAGGCGTGGAAATCGTTCACGGCCGCGGCACCGGCGCGCTGCGCAGGGCCGTGCATGAACTTCTGCGCACCTTCCCGGGCGTGGCTTCCTATCACACCGCCTCCGAAGATCAGGGCGGCGACGGCATGACGCAGGTTCTGTTCCGTTAGGCTGGACAAATCATCATGAAAAACAACGATGTGATACAGGCGATAAAGTCGCGCATCAGTCTTGCCGACATGGCGAGGCGTTATGTGGAGCTGCGTCCCGCAGGCTCCCGTCTTGTCGCGCCCTGCCCGTTCCATCAGGAAACCAAGCCTTCCTTCTCCATCAACGAGGAGCAGGGAACCTTCTACTGCTTCGGCTGTCAGGCTTCCGGCGACATCTTCGACTTCTACGGACGCATGAACGGCCTCGACTTCAAGGAAACGCTCGCCGCGCTTGCCGAAGAGGCGGGCATACGGCTCGAGTCCTACCGGGCCGACCCCAGGGCGAAGGAGCAGCGCTCCCAGAAGCGCGACATGCAGAAGATGCATGAGCTTGCCGCCTCGCACTTTCACAGCAATCTCTCCTCGCAGAGCGCCGCCGTGTGCCGCGACTACATGGGCGAACGGGGCATTTCCCCGGAACTCGTGGAAAAGTTCGGCCTCGGCTGGAGCATGGATTCGTGGCAGGACCTCGGCGACACGCTGCGCCGCGCGGGCTTTTCCCTGAACACGGCCGTGGAATGCGGCCTTCAGTCCAAAAGCCAGAGCGGCCGCACCTTCGACCGCTTCCGCAACCGGCTCATGTTCCCCATCCGCAACCTGTCCGGTCAGACCATCGCCTTCGGCGGACGCATCATTCCGTCGCTCGCGAAGGAGGACGACGCCAAGTACATCAACAGCAGCGATTCGCCCATCTACAAGAAGGGCGAGCACCTGTTCGGCCTGTTTCAGGCACGGCCCTCCATTGCGGTAAAAAAGAGCATCATTCTCACCGAGGGCTACATGGACGTCATCACCCTGCACCAGTACGGCTACACGCAGGCCGTGGGCGTGCTCGGCACGGCGCTCACCCCGGAACAGATAAAGAGGCTTTCCGGCTTCAGCTCCCATCTCGAGCTCATGTTCGACGGCGACAACGCGGGCCGCAAGGCCGCCTTCCGCTCCTGCGAAATGCTGCTCACCCGCGGGCTCTCATGCCGGGTCATCCTTTTTCCGGACGACAACGACATCGACAGCATGCTGCATTCCTTCGGCGCCGACGCCGTGGAGGATCTGCGCGCCCATGCGCAGGACGGCCTTGCCTTCTGCCTTTCCGTGCTGCGCGGCATGGCCCCGCGCGAGGCCGTGGAATGGGCGAGGCACTTTCTTTCTCAGGTTGACCTGCCGGAACTTTTTCACCGTTTTGCGGCGGAACTTGCCGCAGGACTCGGCCTTTCCGAAGCCGACCTTCGGGGAGGCGTTCTGGAGCGGCGCCATGCCTCCGCTCCCCGCGTTGCGGCCAGACGCGACGCCGCGCCCCACGCCATAAGCCGGGACAAGGAAATCATGACCTTTGCGGTGCGCTATCCGCACCGTCTGCCGGACCTTCAGGCTGCGGGCGCCGATCTTGCCCTTTCCGCGCCGTGGGCGCTCAAGCTCTGGGACAAGATTGCCGCCTTCTGCTCCGATCAGGCCTTTGACGCGCTGGAGCCGAAGGAAAAGAATTTCTGGATACGCTGCCGGGGCGAGGAAGCTCCTCCTCTCGACAACGAAGAAGGAGAGCTTGCCGCCATACGGCAGATGCTCGTGAACTTGCAGAAGACATCACACATGGCTTCCGTCGTGGCGGCCCTTCGCCAGGGAACGGCCAGCCAGGAAACACAACGGGAATACATGCGCGCGCTTCTTGAAGCGCGAGGGAGGCGTAGTGACCAATAATCTTAAAGAAATCCAGCAGGTCAAGGCTCTTATCGCCAAGGGCAAGTCTGCCGGCTACCTCACGTTCGAGGAAGTCAGCAAGTCTGTCCCCGCGGAGATGAGCACGCCCGAGAATTTTGAAGAGATCATAGCGATGTTCGATCAGATGGACATCGCCATTGTCGATACCGAAAAGGAAGGCAAGTCCATCGTCGTGAACCATGCCGACGCGGAAAACGATCCCGTGGACATCGTGTTCGACGAGACCGACGACAACGCGCTGGAATTCCCCCTCGACCTGTCCGCCGACGACACCGGCGACTTTGCCGCCCGCAACACCGATCCCGTGCGCATGTACCTGCGCGAGATGGGCGCGGTGCCTCTTCTCGACCGCGACGGCGAAGTCGTCATCGCCAAGAAGATAGAGACCGGCGAAGAGGACGTGCTCTACGCGCTCGTGGAAGTGCCCGTGGCCGTCGAAGAGCTCATCAACGTGGGCGAAGACCTCAAGCAGAACCGCATCAAGCTCAAGGACGTGGTCAAGACCATTGAGGAAGACGATCCCACCGAAGACGAGATGAACCAGCGTCAGCGCGTCATTCTGCTGCTCGACGAAATCAAGGCCATCTACAAGAAGAAGCACAAGATCTATCAGAAGCTCGACGCCTGCTGCACGCTGGAACGCCGCGTGGCCGCCACGCAGAAGGAAATTCTTCAGTACAAGGAAGAAGTGGTTTCCCGTCTGCGCGAAATCAAGCTGGAAAAGACCCTCATCGACCGCATCGTGGAAACCGTGGAAGACTACGTGCGCCAGATGAAGAACTATCAGCGCGAGCTCGACGCCTACGTGGCCACCACCGGCAAGACGCAGGAAGAGCTGCAGGCCCTGTTCGAGGCTCTGGACAACCGCACCCGCTCCATGCAGGACGTGGCCGCGGAACTGGACATGAGCGTGGACAAGATGTTTTCCTACAAGGAACTCATCATGGGCAAGATCGAAAGCCTCCAGCGCCTGCGCGAAAAGTGCTGCCACAACGTGGAAGACCTCGAGGAAGTGCTGTGGCGCATACGCCGCGGCATGGTGGCTTCCATGCGCGCCAAGCAGGAGCTCATACGCTCCAACCTGCGCCTCGTGGTGAGCATTGCCAAGAAGTACACCAACCGCGGCCTGCAGTTCCTCGATCTCATTCAGGAAGGCAACATCGGCCTCATGAAGGCCGTGGACAAGTTCGAGTACCAGCGCGGCTACAAGTTCTCCACCTATGCCACCTGGTGGATCCGTCAGGCCATCACCCGCGCCATTGCGGATCAGGCCCGCACCATCCGCATTCCCGTGCACATGATAGAGACCATCAACAAGCTCATCCGCACCTCGCGCTACCTGGTGCAGGAGCTCGGCCGCGACCCCACTCCCGAGGAAATCGCGGAACGCATGGACTATCCCGTGGACAAGGTGAAGAAGGTGCTCAAGATCGCCAAGGAACCCATTTCCCTCGAAACCCCCATCGGCGACGAGGAAGATTCCAGCCTCGGCGACTTCATCGAGGACAAGAAGGCCGTGGCCCCCGCCGAAGAGGTGGTGAACACCAAGCTTTCCGAACAGATCGCCGCCGTGCTCGCCGACCTCACGCCCCGTGAGGAACAGGTGCTGCGCAAGCGCTTCGGCATAGGCGAAAAGTCCGACCACACCCTCGAGGAAGTGGGCAAGCTCTTCAACGTCACCCGTGAACGCATACGTCAGATCGAGGCCAAGGCCCTGCGCAAGCTCCGCCACCCCGTGAGAAGCCAGACCCTGCGTTCCTTCTACGAAAACTGATGCCGGAACGGAAGCCGGACGCTCCATCGTCCGGGCCGCTTCCGTGTTCCACGCTTCATGAGGCCGCGGCCTCCGGTTCTGCCGGTTGCGCGGCCTCATGGCGTACCGGGCGGCAGCGTTCGCGCAGAATTTTCCGCGCCGGGCGCCGGGCCCGGGGCGCGTCCGCAGGCGGAGCCGGCCCAAAGAGGCGCCCTCATGCCGCGGCACGGCCACGAATCCGGAGGCCGGACAAGCCTTTTCCCTCCGCGCTCCGGCCTTTCCGCCGATTCCGCTCCGGAACGCGCATTTTCCAACCTCAGCTCCCTCAACACCATGACACATTATTCCTGCATCGTCGTCGGGGCCGGACACGCCGGCTGTGAAGCCTCCATGGCGCTCGCCCGTCTGGGCCATGACGTGCTCGTCATCACGAGCAACGTGGACCGCATAGGGCATCTTTCCTGCAATCCCGCCATCGGCGGTCTGGCCAAGGGACACCTCGTGCGCGAAATAGACGCTCTCGGCGGCTGCATGGGCAAATGGGCCGACGAGGCGGGCATTCAGTTCCGCATACTCAACGCGAGCAAGGGCCCGGCCGTGCGCGCCCGCCGCGCCCAGATAGACCGCGAAACCTACCTTGCCGCGGCCAAGCGCGACCTCTTCGCCCAGGAAGGGCTTACCATCTGGCAGGACATGGTCACGGACATCATTGCGGAAAACGGCAGGGTCAGAGGCGTGCGCACCCAGCTCGGCAAGGAATTTTCCGCCGATCACGTGCTGCTCACCACGGGCACCTTCCTGCAGGGACTCGTGCACGTGGGACTCGTGCACTACAGCGCCGGCAGATTCGGCGACTCCGCGGCCATGCAGCTTTCCGACTCCCTGCGCGCCCTCGGCCTCACTCTCGGACGCCTCAAGACCGGCACCACGCCCCGCCTTCTGGCAAGCTCCATCGACTTCGACGCCATGGAGGCCCAGTACGGCGACAATCCGCCGCAGGGCTTCAGCTTCAGCGGGCCCGGCCCGGTGCTGCCGCAGGTGCCCTGCTTCGTCACCTGGACCAACGAACGCACCCACGACATCATACGCTCCGGCCTCGACCGTTCGCCGCTCTTTACCGGCGTCATCACGGGCGTGGGCGCGCGCTACTGCCCCTCGGTGGAAGACAAGGTGGCCAGATTCCCCGAACGCGAACGCCATCACGTGTTCATCGAACCCGAAGGGCTGAACCGCGAGGAATATTACGCCAACGGCATTTCCACCAGCCTGCCGCTGGACATTCAGGAAAAAATGGTGAGCTCCATCCGCGGCCTCGAACACGCCAAAATCGTGCGGCCGGGCTACGCCATCGAGTACGACTACGTGAATCCCGTGCAGCTTCGCCCCACCTTCGAGACCCGCAAGGTGGAAGGCCTGTGGCTGGCCGGTCAGATCAACGGCACCTCCGGCTACGAGGAGGCCGCCGCCCAGGGACTCTGGGCCGCGCTCAACATGGACGCCAGAATAAAGGGACGCGAACCCTTCCTGCCCGCGAGAAGCGAAGCCTACATGGCCGTGCTGGCCGACGAGCTCGTCACCAAGGGAACCAACGAGCCCTTCCGCATGTTCACCTCGCGCGCGGAATACCGTCTGCTGCTGCGCGAGGACAACGCCGACGCCCGCCTCACCCCGCGCGGCCGCGACATCGGCCTTGTGGGGGATGAACAGTGGCGAGTCTTCCGCGACAGGCAGCAGAAGCTGCACTCCCTCATGGACAAGCTCGGCTCCGTGCGCCTCACGCCCGACGCCGCCACGCAGGCCGCCTTTGCAGAACTCGGCGAACCCTGCCCCAGTCAGGCCGTCACCCTGGCCGACCTCGGCCGCCGTCCGCAGCTTCCGCTGCGCCGCCTCTCCGTGTTCCTGCCCGAGCTTGAAAGCGCGCCGGACGACGTCATTCAGGAAGCGGAAATCATCCTTCGCTATTCCGGCTATCTGGAACTTCAGGACGAGCTCGTGCGCCGCGCGGCCCGTCAGGAATCCATACGCCTGCCCGAAGACATGGACTACGACGGCATTTCCGGGCTCTCGCGGGAAATACAGGAAAAGCTCTCCGCCATCCGCCCCCTGACGCTGGGACAGGCCGGACGCATTTCCGGCGTGACCCCTGCGGCGCTCGCCTGTCTTGAGGTGGAGCTGAAAAAGCGCGGCCTGCTGCACGCCGGAGGCTCCAGGTAAAAGCGCCTTTCCTTCACCGGATTTTCCCTTACGGGTCCTTCTTTAATGAAAGAGGCCGGGGCACGTCGTTTCCCCGGCCTTTTTTCATGCCCTGCCGCTTTTTCGACCAGCACGAGTCCGCGACCGGATGCGGGAACGCAGACGAGAGCCCCTCCAGAGTCGTCGATCCCGTCATCGGAGCCGGAGCCCGGCGTGAGGCAACACGTCGCGCCGCAAGCGGCAAGGCCTCCGCCCGCGCTCTTCCCTGCCGCCGATGTCCGCTCCGGCTCCCCTCTCCCCTCGCGCGCCCTCTCCCCTCGCGCTCCTTCTCTTTTCTGCGCGCCGGATGATTTCGCCCGAAGCACGCGCCTTTCGACAAGCACGGCTCCGTCTGTCGGCGCTTCTCCTCCGTGCGCCACGCCATCCGCAACCGGTGCGGCCCTCCGGCTTCTCCGGCCGTCCCTCCCCCTCCGTTCCGTCCCGACGCAGTCGAGGCCCCGGCCGTCGCGCTCCCCTCCCGCTTTCCCGGCCTCCCTTCCCCCGCCGCAGACGCCGCGCCCGAGAAAACGCCGTCGGCTCTTCTCCCCGTTTTGCTGCCGGACTCTGCGCCAAAAAAAGCCCATCGCTGCCAAAAATAAATAAAAATCAAGTATTATCAATGGATTAAAAGAATTCTGCAACATTTATCCGAAAAAAATGCGAAAAGGCCAAATTTTCTGTTGACAGACGGGGGCATTTTCCATAAACACATACCTGCGCATGGGCAGTTAGCTCAGTTGGTAGAGCATCGCCTTCACACGGCGGGGGTCACAGGTTCAAGTCCTGTACTGCCCACCATGCGAAAAGTGGAGCGGTAGTTCAGTTGGTTAGAACGCCGGCCTGTCACGCCGGAGGTCGTGGGTTCAAGTCCCATCCGCTTCGCCACTTTTGTTTAACAGGGTTTTTCACCCACTCCATATTTGGAGCGGTAGTTCAGTTGGTTAGAACGCCGGCCTGTCACGCCGGAGGTCGTGGGTTCAAGTCCCATCCGCTTCGCCATTCAAGGTCCTGCAGACATGTACTGCGGGACTTTTTTTTTGCCTTTTGCCGGGCGCAGCAAAGCTCCCTGCGCGCAGGATGCCTCCGCCTCCTTCGATCGCCCGGTATCCTAACGTTCCCTCAACGCTCCCGCCTGACAGGCGCTCGTGCGGGCCGTCCCGCCCTTTTCCGGCAGGTCCGCCGTCTCTCATGTCCGGGCAATCCGTTTTCCGCCCCGCCCGGCTGAGCTCTTCCTGTTCTCTCCCTTTCCGCCCCTGCTCCTCTCACAAAAACGCGCCCTGCCTCGCGCGTTCCGCAGCACGGCGCCGCCGTTTCGTGCTCCGAAGAGCCAGGCTTCCCCTGCACGACAATGGTCTCCGCTTCCGCTTACGGCGCCGCCCGCTTCCGCCCCGGCAGCCCGCCGACAAGGTTCCCGCGCAGGCTTTTTCCTCTGGCTCTCCTGCCGCCGGGTGCCCGCGTGCTGCCGTTTTTCCCCGTCCGAAGCCCGGTTCATCGCCATCGTCACGCCGCCTTTCCGTCCTGCCCCCCCATCGGCGTCATCGCGCCTTCTCCGCAGCCCCTCGTCATCGAAACCATGACGGGAAAACGGCGATTCTTTCCGCCCGTTCGCCCCGACTTTTTCCCGAAGACGCGCCTCCCTGCGCCGCACGGCGCCGTCTCCTGCCGGCATCAGTCCCCCTTCCTCGCCGTCCCCACGCCGCGCCACGTCCCTTTTCATGCTTCCGCCGGCAAGACGCCTCCTTTTCCAGAAAGTAAATTGAGCGCTCAATCAATTTTTCTGAATCATGGTTTTCTTCTGACAAAACAATACGTTGTCTTTTTTCTTCACCGCTCTTTCGCGTCCGCGTCCCGGGCCTGCCTCTTGACTCATTTCATGAGCCTATTACACTGAGCAGACGTATCTGCCCCGCCAGAGGCGTTTCTTTTCCGGCTGAATTTCTCTATGTGAAGGAGTTTTTCCCATGGCACGCACGCTTTTCGTCACCGCTCTTGCGGCGAATTCCGGCAAGGCCGAAGCCGTCGCCGGGCTGATGGATCTCATCAAGGGCGCTTCCAAGGCCCCGGTTCTGTTCCGTCCCGTTCCCTGCCTCAAGACCGCCCTTGAGCTCATCAACGCCGGCAAGTGCAACGAACTTGTCGACTCCGTTCTCGCCGCCTACAAGGAAGCCGCCGCCAAGGCCGACTTCGTGCTCTGCGAAGGCACCGACTTCGCCGGCAAAAGCGCCGCCTTTGAAAATGCCCTGAACACCTGCGTGGCCGCCAACATGGGCGCTCCCGTGGTGCTCGCCCTTTCCGGCGAAGGCTGCTCTGCCGCCGAAGTCGCCGCCACCGTCACCACCTTCCAGTGCCAGATGAAGGAACAGTGCGTGGATGTGCTCGGCGTGTTCCTCTCCGGCATGAGCGAAGAAGACGAAAAGGCCGTGGCCGCGTATTTCTCCTTCCCCGTGAGCAGCAAGGCCGCCGACTTCGCTTCCATCCTCGATTCCTGCAACGGCCACATCACGCCCCGCCTCTTTGAATTCGGCCTCATCGAACAGGCCCAGAAGCATCCCATGCGCATCGTGCTGCCCGAAGGTGAGGAAGACCGCCTCATCAAGGCTGCCGCCATTCTCCTTCAGCGCAAGGTGGCCGAAATCATCCTGCTCGGCGACCCCGAAAAGATTCACGCCCGCGCCGCGGAACTCGGCGTAAGCGTGGACGGTGCGGAAATCATCAATCCCGTGACCGCCCCCGACTTTGAAGACTTCGCGGAAACCTACGCGCAGCTTCGCGCCAAGAAGGGCGTCACCATCGAACAGGCCCGCGAAAAGATGGCCGACAGCACCTACTACGGCACCATGATGATCTACAAGGAAAAGGCCGACGGCATGGTTTCCGGCGCCGTGAACACCACCGCCCACACCGTGCGTCCCGCCCTTGAATTCATCAAGACCAAGCCCACGGCCTCCATCGTGTCCAGCGCCTTCTTCGTCTGCCTCAAGGACCGCGTGAACACCTACGGCGACTGCGCCATCAACCTTGATCCCGATCCCGAACAGCTCGCCACCATCGCCGTGACCACCGCCGAAACCGCCGCCGCCTTCGGCCTCGAGCCCCGCGTGGCCATGCTCTCCTACTCCACCGGCAATTCCGGCAAGGGTCCCACCGTGGACAAGGTGAAGGAAGCCACCCGCCTCGCCAGGGAAAAGGCTCCCGAACTGCTCATCACCGGCCCCATCCAGTACGACGCCGCCGTGGACGCCGCCACCGCCAAGACCAAGATGCCCGGCGATCCCGTGGCAGGCCGCGCGAGCGTGTTCATCGTGCCCGACATCAACACCGGCAACAACCTCTACAAGGCCGTGCAGCGCTCCGCCCATGCCGTGGCCATCGGCCCCGTGCTGCAGGGTCTGCGCAAGCCCGTCAATGATCTGTCCCGCGGCTGCACCGTGCCGGACATCGTCAACACCGTTGCCATCACCGCAATCCAGGCTCAGGCCGAAAAGGGACTCAAATAATGGTCAAGAAAATTCTCGTCATCAACGGCGGCAGCTCCTCCTTCAAGTATCAGGTTCTCGAAAAGGAAACCGAACGCCGCCTCTGCCAGGGCCTCGTGGAACGCATCGGCTCCCCGGACAGCATGCTCACCCACAAGCGCTTCACCGCCGACGGCAAAACCGAAAAGTTTGAATATCCCGGCAACTACGACACCCATGCCGCCGGCATGGCCAAGGTGGCCGAAGTGCTCATGAAGCACGAGCTCGGCGGCGTCATCGACGATCCGGCCGAAATCGTGGTCATCGGCCACCGCGTGCTCATGGGCGGCCCCGACTATCAGGAAGCCCTCGTCACCGAGGAAGTCAAGCAGGTCATCCGCGACTACATTCCGCTCGGCCCGCTGCACAACCCCGCCAACCTCACCGGCATCGAGGCCATGGAAAAGCTGTTCCCCGGCGTGCCCAACGTGGCCGTGTTCGATACGGGCTTCCATGCCACCATGCCCGACTACGCCTACACCTACGCCCTGCCCAAGGAACTCACCAAGAAGTACAACATCCGCCGCTACGGCTTCCACGGCACCTCTCACCGCTTCGTGTCCAAGGCCGGTGCCGCCCTGCTCGGCAAGAAGCCTTCCGAAGTGAACGTCATCGTCTGCCACCTCGGCAACGGCAGCTCCGTGTCCGCCGTGCGCGCCGGCAAGTGCGTGGACACCAGCATGGGCCTCACCCCTCTGCAGGGCCTCGTCATGGGCACCCGCTGCGGCGACATCGACCCCGCCATCGTTCCCTTCCTCATGAAGAACGAAGGCTTCACCCCCGATGAAATCGACACCCTCATGAACAAGAAGTCCGGCTTCCTCGGCCTGTGCGGCAAGAGCGACAGCCGCGACATCGAAGCCGGCGTGGAAGCGGGCGACCCCGACTGCATCCTCACCTTCAACACGCAGTGCTACTCCGTGAAGAAGTACATCGGCGCCTACATGGCCGCCCTCGGCCATGTGGACCTCATCGCCTTCGCCGGCGGCATCGGCGAAAACGCCGCCCCCGTCCGCGCCAAGATCCTTGAGAACCTCGAGGAATTCGGCATTGAGCTCGATCCCGAACTCAACGGCGTGCGCCGCGGCGATCCTCACTTCATCAGCAAGGAAGGCTCTCGCGTGAAGGTGGCCGTCATTCCTACCGACGAAGAGCTGGAAATCGCCCGCATCTCCGTGGAGATCGCCGAAAAGCAGGCGTAAGAGCCCGCGCGCCTTCGCGCGCATGATCCGTCATGAACGGCGTCCCGCTCCGGACGCCGAACGCAAAACGCCCCTGCCGGTCAGTTCCGGCAGGGGCGTTTTTTGCATGTAAAGGCACCGCGTTTTTCCAGGCGACGCTGATGCCCCGAACGGCAAAGGAACAGCCCTTCGCTTCGTGAACTTATGCACAGATACATTCCGTTCACGACGAACCGGCAGGCATGAAAGCGCCTCGAAACGCTCTCACGGAGACGGAGAGCCCTACGCAAAAGCCTTTTCAGGAAAGGCTTCCCCCTCTCAGCGTTTTCCGTTCAACAGGATGAGTCCTTCTCCTGCCGGGCTTTTAATGTGAATTAAGCCGCATAACTTGCGCTTCACACCATATTTTCTTATGCTTCGTGCTTGTATACAATCCCACAAATACCGGAGAAATCATATGGCTCTTTCCATCATCGTCATGGGTGCCGCCGGCCGCATGGGTTCCACCATTGCCCGCCTCGTCAATGAAGCGGACGACCTCTCCCTTGCCGCCGTGCTCGAACGCCAGGAAGCGGAAGACAGACTCGCGGGCTTCAAGGCCTCCGGCGTGCTGATTTCCAGCGACATCTCCAAGGTGCTGCCGGCCTGCCCGGGCGCCGTGGTCATCGATTTCACCGCTCCCGAGGCCACCATGGTCACGGCCCGCGCCGCCGCAAAAAACGGCAATCCCGTCATCATCGGCACCACCGGCTTCTCCGATGAACAGCTCGCCGAACTCGACGAGCTCGCCTCCCGCTCTCTGGTATTCCGCTCCGCCAACATGAGCGTGGGCATCAACGTCATCATGGACATTCTCCCCCGGCTCACCGCCCTGCTCGGCGACGCCTACGACGTGGAAATGATGGAAATCCACCACAACAAGAAAAAGGATGCGCCGAGCGGCACGGCCCTGCTTCTCGCCGAACCGCTGCTCAAGGCCAAGGGCCTTACCCGCGACGACATCAACACCAACCGCTTCGACGTGCGCGAGCCCCGCAAGCATGCGGAAATAGGCATTCAGTCCCTGCGCGGCGGCGACGTGGTGGGCGTTCACACCATCTACTACATGGGGCCCGGCGAACGCATTGAAATCACCCATCAGGCCCACTCCCGCGAGAACTTCGCCAACGGCGCCCTGCGCGCCGCCCGCTGGATAGTCTCGCAGAAGCCCGGCCGGTTATATAACATGCAGGACGTTCTGCACGACTAGTTCCATGACGAAAGCCGCGTTTTCCGCTCCTTATGAGCCGGGAGCGCGGCTGTCCCGTACCGGGGGCATACCGGGCATCCGGCGTTCCGGCTCCTGCCCTGAGCAGGCTGACGCCGCACCTGAACGGACTCTCTCCCCCGCCGACGGGATTTCATCCTTCTGCGGAAACGCTCCAAAGATACATCCGGCCGAGCGGCCATCGAGGTTCCCCATGCACATCGTTCTTCTCCAGCACAATCCCATTCCCGGCGACTTCCGCGGCAACGCCCGCAAACTGGCCGACATGGCCAGAAAGGCCATGGCCGCCCATCCCGCAGCCGAAGGTGAGCGCACGCTCTGCGTCACGCCCGCCTACGCGCTTGCCGGCATGCCCTGGGAACCCCTGAAGCACATCGGCGGCTTCTACCGCCGCTGCCGCGACGCTGCCCACGAGCTTGCCGAACTGCTCGCCGACGGCCCCGACATGCTCATTTCCCTCACCGGCGCGGAAGTCCCCCTCTACGTGCTGCTCTCGCAGGGCAACCTCATCGCTCTGGCAAGGCAGGCCAACGGCGTCATCCGCATTCCCGGCGGCCCCTCGCTCTATCTGCCGGAAACCGAACCCGCCTGGGCCCATCAGGAGGCCCTCGGCCTGCTCAAAAGCGCCCGCGCCGCCTCCTCGGTGGACGCCGTGCTCTTCACCTCCGCCGAGCTCTTCCTGCCCGAACCCCAGGAAAAGAGCGAAATGCACTGCTCCGCCCTCGCCAGCCTGTGGAAGCTGCCCGTCATTTCCGTGCATCAGTGCGGCGCGGTGGACAGCCTCATATACTCCGGCCGCAGCTTCGTGCTCGACGCCTCCGGCGAGGTGGTGGCCCGCACGTCCGCCTTTGAAGAGGCCGCCCTCGTCATCAATCTGACCAGGGAATCCGTGTCCGCAAACGCCGTGGCCCTCGATGGCAACGACGCCCCCGAAACCGTGCAGAGCGTGCCCGAACGTCCCGAGGCCCTGTTCCGCGCCGCCACGCTCGGCGTGCGCGACTACGTGAGAAAATGCGGCATGAGCGGCGTGGTGCTCGGCCTGTCCGGCGGCATGGATTCCGCCCTCGTGGCCTGCATCGCCGTGGAAGCCCTGGGCGCCGAAAACGTGCTCGCCGTGCTCATGCCTTCCCGCTGGAGCACCGACCACAGCGAAAGCGATGCCGACGTTCTGGCAAAAAATCTCGGCATTCAGACCGCCAACGCCCGCATCACGCCCATCATGGACGCCTTCGACTCCGTGCTCTCTCCCCTCTTCGCCGACCTGCCCGCCGTGGAAAACGATCTCACCGCCGACAACATTCAGCCCCGCATCCGCGGCACCCTGCTCATGGCCTTCGCCAACCGTCTGGGACGCGCCGTGCTCGGCACCGGCAACAAGTCCGAAAACGCTGCGGGCTACTGCACCCTCTACGGCGACACCGTGGGAGCGCTCGAGCCCATAGGCGACATCTACAAGACCGAAGTCTACAAGGTGGCCCGCTGGTACAACGACATGCGCGGGGAAGAGATCATTCCCGAGCACATTTTCACAAAAGCCCCCTCGGCCGAGCTTCATCCCGGTCAGGTGGACGAGGAAAGCCTGCCCCCCTACGAAGTGCTCGACGCCGTGCTGCATGAGCTGCTCGAAAACGCCGCCAATCCCGAAACTCTTGTGGTTCCCGGCGTTTCCGACGAAGTGGTGCGCAGCGTGGTGCGCCGTCTGGCCTCCTCGGAGTTCAAGCGCCATCAGAGCGCTCCCGCGCTCAAGCTCAGCTCCTGCACCCTCGGCATCGACTGGCACGTGCCCGCAAGTTCCCACGCTCTGTAGGCGCAAGGCACGCTTTTTGCCCTCATGACCATGCAAGGAGGCTGTTTTCAGCCTCCTTTTTTTATTGTCCGACGAGATTTCCCCTACTTTGTGCGTGACAGAACAGGCGTCCATCCGCTAAAGTATACCTGTTTAATGTCATTCTAACCACGGATCTGCTTCATGAACGCCTCATCTCCCGCATGGCTGCCCCACATTGCCGAGGGCGCTCCCGTGCATCTCAACATCATTCCCCGTTCCCTCCAGTCCTATCTGGACGAAGCTGCCGACCGTTTCGGCGACCACAAGGCCGTCATTTTCCAGAATCTCACGCTCAACTACAAGCAGCTCAGGGAAAAGGCCGAAACCTTCGCCGCCGCCCTGCGCGATCACGGTCTGAACACGGGCGACAGAGTGGCCATCATGCTGCCCAACCTGCCGCAGACCATCATCGCCTTCTGGGGCGCGCTCAAGGCGGGAGCCACGGTGGTCATGACCAATCCCCTCTACATGGAAAAGGAACTGACCCATCACTTCAGCGACGCCACGCCCAAGTTCCTCATCACGCTCGACCTGTTCTGGAACAAGATAGAGCCCCTGCGCGAACGCCTCGGCGTGCAGACCTGCGTCGTGTCCCGCATCGCCGACGCTCTGGCCTTCCCGCTCAATCTTCTCCAGCCCCTCCAGGCCAGGCGTCAGGGGCATCTGCCCGAAGTGAAGTTCAACGGCCATTCGGTCATTCCCTGGAAAGCCATGTTCAAGACCGGCCGCCGCTACAGCGAAGAGCCCAAGGATCCCGCCTCCACGCTGGCCCTGCTCCAGTACACCGGCGGCACCACCGGCTTCTCCAAGGGCGCCATGCTCACCCACGGCAACCTTTCCGCCCAGATCCAGCAGCTTCTTGCCGTCATCCACTGCAACGCCTCCAATTCCGCCCACAGCTTCCTCAGCATCATGCCCTTCTTCCACGTGTTCGGACTCATGGGCAACATCGTGCTGCCCGCCGTGCTCGCCGCCTCCACCATGCCGGTGCCGCGCTACTCTCCCCACGACGTGCTGGAACTCATCAAGAAGCATCGCCCCACCTTCTTCGTGGGCGCTCCCTCCGTCTACATCTCGCTCATGCAGCAAAAGGACATCGCCCAGTACGACCTCACCTGCATTCAGCTCTGCATTTCCGGTTCCTCCCCCTTCCCGCAGGCCAGCCTCAAGCAGTTTCAGGACATCACCCACGCCAACATCACCGAAGGCCTCGGCCTTACCGAAGCGTCGCCCGTGGTCATCGCCAACCCCGTGTACGGACTTCAGAAGATAGGCTCCATCGGCGTGCCCATTCCGGAAACCGAAGCCCGCATCGTGGACATTGAAACCGGCAAGACCGAGCTTGGCGACAACGAATGCGGCGAGCTCATCATACGCGGCCCGCAGGTCATGAAGGGCTACTGGAATCAGCCCGAGGAAACCGCCGCCACCCTGGCCGACGGCTGGCTGCACACCGGCGACATCGCCTACCGCGACAGCGACGGCTATTACTTCATCGTGGACCGCAAGAAGGACATGGCCATCGTGGGCGGCTACAACGTGTTCCCCCGCGAAATCGACGAAGTGCTGCACGAATATCCCAAGATCAAGGAAGCCGTGTCCCTCTGCGTGCCCCACAAGGCCCGCGGCGAAACCCTCAAGGCCTACATCGTGCCCAAGGACGGCGAAAAGATCACCGTTTCCGAGCTCGCGGCCTTCTGCCGCACCAAGCTCGCATCCTACAAGGTGCCGCGCATCTTTGAATTCCGCGACGAGCTGCCCAAGTCCATGGTGGGCAAGGTGCTGCGCCGCGCCCTCCGCGAGGAGGAGGAAAAGAAGCAGCGCGAAGAAGCAAAGGACAAGGACTGA
Organism: bacterium; assembly: GCA_037230945.1. GTDB lineage: Bacteria > Desulfobacterota > Desulfovibrionia > Desulfovibrionales > Desulfovibrionaceae > Mailhella. Next base: position 35,807 of record JAXUUT010000056.1, read on the forward strand.
TTCATTCTGAACGTCGGAAAGGAGCGCCTTCGGGCGCTCTTTTCTTTTGCGCCCGGCAATGCGGCCATGAGCGGCGAGCGTACGCGCCGCACGACGGCAGACCATGCCCGTCGTTGCGGGCCTCACAGGAAGAAAAAGCGAAGGCGGCAAGCGCTGGGACGGGGCGCAGGGTGAGCCGCAGGCTGGCCCAATGGTTTCCGCGCATGACGAAGCAGCCTGCCCGCGCCATGAACCCGGAACCGAACACGCACTCTTTGCGCCTCACGCCATTCCTCCTCCCCGGCAACGCTCTCCCCTGCGCTTCTTGCCCGTTTCCCTCCTCTGCACCGTGAAGCGCGAGGCAGGGCCTTCTTTTCCCCGCATCCTCGGCAGAACGCAGAACGGAGCCCCCGGGACGGCGCAAAACCGCTCTTCCCGGGCCGAGGCTCCTCATTCCTCGCAAGCAGTGCAAAAAAATTCTCCGGCATCCGTTTTTCCTGTTGACACTGCTTCCTGAATCCCCTATAAGTTTCTTCACGCCACGCGGGAGTAACTCAGTGGTAGAGTGCAACCTTGCCAAGGTTGAAG
>JAXUUT010000019.1:0-6228 GCA_037230945.1 bacterium
AAGTGAATTCCGCCTATTCATGACCACCGGCCGGGCTCCTGACGTCGCCCGGGGTCCCAGAGCGTTGAGAGACGGTTATTCCGCTGCAAACAACCGTTTCCCAGAGCGTTGACCCGGCGCTCTCCCTTAACACTCCGGAAATCCTTCCAACCACACCGATGTGACCGCAACGCGGGAACATCGGTCGGCCAGCCGCAGGCGGGCGCAGCCGCGCACGCCTGCACTGAGTTTGCAGCCGGAAGCGCGTCCGCCGAGATTCCGGCCTTGGCGTCACTTTCCTTCCTGCCCGTTTTTCAAAGCCCGACATCCGGCATCCGCACGACTCACGCCGCGCGGCGAAGCCGCAAGGCGAAACAGGGGGGCGCGGGGGGAATTATTTCCCCCGCATTGCCTTTCGGGGGGCCGGGGGCCTCCCCGGCGGGGCCAGGGGCAGCGCCCCTGATCTGCCTTTCCTGCCTTTCCTGCCTTTTTTCTGCGTTTTCTGCCTTACCCGTTTTGCCTGAGACAGCCCTGGGTCCAGTTGTTGTACTTGAGGGTGGCGTCTATGAGGTCGAGGGTCTGGCGTTTTTGGGCGGCCCAGGCGGGGGCGATGAGTTCACCGGGGGCGGGGTCGGCGCAGAGGCGGTGGATGATCACGGACGGGGGGAGGAGGGCAAGGGCTCTGGCGGCGAGGGCGGAGTACTGTTCCTGTTCGAGAAGGGGGAGGGAGCCGCGCAGCCGGTCCTTTTCCATGGCGGAGCCTTTGGGCACGTAGAGGTTGTGGAGCTTGACGCCGGACACGGGGAGGGAAGCGAGGCGGCGCACGGAAGAGAGGAAGTCTTCTTCGGACTCTCCGGGCAGGCCGGCCATGAGGTGGACGCAGGTTTTGACGCCGAAGCGTGCGGCGAGGGTGAGGGCGTTTTCGGCGTCTTTGGCGGTATGGCCGCGGTTGATGCGGGAGAGGGTGGCGTCGTTGAAGGACTGCACGCCTATTTCGAGCCAGAATTCCGGCCAGGGGCAGTTTGCCATGAGGGCCATTTTTTCTTCGTCGAGGCAGTCGGGGCGGGTGCCTATGCAGGCGCCGACGAGGCCGGGCAGGGCGGAGAGCTCGCGGAGCATGGCGGCAAGGCGCGAGGCCGGTCCGTAGGTATTGGTGAACGACTGGATGTAGCCGAGAAAGAGCCTTGTGTTCTTCATGCGGGGCATGGCGGCGTAGCGGGCACGCCAGCGGTCCCACTGATCGCGCAGGCTGCCCGTTCCCGTGCCCGGGCCGGAGCCTTCCGCGTTGCAGAACGTGCAGCCGCCGAAGCTCAGCGTGCCGTCGCGGTTGGGGCAGGTGGAACCCGCATCCAGGGGAATTTTCTGCACCTTTTCGCCGAAGACGGCGCGAAGGTGTCTGTCGAGAGTCAGATAGCGCGGCGTGTTTTCCTGCATGGGAACTCCTTGGATCTGCGGGGCAGGGTACGCGCAAAAGAAGAATCGGAAAAGAAGAATCTCGGGCGGAGCGCAAACGGGAAAAAATTCCGGGAGCTGGGGGCAGGAGCGCGGGGCGGGGCAGGAGGACGAGGAGTCGTTTTCTGCGTTTTGGGACGTGCTTTTTCCCGAAGGAAGGGCGGGCGCTTTCCGGTCCGTCCGGGGCGGGCGGAAGCCGGGCGGCCGGCGGGCGGGGACGCGAGAGGAACATTCCGTGAAAAAAGCGTCAGAAAACGATTGACAAGAGCACGGCGCAATGGAAAGCTGTCAGTTTCCGAAAGGCGCGCAGCGCCCCTCGGAGGACGGCAGACACAGGGCTTCCGAACTATTGACAGTCCGCCTTTTCTGTGCCTAGAACCTCCCATTCCCACATCCCACACGTCCTGCGAGAAATCCTCATGGCCAAAATTTTTGATATGATACTCGGCATTTTCTCCAACGACCTCGCGATCGACCTCGGCACCGCGAATACCTGCGTGTATGTCAAGGGCAAGGGCATAGTCCTGCGCGAGCCGTCGGTGGTGGCGGTAAAGAAAGACAACCGCGGCAACAATCAGGTGCTCGCCGTGGGCTCCGAGGCCAAGCGCATGCTTGGTCGCGCGCCCGGCAACATTCGCGCCATCCGTCCCATGAAGGACGGCGTCATTGCCGACTTTGAAGTGACGGAAGCCATGCTCCGCTACTTCATTTCCAAGGTGCACAATCAGCGGCGTCTCGTGCGTCCGCGCATCATGATATGCGTGCCCACCGGCATCACGCAGGTGGAAAAGCGCGCCGTCAAGGAATCCGCCCTCAGCGCAGGCGCGCGCGAGGTCTTCCTCATTGAGGAACCCATGGCTGCGGCCATAGGCGCCAACCTCCCCATTCAGGAACCCACCGCCAACATGGTGGTCGACATCGGCGGCGGCACCACGGAAGTGGCGGTCATTTCCCTTTCCGGCATCGTGTATTCCCGTTCCGTGCGCGTGGGCGGCGACAAGATGGACGAAGCCATTCTCCGTCACGTCAAGCGCAAGTACAACATGCTCATCGGCGAATCCACGGCGGAAGAGATCAAGATTCAGATCGCCTCCGCCTATCCCATGGAAGAGGAAAAGGAAATCGAGGTCAAGGGCCGCGATCTCGTCACCGGCATTCCGCAGACCATCATCATCACCTCCGAAGAAGTGCGCAAGGCCATTGCCGAACAGGTGGACGCCATTGTTCAGGCCGTGCGTCAGGCCCTCGAGCAGACCCCGCCCGAACTCGCCGCCGACGTCGTGGAACGCGGCATTGTGCTCACCGGCGGCGGCGCTCTGCTGCGCGGCCTTGATCAGCTTCTGCGCGAAGACACCTCCCTGCCCATCTTCAGCGTGGACGATCCCCTCGCCACCGTGGTCATGGGCACGGGCATTGCCCTCGACAACATGCGCACCATGCGCGAGGTGTGCATAGACTAGCGCTTCGTCCCCCCTCCCGCAGAGGGGGGACTTCTCTCATGCCCTAACGCAGGAGTCGCCTTGCTGCCCCGCCGCATCGTTCTTCTCATCATATGCACCCTGCTGCTTTTTCTGGGTATCTACACCTGGAACCAGCGCACCGGGCAGTGGGACAGGCTGTGCGCCGCCGTGGGGCTGGAGTTCACCGGCGGTATCATGCGCGGACTCGACGGCCTGGAAGACAGCCTTTCCGGCGTGTGGAACAGCTATGTCGATCTGCGCGACGTGCGCCGCGAAAACGATGAGCTCAAGGCCAGACTGCGCGTGCTCGAGCAGCGCCTTGCCGGTACCCGCGAGGAAAGCGCCGAGCTCATGCGTCTGCGCCGTCTCATGCATCTCGAGTACCCGGCTTCCTGGCCCGCCAGAGCCAGCCGCGTGCTCGCCTGGCGCATGGGCCCCAACGCCGCGCTTTCCACCATCATGCTTTCAAGCGGCTACATGAGCGGCGCCGCGCCCGGCACGCCCGTCACCTCCTGGGAAGGCGTGGTCGGCCGCGTGCTCAAGGCCGGCCCCAGCACCTCCGTGGCCCTGCTGCTCACCGACACCGGCTCCCGCGTGGCCGTGCTCACCTCCGAAGGCCGCGTGCAGGGCATACTTTCCGGCGGCGGCCCCGGCGTGCCCCTCGAACTTCGCTTCGTCAGGCAGAACGCCCCCGTGCGCGTGGGCGAGCTGCTCGTCACTTCCGGACTCGATTCCTGCTATCCCAAGGGCATACCCGTGGCCCGCGTCACCGCCATTTCCACGGGCGGCGCGTCCCGTTCCGGCGCGTCCGTGCTCGAAATTCAGGCCGAGCCCCTCGTGGACTTCCACAGACTCGAGGAAGTCTTCCTTCTCCAGCGGCCCCTTGATTCCATCACCCCGGAAAGCGACGTGGTCTACACCCGCCGCACCCCCGTGCTGGAAAAGCCCGAAGAGCCCGCGCCCGAAACCGGGGGAACCCGATGAGCTGGGCCAGCGCCGGATGGTGGCTCTGCTACGCCTTTGCCGCCATAGCCCTTCAGGCCCTCATGCCCGGACTCGACTTTCTCCTGCCCGGATTCATCCTTGCGCTTCAGGAGAGGAACTTTCCGCAGCTTCTCGCCGTGGGCGCCGTGTTCGTGCTGCTTCAGGAAGGCATGGGAAGCATGGCCTTCGGCGGCACCCTCCTGTGGTACGCGCTTGCCGCCATCGTCTTTTACGTGGGCTGCGGCCTCCTGCAGGGCACGGGCTTTCTGTTCGTCACGCTGTTCGGCATACTGCTTTCCTGCGTGCATTATTTCATATTCGCCACGCTCGCCACGCTTCAGGACATTCCGTGGAACTCCTCCCTGCTTTTTGATGAATGTCTGTTTCAGGCGCTCTTTACCCCGTGGGTGTGGTGGGTGGCCTCGGCCCTGCGCCGGAAGGTGATCCATGAAGATAGAAACCGGCAACGATGAATATCAGCCGCCGAAAAGCGGTCTTCTTCTGCTGCAGTGCTGCATCGTGCTGCTCTTTGCGCTGTTCTGCGCCAGATTCTGGTATCTGCAGATTCACCGCGGCGCGGAGTTCGTGCGCATGGCGCAGGAAAACCGTCTGCGCGATGAGCGCATCTTTGCCCCGCGCGGCGAAATCTACGACGCGTCCGGCGTGCTCGTGGCCGAAAACCGCACAGCCTACGGCCTCGCCCTCGTGCGCGAATACTGCCCCGACATCTCCGCCGCCCTCGCGCAGGTGAGCGCCTGGACCGGCGTGCCCCTCGATCGTCTCAACGCCCGCTACGAGCAGGACCGCAGCAAGGGCCGCAGCTTCGATCCCATTCTCCTGCTCACCGACATGCCCTTCGAGCAGGTGGCCCCCATCGAAGCCGCGCTCTACAAATGGCCCGGCCTGCGCGTGGTCACCCATTCCCGCCGCTACTATCCCGAAGGCGAGGCCTTTTCCCACATCCTCGGCTACGTGGCCGAGGCCAGCGAAAAGGAACTTGCCGAAGATCCCGACCTCTCCCTCGGCGACATGGTGGGCCGTCAGGGCCTCGAAAGCGTGCTCGAACGACGCCTGCGCGGTCAGAAGGGCCTGTATCGCCTCGAAGTCGACGTGCTCGGCCGTCCCCTGAGCCGCACCCTCATGGAATCCCCCCACATGGGACAGAACGTCACGCTTTCCATAGACTCGCGCCTGCAGCACGCCGTCATGGAGGCCATGGGCGACTATTCCGGCAGCGTGGTGGTCATGGATCCCGATTCCGGCAAGCTCCTCGCCCTCGTGACCCGCCCCGCCTACGACAACAACATATTCATAGGCGGACTCTCCGCCAGAGACTGGAACGCCCTGCGCAACGACCCCCGCTTTCCGCTCCAGAACCGCGCCATCCAGAGCGCCTATCCCGCGGGCTCCGTGTGGAAGCTCATGATGGTGGGCATGCTCCTCGAGCACGGCGTGTCCCCGCAGGAAAAGGTGTTCTGTCCCGGACAGTTCACCCTCGGCAACCATACCTTCCGCTGCTGGCGGCGCGGCGGCCACGGCGCCGTGGACATGGAACACGCCCTCATCTACTCCTGCGACGTGTATTTCTACAGCATGGCCGTGAAAATGGGCATCAACAACATGGAAGCCTTTGCCCGCGCCTGCGGCTACGGCCGGGAAACAGGCATAGACCTGCCCTACGAAACCACCGGCCTCGTCCCCTCCCGCGAATGGAAGAAGCGCCGCTTCGGCGAGGCATGGCAGCAGGGCGATACCGTGAACGCCTCCATAGGTCAGGGTCACGTGCTCGTCACCCCGCTCCAGACCGCCGTCTTCCTCTCAGCCATAGTCAACGGAGGCTACCTGCTCAAGCCCCAGCTCATTGCCGACGCCCCGCGCGAGGTCACAGGAAAGGTCCCCGCCACCGAAGCCCACCTGAAATGGATCAAGAACGCCATGGTCCAGACCGTCGAGGCCCCGGGCGCCACCGCCAAGGTGCTGAAGAGAAAGGATATGACCATAGGCGGCAAGACCGGTACCGCCCAGGTCGTCAAAATCAAGATGCAGGGCGACCGCCGCGTCAAGACCGCAGAAATGGAGTTCCGCCAGCGCGACCACGCATGGATAGGCTCCTGGGGCGAAAAGGACGGAAAACGCGTCGTCGTCGTCACCATGATCGAACACGGCGGAGGCGGCGGCGCCGTCGCCGGCCCCGTCACCAAGGCCGTCTACAACATCCTCTTTCCCCCCGAACCCGAACCCGCCAAAAACGCCAGAAAGAAGTAAAAGGCAGGAAAGGCAGGAAAAGCAGGAAAGGCAGCGGGGGGAATAATTCCCCCCGCGCCCCCTTGTTTCTGCCTCCCGGCTTCGCCGG
>JAXUUT010000078.1:0-35200 GCA_037230945.1 bacterium
AGGCTTCGCCTTTTTGGAACTCCCCGCATAGCGGGGAGTTTTCGACCTTAAAAAACGCGATGAACGCCGTGCTTTTCCGCGGAAAAGCACGGCGTTCATCAATATTGGGCAGGACGTCGTCCCACGGCGCTCAGATTCGTGCACGCCGCGTGAATGCGGAACGAAAAAGATCCCGTATTCCGGCACAAGAAAATGCAGCCGGAATTCATGAACGACGAAACCCGGTTCCGGGAACACGAATGCGGCCTTTCAGCAGCCCTCGTTTCTCCCCGGGGCATCGCCCTTTCCACGACAGCGGGGAAACTCACGGCAAAAGCCGCTTCATCATACCCAGATAAGCTCGTATTCGCTGCTGCCGAGCCCCGTTTCCTTCATGTAGGAAAGCTGCCGCAGCCCTTCGCGGCTTTCCATGCGTTCCACCATGGGCGCACGCACGTTTTCAGGCAGCGCATAAATCATGTCCACCGAAGCCCTGTCCACCGCCTGAAGGTCCGTCGAAGCAAGAATGCCGAGATCGGGCAGGCGAACGGGCTCGGCCGCCACGCCTTCACAGTCGCAGCTCACCGACATGTTGCGCAGCACGTTGACATAGGCCATATGACCGTTGAAATGATCGACAATGGCCCGTCCGCCCTCCACCATGCGTTCCATAAAGGGGGCTCCGCCCGGCCATCCGCCCTCGGGCGTCACTCTGTGCAGCTGCTGCTTGCCGACCTTGCCCGACGCGCAGCCTATGGAAATGTTCTTGAGCGAACCGCCGAAACCGCCGAGCGTATGCCCCTTGAAATGCGTGAGCACCAGCATGGAATCATAGTTGAGAAGATGCGACCCCACGGCAAGTTCCCTGAGCCACCGGCCGTTTTTCACCGGCAGGGAAACGTCGCCTTCTTCGTCCATGATGTCCACGGGACAGAAGGTCCAGCCGTTCTGCCTGATGACCTCCCTGTGCCCTTCCGTCGTCTGACGGGGACTCGGATAAAGAACGTTGCACTCCACAATGGTGCTCTCCGGGATGGCCGCCTGCAGATCCCGCACCCATTCGCGGGGAAGAATGTTCGGGCCGTTCGGCTCGCCGGTATGAAGCTTGATGGCCACCCTGCCCGTTATGCCGCCGCACACGAGCGCATACATTTTCCGCAGCGACTCGCTGTTCAGAGATTTCGTGGCGTATACTCTTGCCTTCGTTTCCGCAGCCCTGCCGTGAACGGGCAGAGCTGCGCCCGCTGCGAGCGTGCCGGCCACGGCGGCTCCGGCCCTGAGAAAATTCCGTCGGGAAATGCCCATGAGTACCTCCTGATCAACATGAAAACAGGCGGTTTTCCTGCCCGGTTATTGTGGAATGCTACAAGACCCCGACCGAAAAGAACAGATACGATTCTCTCAGCTTTTTGCCCGATTCTGCCGGGACTTCAGTCAGCTCCCGCAATGCCCCGCCCACCGGGCTGTTGACATCTTCACCATTTCATGACAATCCCGGAGCCCTTCGGCAGAATCAGGCAAGAAATTGAAAGAATAGTATCTTTCCTTCTTCTGGACCGGGCACTACATTTCGTGTCATGACCATGGCCTTGTCCATGGCGACTTGCGAAAAAATTCCGGGAACGCTATTCCCCTTGCAAGAGGAACCATCATGAATCACGGCATTCTTTTCGACCACGCCCGAGCTTCACGCATCGGCCTGCCCGAAGCGGTGTTCTGCGAGGGAAAGCCCGTCGCCGCAATCCGGGAACTTCTGGAATCCTTCGGCAGAGGGTCGGGGCGCCCCATACTGTTCACAAGGCTCGCCCCGGAAGTGTTCGGGCAGATGCCCGCAGAAGTGCAGGAGCAGTACGACTATCATCCGCTGTCCCGCACGGCCTTCGGCGACACTCTGCCCGCCCGGAACAAAGGCAGGGTGGCCATCGTGTCCGCCGGAACTTCCGACGGCTCCGTCGCCTGGGAAGCAGCCCGGACACTGCAGTATCTGGGCATAGAGCACGCCGTGTTTGAAGACTGCGGCGTGGCGGGACTGTGGCGCATTGCGGAACGCCTGGATGAAATCAACCGCTTTCAGGCCGTCATCGTCGTGGCCGGACTGGACGCGGCACTGGCCAGCGTCATGGGCGGGCTCACGCCGCTGCCCGTGTTCGGCGTGCCCACCTCCGTGGGCTACGGCGTGGCAAAAGGCGGAAATGCGGCGCTCTCCAGCATGCTTTCGAGCTGCGCCCCGGGCATTGCGGTCATGAATATCGACAACGGCTACGGCGCGGCCTGCGCCGCGGCGCGCGTGGTAAACAACTTATGAGCAGCGAACATCACGAACACCATCACTCTCACGAACAGAAAAGCGTTTCCGGTCCGGTGCTGACCATACGCGCCCATTCCGGCCTTTCCGGCGACATTTTTCTTGCCGGTCTTCTCTGCATGACCGGCACGACTCCCCAGCAAATGGAAACGGATCTTTCTTCCATCATGCCCGAGCTTGCGGGCAGCGTTCAGCTCGTGCGCAGAGAGGTGAACCACATAGGCGGCTGGCACGCCGAGGTCGCTCTGCCCCACCAGCATGAGCACCGCACGCTTGCCGACATTCTTGCGCTCATCGCCTCCAGCGGCATGAGCGAGGGCGCAAAGGAGCTCTCCTCCCGCGCCTTTACCCTGCTTGCCTCGGCGGAAGCAGCCGTGCACGGTCGTCCTCCGGAAGAGATTCACTTTCATGAGGTCGGGGCACTGGACAGCATTCTCGACATCTGCCTGAGCTGCGAGCTGTTTCAGCGTCTCTCGCCCTCGCGCTTTGTCGTGAGCCCCCTGCCCGTGGCCGACGGCTTCGTGCACTGCGCTCACGGCATTCTTCCCGTGCCCGCGCCCGCCGTGCTGGAACTCATGGAAGGCGTTCCCGTGCGTCCCTTCCCCGGCGAAGGAGAAACCGTCACCCCCACGGGCATGGCGCTCGTGAAGGCTCTCGGCGCAAAATTCGGTCCCTGGCCTGCCATGAAAGTGGAAAGAAAGGCCATCATCTACGGCAGCCGCGTGTTTGAAAACGCACCCAACGGCGCCATTTTCGCCTGCGGCAGCCCGGAAGAAGCATGAACGATATCTCCAATGCCGTCATGGAAGACAAGACGCTTTCCCGCTTGCAGGGCATTCTCTCGGACGTGGCGGAAAACGGCCGGTTCGCCCTCGCCTACTCCGGCGGTCTCGACAGCCGTTTTCTCGCCCATGCCGCGCATCTTGCGGGATTCTCGCCGCTGCTGCTGCACGTGACGGGTCCCCACGTTCCGCCGGAAGAACATGAGTTCGCCCGCTCCTGGGCAAAAAAGCACGCGCTTTTTTACAGGGAGATCCCCGTCGATCCGCTGGATCTTCCCTCCGTGGCCTGCGGAGCAAGAGACCGCTGCTACGAGTGCAAGAAGACCATGTTTTCAAGGCTCATGCAGGAAAGCGCCCTGCCCCTTTGCGACGGCACCAACGCTTCCGACCTGCTCGCGTATCGTCCGGGACTTCGCGCCGTGCGTGAACTCGGCGTCACGTCTCCTCTTGCCCTTGCCGGACTGACCAAGAAGGAGATACACGAGCTTGCCGAAAAAACAGGCATGGAGATTGCCTGGCAGAAGCCTCGCCCCTGCCTTCTCACCCGTCTTCCCTACGGTGAACGCCCCACCAGAGAACTTCTGAGCGCCATTGCCGCGGCAGAGCACGCCATACGTCAGACCCTCGTCAGGCACGGCCTGCCGCAGGCGGACTTTCGCCTGCGGCTCGTGGCGAAGAACAGGCTCGAGGTGCACATGCTCTTATCCGACATGGCCCACATGTCCCAAGAACTGGGAAACGAGCTCATCCGAAACGCTCATGAGGCCATGAGCGGCCTTCCCTGCCCTGTGCTTTCGGCTCAGGAAACGCTGTCCGGCTTTTTCGACAGAACACCCGCATAACCTCTTACCGCACATACCCGCACCAGGAGGATTTTCCATGGCAGCATCCAAAGTTTACTTCACCGACATGCGCTGCAAAGTGGGCGTCAGCCTGCTTGACAAGCTCGACAAGCTCATCCGGGCCGCCGGCATCGAAACCATCGACTTTGAAAACAAGTTCGTGGCCATCAAGATGCACTTCGGCGAGCCCGGAAACCTCTCCTTCCTCCGTCCCAACTTTGCCCGCACCGTGGCCGAGCGTGTGAAGGCCCTCGGCGGCCGCCCCTTCCTCACCGACTGCAACACCCTCTATGTCGGTCGCCGCAAGCATGCGCTTGAGCATCTCGACGCCGCGTACGAAAACGGCTTCTCGCCGCTCAGCACCGGCTGCCAGATCATCATTGCCGACGGTCTCAAGGGAACCGACGACGTGGAAGTTCCGCTGGAAGGCTGCACGGAGTTCACGAGCGCCCGCATCGGCCGCGCCATCATGGACGCCGACATTTTCATTTCCCTCACGCACTTCAAGGGGCATGAAATGACGGGCTTCGGCGGCACCATCAAGAACATCGGCATGGGCTGCGGCAGCCGTGCCGGCAAAATGGCCATGCACTGCCTCGGCAAGCCCACGATCGATCATGAAAAGTGCCGCGGCTGCCGCACCTGCTCCCGCTTCTGCGCGCAGTCGGCCATTTCCTATGGCGACGACCACAAGGCCACCATCAATCATGACCTGTGCGTGGGCTGCGGCCGCTGCATAGCCACCTGCAACTTCGACGCCATTTCCAGCAAGACCGACGCCGACAGCGGCATCCTCAACCGCCGCATGGCCGAATACACCAAGGCCGTCGTTCAGGGACGCCCCTGCTTCCACATCAGCATCGTCAATCAGGTGTCGCCCTGCTGCGACTGCCACGGCGAAAACGACGCCGCCGTGGTGCCGGACATCGGCATGTTCGCCAGCTTCGACCCCGTGGCGCTGGACAAGGCCTGCATCGATGCCGTCAACGCCGCGCCCGTCATCGCTTCCAGCGTGCTCGGCCAGTGCAGCCACGGAGATCATGACCACTTCACCAGCATTCATCCCACCACGGACTGGCGCAGCCAGATTCAGCATGCCGAAGCCATAGGTCTCGGCACCGCCGAATATGAACTGATCACCCTGTAGCACAATGCTCCGGGCATGACGAAAAAGGGGTCGCACCGGCGGCCCCTTTGCTGTTCAGACAAAAAGCCAGACCTTCCCTGTCCCCGGCCTGCAACTGCCGCGCGTTTTTTCCCGAGACGGACTGGGAGCCCGGCAATCGAAAAGGCCGCAGGAAACATCATGCGTCATGTTCGACCATTTCTTTCTGCAGCGCCTCAAGAAACACCTCGGCCGCACGGGAAAACACCTGGTATTTCTTCCAGGCCACGGCAATGCCCACTTCCAGCCGGGGTTCCAGCGGCCGGAAGCAGAGAGGGCCGTCCCCGCAACGTATGATTCCGTCAAGACAGAGTGCGTAGCCCAGCCCCTTTTCCACCAGCAGCGACGCGTTGTAGAGAAGATTGTAGGTTGCCACCACGTGCAGCCTGTCGAAACTCTCTCCCAGCCAGCCGGAAAACTCATTGGTCACGAGCGTCTGGCGGGAACAGATGAGAGGCACGCCCCGCAGATCATCAGGATGCAGAGCCGCCTTTTCGGCAAGCGGCGAATCCGAGCGCATGAGCACGCCCCACCTATCCGTCACCGGCAGCCTTATGTACTCGTAGCGGGAAAGATCGGCAGGCTCGATGAACACGCCGAAGTCCACCAGGCCCTTGTCCAGCCTTTCCATGACGTCCTCGGCATTGCCGCTGAAAAGATGAAAGGACACGTGCGGATGAACCAGACTCATCGCTCTGGCGGCTCCGGCGATCACCCCCATGCCCCGCGTCTCTCCGCCGCCTATGCGCACATCGCCGCTCACGTCTTCGTTCGTCGAACGGAACTCCTCGGCCGTGCGGTCGGCAAGGGACACGATTTCCTGCGCACGCCTGCGGAGGAACTTTCCCTCCTCCGTCAGCGTCATCCGCCTTCCTCCGCGCAGAAAAAGCCTGCAGCCGAGCTCGTCCTCAAGCTCCATGAGCTGCCTCGACAGCGTGGGCTGCGTGATGTGCAGAAGCTCCGCCGCCCTTGATATGTTTTCTTCTCCGGCCACGGCCAGAAAATAACGCAGCACTCTCAGTTCCATGTCTTTCCCTCCCGCCAGGCTCCGGACCTGCGCGCAATTCCGGTCTGTCATGATGCCCGCCCCGACAACAGCGATCAGCACCGGATGACGGGCCGCTTATCATGCTCCTGCGGGCAATCGCTCCACGACAATCCCTTGCATCTCCTATCCGTCAGACGGATCCTCACCTTCGTGCCGCCATTCCGCAATGCCGACTCGCGAGATTCTGCCTTGCCCATGACGCTCCGTGCCGAAACTTTGCCGGACGCCCGAAGATGACACGCCTTGCCGACAACAGACGTTTTTCTTTTCAATAAGGGGTAAAGTCATGCCTGTAAAGCATTGTTTTTCATTTTATATGAGCATTTGCTATGGAATGACGTTTTTTCTATAACAGGCAGGTCATCCCTTCAACCGCCTGTCCGACAGGTGCCTGAGGAGCCGTCATGCATCTTCTTTCCCGAGCACTCGTGTCTGCAATTCTCTCTTTTGCACTCGTCACCCCCGTCATGGGCAGAGAGTCTTCCTTCCCTGTTCCCGACACCGTCAGCCCTCAGCTGCAGGCCATGATCGGTGCGGGCATTCCCAGGGGGTGGGATCATCCGCCCCGCACCACGGAGGAGTGGAAGGCCTGGATTGCCGCAGCAGCAGAAAGACAGAAGGCGGCTCTGCCCGCATTGAGGGAAAAGCTCGGCGTAACCATGACGCACGCCGTTATGGCCGGAGTGCCCGTCTTCGTTTTTGAGCCCCGGAACTTCACGGACGACGGACGCGTGCTTCTCAATCTTCACGGCGGCGGCTATGTGCTCGGTCCCGGCGAGGCCGGCACGCAGGAAGCCGTGCTCATGGCCGGAATCGGCGGATTCAGGGTCGTGTACGCAGACTACCGGATGGCTCCCGACTTTCCGTATCCTGCGGCCATCGACGATGCCATGGCCGTTTACCGTGAAATGCTGAAGACGACGCCAGCAAAAAGCATAGGCGTGTTCGGCACGTCCACGGGCGGGGCCATGACGCTCATTCTGGCTCTTCGGGCCAAGGCTGAAGGCCTGCCGCTTCCCGGAGCCCTGGGCTCGGGCACCCCGTGGGCACAGATGAACAAAAAAGGCGACAGCTACTTCACCAACGAAGGCGTGGACAACGTTCTGGTGAGCTACGACGGCTGGCTGGCCGGGGCCGCAAGACTGTACGCCGGAAAACATGACATGGAAGACCCCTACCTCTCTCCGATCAACGGCGACGTCCACGGCTTTCCGCCCACACTTCTCACCTCCGGCACCAGGGATCTCTTTCTCAGCAACACCGTGCGCATGCATCTCAAGCTGCGGGAAGCCGGCGTGCCCGCCGATCTCATCGTGTTTGAAGGACTCTCCCACGCCCAGTACCACATGAACGAAAACATGCCCGAAGAACGCTTTCACTTTGAGGAACTCGGGCGATTCTTCCGCAGAACTCTTGCCGAAAGGCAGTTCTGAGCAATCGACAACGCAGGACAAGCGCCCCGGCGTCTTTCTCCCCTCTGCGACTTCCGCCGACCTCCGGGGACATGAACGCAGAAAGACGTCATTGCCCTCGTCGAATCTTCCATTTCACGGCCTTGCCGCGCACGGGCTGTCCCTGACGGCAGCCCGGTCTTCACACTCAACCCATCCGAGGTCTTCCATCATGGAAGCTGTCATGAGTTCTTCTCATTCTGCCAAAGCCCGCTGGGCTGCCGTATTTTCCCTTTTCATGGGCGTCACCTGTCTCATTTCCGCAGAATTCATCCCCGTCAGTCTGCTCACGCCCATCGCTCAGGGACTCTCCATTTCCGAAGGCATGACGGGGCAGACCGTCACGTCAGTCGGTGCTCTCGCCATGCTGACCAGCCTTCTGCTCGCTCCTCTCACACGGCATACGGACAGGCGCCGCATTCTTCTCACCCTTTCCGCGCTGCTCATCGTCTCCAACATCGTGGTGGCCACGGCCTCCGGCTATGCCATGCTTCTTATCGGTCGCGGCCTGCTCGGCATATGCGTGGGCGGCTTCTGGTCCATGGCCTCCGCCGTCACCATTCAGCTCGTACCGACCAAGGACATTGCCCGGGCTCTCAGCATTCTCTATTCCGGCGTGTCCGTGGCCACCATCATATCCCTGCCTCTCGCCAGTCTTCTGGAAGAGCTCTGCGGCTGGCGCAACGTTTTTCTGCTCTCCACCATTCCAGGACTGATTTCCTTCCTCTGGCAGTTCCTGACCCTTTCCCCCATCCCTCCGCGGCCGGGCAACGACTTTCACGGCATGATTTCCCTGCTCAGGGTACGCTGGGTGCTTGCCGGCATTGCGGCCACCATCTTCGCCTACGGAGGCTACCATTCCCTCTTCACCTATCTGCGCCCCTATCTTGAACACGGTCTTGCCCTGAACTCCTCCTCTCTTTCCATCATGCTTCTGGCCTACGGCGCAGCCAACACGGCAGGAACCTTTGCCGCGGGCGTGCTTCTGAACAGAAGCTTCAAGCTTACCATGGCCGGAATGCACATTGCCCTGACGACCCTGGCCGTGCTGCTCTTCTTCAGTCAAAACGTCGTATCCTTCAGTCTCGTTCTGCTTCTGCTCTGGGGTTTTCTCTTCGGCATGCTCTGCGTAGGCTGGACGGCATGGATAGCTCTTACGCTGTCCGACAAGGCGGAAATCGCCGGAGGCCTTTCCGTGGCGGCCATACAGTTTTCCATTGGCTCCGCCGCCGCTTTCGGCGGCCACATCTACGACGCCTCCGGCATGACGGGCATTCTTCTCGCGGCGGCCGTCATTCTCGCCGGAGCCGCCATGCTCACGCTCGCAAGTTTTGCCCTCTACTTCAAGCATACGGGGAAAAAACTCTGACCCTTTCGTCGTTCTGCCCGACCTTTTCTGCACAGCATGACAGAATCAGGCAAGAAAAGGAGAGAACAGGCTCTATGTTCTCTCTGCTCCGGGTGTTAGGTTTCTCAAAAAAGAATGGAATGCAGCCATTCCAGAAAGCGCGGACCCGAGATGTCCTCATGCTGAACAGGCCGGGCCGCACATGAATGTTCCGGCTTCGGCGTTTCAAAAAAAACGGTTACCGGACACCCTGCAGGCCCAGCCCCTCGCGCCTGCCCTTCCATGCGACGGTCCACATACCGTCAACGACCTCTGCATTCAGGAGCAGCACCATGAACACCATCATCGACCTCTTTCCCCGCGGCGAAGCCAACACCGCCTATGCCCGGTACTTTACGGGAAACAGCTATCTGAACATACTTTCCACGGAAGGCGTGGCCATCGGCAACGTGACTTTCGAGCCCGGCTGCCGCAACAACTGGCACATCCATCACGCCGACAAAAACGGCGGACAAATCCTTCTGTGCACGGCCGGACGCGGCTGGTATCAGGAATGGGGCAAGCCCGCACGCGAACTTCACGCGGGCGACGTGGTCATCATTGCCGCAGGCGTCAAGCACTGGCACGGCGCGGCAAAGGACAGCTGGTTTGCACATCTGGCCGTGGAAGTTCCGGGAGACAATGCCTCCAACGAATGGCTCGAACCCGTGACCTCCGCCGAATACGACTTGCTTCCCTGACCCTTTCCGGGCAGGCGGACATGAACGTCTGCCCGACATGGCCGGCGTACAAAGCCGCAGCACGCCTTCACAGGACTCGCATCACGCTCCGCTCCATCACCGTCCGCAGGCCAGGACTCTTTAAGCGCGTCTTCGTCAAAAAACTGCCGAAGGCGCGCTTTTCATTTCCGCAGAAACGCCCGCAGGCCTTTCACCGGCGCCAGGCTTCTTTTTCGGAAAACACCCCCTGCCTTCCACTTCCCGTGCTGCCCAAAGCCGGCCTGTTCAGGAACGCGTTCCATCCCGGAAAAATGTCATGCAGCATCCCGCTGCCGCCGCTTTTTCCAACTCGTTGTGACGCTGAGAAAAATTTTTTCTCAGAAGACATTCCCCGATTTTCCCTTCAAAGAAGCCCCTGAACGCATGAGCCGCAGGCTCCGGACGACAGATGCAAGGAAAATCCGCAAGTTCCGTCCACACTGCTTGACATTTTTGAAAGGCGTCTATATAAGGATTTCCAGATATAGAGTTATATCAAAGACAGGCATGACATGGAATACTTTCTCGAACTTCTTGACGAACGCATGTGCAGGGGCGAAACATCAGTCGCACCGATCTTTCTTCATGCCTGAGCAATACCGGCAGGAAGCCCGTGCGACAAGCGCGGGCTTTTTCATTTTTGTTCACCAGTTCCTGTCGGGCATCGTCTTTTCACCGACCCCCCGCGTGTCCGACCGGCACAACAGGAATGCAAACACGGCTTAAGCCTCAACAAAGGATATCGCATGAGCAAGCATATCGAGACCACCTGCGTACAGGGCGGTTACACTCCCGGCAACGGCGAACCCCGTCAGATTCCCATCATTCAGAGCACCACTTTCAAGTACGACACCAGCGAAGACATGGGCAAGCTGTTCGACCTTGAGGCCAGCGGCTACTTCTACACCCGTCTTCAGAACCCCACCAACGACTATGTGGCTGCCAAAATAGCCGCTCTTGAAGGCGGCAGCGCCGCCATGCTCACCTCCTCCGGTCAGGCGGCCTCCTTCTTCAGCGTGTTCAACCTTGCAAGCGCGGGCGACCATGTGGTGGCCTCCTCCACCATCTACGGCGGCACCTACAACCTGTTCGCCGTCACCATGAAGCGCATGGGCATCGACTTCACCTTCGTTTCTCCCGACTGTTCCGACGAGGAACTGGAAGCCGCCTTCCGTCCCAACACCAAGGCTGTGTTCGGCGAAACCATCGCCAACCCTGCGCTTGTGGTTCTCGACATCGAACGCTTTGCCAAAGCCGCTCATGCCCACGGCGTGCCGCTCATCATCGACAACACCTTTGCCACTCCCGTGAACTGCCGTCCCATTGAATGGGGCGCGGACATCGTGGTGCACTCCACCACCAAGTACATGGACGGTCACGGCGCAGCCGTGGGCGGCTGCATCGTGGATTCCGGAAAGTTCGACTGGATGGCCCATGCCGAAAAGTTCCCCGGACTCTGCACGCCCGACGAAAGCTATCACGGCATCACCTATGTGACCAAGTTCGGCAATGCCGCGGCGTACATCACCAAGGCGACGGCGCAGCTCATGCGCGACTTCGGCGCCATTCAGGCCCCGCAGAACGCCTTTCTGCTGAACCTCGGCCTGGAAAGCCTGCACGTGCGCATGGCGCGTCACTGCGAAAACGGTCTGGCCGTGGCCAAATACCTCAGCCAGAGCGACATGGTGGACTGGGTGCGCTATCCCGGACTGCCCGGTGACAAGTACTATGAACTTGCGCAGAAGTATCTGCCCAACGGCTCCTGCGGCGTGGTGAGCTTCGGCGTGAAGGGCGGCCGCAAAGCTGCGGAAAACTTCATGAAGCACCTGCGCATTGCCGCCATTGAAACGCACGTGGCCGACGCCCGTACCTGCTGCCTGCATCCCGCCAGCGCCACGCATCGCCAGATGAACGACGAAGAGCTGCGCAACTGCGGCATTCTGCCCGAACTCGTGCGCTTCTCCTGCGGCATAGAGAACGCTGAAGACCTCATTGCCGACATCCATCAGGCTCTGGAAGCCAATCGCTGATTCCACGGGCCTTCCGAATTCTTCGGAAGGCCCTTCTTTTCAAATCCCGGCCGCCGGCTTCCCGAACCTTTTCGTCCATCATCCGGGAGGATGCCATGCCCATCAAAATTCCCAATGAACTTCCTGCCGTAAAGACGCTCAACAACGAAAACATCTTCGTCATTACCGAAACGCGTGCCGTCACGCAGGACATCCGTCCTCTGAAGATCCTTCTGCTCAACCTCATGCCTACCAAGATAGCGACGGAAACCCAGCTTTCCCGTCTGCTGGGCAACACTCCCCTTCAAGTGGAACTTGAACTTATCCACACCTCCAGCCATGAGTCCAAAAACACACCCCGCAGTCATCTGCTCTCCTTCTACAAGACCTTCGAGGAAGTGCGCGGCAACTACTACGACGGCATGATCATCACCGGTGCGCCCGTGGAACTCATGCCTTTTGAGGAAGTAGAATACTGGAAGGAGCTTTGCGACATCATGGAATGGAGCAAGAGCCACGTGCACAGCACCTTCCACATCTGCTGGGGGGCCCAGGCCGGTCTGTATTATCATTACGGCATTCAGAAAAGACTGCTGCCCAAAAAGATTTCCGGCATCTATCCTCATCATGTGGACCATGCCGGCTCCATTCTCTTCCGCGGCTTCGACGACGTGTTCATGGTTCCCCATTCCCGCAACACCACGGTGGATCGGGCCGACGTGGAAAGGCAGCCGGAACTCAAGATACTCGCGTCCTCACCCGTGGCGGGGCTCTACGCCATTTCCACGGACAACGGCAAGCAGATCTTCATTACCGGCCATTCCGAATACGACGCCGACACGCTCCACAAGGAATATACGCGCGATCTTGCCGCCGGCATCAATCCGGAAATTCCCGAAAACTACTATCCGAACGACGACCCGGAGCAGCCGCCCCGCATGACCTGGCGTGCTCACGCTCACCTTCTCTACGCCAACTGGCTCAACTACTTCGTCTATCAGTCCACGCCCTACGACCTCGCGGAACTGGAAAAGCAGGCACGAAACGGGAAAAAGTAAGCCGCTCTCTGCCTTCCCCATGCGCTCAGAGCTCCGGTCGTTCCGTCGTGGAACGACCGGAGCTTTTCTGCCGCAAAAAAGCCACCGTCCGTCCCTGGCCCGTCGCGTCACGCCGTGTCCTTCCCCGCACGCAAGCGCGCAGCCTTTTCCCCTGCCCATCCGGCGAGAGGCTCCGTTTTTCCCTCACCGCCATGAGAAAAGCCGCCCACCTTCCGGCAAGCGGCTTTTTCTGCATATGGGAAAATTCCCCCGATACACAGCCCTACAATATGTCGTGCATGCTCAGTATGCCAAGCGGCCTGTGCTTTTCATCCACGACGAAGACGCAGGTGATCTTTCTGTCTTCCATGATGCCCTGAGCCTTGGCGCTCAGCGCATCGGCATCAACGCATACGGGGTTTCTGGTCATGAGTTCGCAGGCCGTGCTTTCGAGAATGTGCGGCCCCATGTGACGACGAAGATCGCCGTCGGTAATGATGCCTGCCAGCGTTTCCCCGTCCATGACGCCCACGCATCCGAAGCCCTTCTTCGTCATTTCCGCAAGCACGTCCATCATGGGCGCGTTCAGAGGAAGAAGCGGCATGGCTTCGCCCGTGTGCATGAGATCGCGCACCAGCGACAGCTTATGGCCAAGAGAGCCTCCCGGATGAAAACGCCGGAAATCCTCCTTGCGGAAGCCGCGGGCCGTCAGCAGACACATGGCGAGCGCATCGCCGAGCGCCATCTGCACCGTCGTGCTCGTCGTGGGTGCGCAGTCCAGAGGGCAGGCCTCGTGAAGCTGCGGCTGCTGAAGAAGGTAATCGCAGTGCTTGCCGAGAAAACTGTCGGCATTCTTGGTAATGGCGATGAGCGGCATGTTGTTCTGCGAGGCATAAAGCACGATGTCCGTCAGCTCCGCCGTATTGCCGGAATTGGAAATGGCGATGACGGCGTCGTCCGGCGTCATCATGCCGAGATCGCCGTGACTGGCCTCGGCGGGATGAATGAAATACGCCGGAGAGCCGGTGGACGCGAGCGTGGCCGCTATCTTGCGCGCCACATGACCGCTCTTGCCCATGCCCGTGACGGCTATGCGCCCTCTGATGCCGAGAAGACAATCCACCGTCCGTTCAAACGATTCCCCAAGACCGTCGGCCAGAATGCAGAGAGCCTGCGCCTCGTCGCGCAGCACCTGCCGAGCTTCGTCAAGATACTTCATCGCCCTCACTCGCCTTTTTTCCCAAGGATGCGTCGCACCTCTTCAAGATCTTCCGGCGTGTCCACGCCCGGCCCCATGGCCTCGACTTCCAGAACGCGAATGGCAATGCCCGCCTGAAGCACGCGAAGCTGCTCCAGCTTTTCCGTGTTTTCCAGCGGAGAATACGGCAGCGATCCGAAGTTCATGAGAAAGTCATGACGGTAGGCGTACATGCCGAGATGCCCGTAATACGAAGGGGCAATGCCTCCGGAGCGGGGAAACGGTATGGGACTGCGGCTGAAGTACAGCGCGTTGCCGTCATGCGCACGCACAACCTTCACCAGATTGGGATTCTGCGCCTGCTCCGCGGTTATGGGATAGCAGAGCGTTCCCATCTGCAGCGCGGGATCATCCAGCATGGCGCGCGCCAGCTTTTCGATGGCGGAAGGCTCCACCAGCGGCTCGTCCCCCTGCACGTTCACATAGATGTCGGCAGGATGGGCCTTCGCCACCTCAATGAGCCTGTCGGACCCCGAAGGACAGTCGACGCTGGTCATGCAGGCCTTTCCGCCGAAGGAAGAAACGGCGTTCATGATGCGCTCATCATCCGTGGCCACCAGCACCTCGTCAAAAAGCTCCACCTGACGCACCCGTTCATACACGTGCTGCACCATGGGCCTGCCGCAGATGTCCACCAGCGGCTTGCCCGGCAGGCGCGTGGACGCATAGCGGGAAGGAATGACGGCTATGATGCTCATGCGCGCTTCTCCTTGGCAACGGCGTCGAACTCGCGGATAAGCGAAAGAAACGCCGGAAGATCCCTGATGGCCAGCATGTTCGGTCCGTCGCAGGGAGCCTTGTCCGGGTCGGGGTGCACTTCCATGAATATGCCCGCCACGCCCACGGCCGCAGCCGCACGGGCAAGCGTGGGCACAAATTCCCGCTGGCCGCCGCTGCACGAACCCTGAGCGCCGGGAAGCTGCACGGAATGGGTGGCGTCGAACACCACCGGCGCAAACTTCTTCATGATTTCAAGACCGCGCATGTCCACCACCAGATTTCCGTACCCGAACGTGGTTCCCCGCTCACACAGGGTGATGCGCTCATTGCCCGTGGAACGGGCCTTTTTCAGCACGTTTTCCATTTCCCACGGCGCAAGAAACTGCCCTTTCTTGATGTTTACCGGCTTCATGGTGGAGGCGGCGGCCAGAATAAGGTCGGTCTGACGGCAGAGGAATGCGGGCGTCTGCAGATAGTCCGCCACTTCAGCCACGGGCGCGGCCTGCTCGGCGGTATGAATGTCGGTAAGCACCGGAACGTTCCGGGTTTCCCTCACTTCGGCAAGGATGGAAAGCCCCTCTTCCATGCCCACGCCGCGAAATCCCGTGCCGGAACTGCGGTTGGCCTTGTCGAAGCTGGACTTGTAGACAAAGGGAATGCCCGCAGCCGCAAAGATTTCCTTGAGCGCGGCGGACACTTCCAGCGCATGGGCGCGGCTTTCTATGGCGCACGGCCCGGCTATGAAGAAGAGAGGCAGAGCATTGTCGGCCTTGAGGTACGGTTTGCCGTTGAATTCAAGTTCAAACATGGAAACTCCAAGCCCGTCGGGCGAAAAAAGGAAAACTGAGGGATGAAGTATAAGTCATGCCCGTGCGCACTTCAAGGGAAGAGCCTCCGGGAAGTTCCGCATTCCGCCGGAAAAAAAAGCCGGCTTTTTCTTTTCTCCGGTCGGGGGAAAGGAGCATGGACGCGTGCGCAAAACTGGCATATGCTGAATGGCAGCTTTTGCGGATTTTCACGAATCCGGCCCAAAGATGACCCTATTTAATGCTCAGCAGGTATTCATGTCAGGCACAATGAAAAGATTCCAGCCCGTATCTCTTCAACCGGCTCTTCTCCACGACGTTGTCGTCCTTCCCGAAACATACGGCTTTTCCGGCGCGTGGTGTCAGGGCAAACCGGTAGCGCTCGCACATATGTGCCGCAGGGGACGCCAGTACCGCAGACAGGCCCCCTTTGCCGCTCCGGTCCGCATCGTGGAAGAGCCCTGCATCTGGGGAGGCTTGTTTCAGACTCACTACGGGCATTTCATCATTGAGTCCATGCAGAATCTTTACGCCTTCCGTCAGCATCCTGAACGGCGCATCATATGGCGCAACGGCTCCGCGGAGGCCGTGCGTCCCTGGCAGCACGAGCTTCTTCACCTCACGCAGTGCGACCGCAACGGCTGGGGCTTCGTCAATGAGCCGACGCTGTTCCGGGACATGCTCTTCCCCGTTCCCGGGCTGATGTGCGACGTGTGGCTCACGCAGGAACAGGCGGACGCCTTTGCCGTCTGCGAGGCACACGTGCAGAAGGGCAAAAAAGTATAGCTTTCCCGCTCAGACATCGAGTCCGACAACATCGTCTTTACCAACGAACGCGAGCTGGAAGCCATGCTTGCCGCACGGGGATGGCTCATTGTCCACCCCGAACATCATTCCATAGTGGAGCAGGCGGACATCCTGGGCTCTGCCGAAGTCGTCATGGGCTGCATAGGTTCGGCGTTCCACACCCTGCTTCTTCTGAAGAATCCGGGCACCCGATACATCGTCATCAATCGCATGAACGGCGCGGAAGAGGCCCACAATCTTCAGTTTGACCTCATCGCCAGGGCCAGAACGGACAATTACTATGTCTGGGAACCTCCAAAACACGACGCTCCCGCCCTGCGCCGCCGCAAGATCCATCACGGCTGGCCATGGTATGCCTTCGATCTTGAGGCCATAAGCCGCGAGCTCGACCTGAGGGACGACTTTTGCGGAGACATGGCAGGCTGTCCCGGCATGACCCCTGTCAAGGACAGGCCGGCCGTGAACGACACGGGCCGGCCCATTCTCTTCGATCTGAACGTCACCGTTCTGGACCGACTCTATTATGTGTACCGATACGTGCGTCGAAAGGGTCGCCCGCTCAAGAACGCCTGGACGAATCTGCAGCAGAGCCTCTGGCAGCGCTTTCACAGGCGCTGACGCCGAGCTCGCGAACGACGCGCTCCAGCATCTTCGGTGCGACGCCAAAGGAGTACTCGAGCTCCAGCCGCTCCGTGTCCTTGTGCGCATCCTTGCCGGAAGGCCCCACCGAGGCAATGGGAACGTCGAGCGAGAGCAGATCGTCCATGGAAAGAGAAAACACCTCTCCCCAGCCGGGCATGTTGTCCGCCAGGGTCTTCAGTTCGCCGGGTTCTCCCTGAAAGCCCATGTAGCTCAGATCCATGATGCCGCTGAAGCACTCCACAAGGCTGACGGCGCCGACGCTCTTCTCAAGATCGGCGCAGACGCCTTCCATGACGGTGCGCAGACGGCGTTCCTTTTCCGTGGCCCGGAGATTGAGACGCTGGGGATAGTACGGAGGCAGAAAGCCCACGACGACGGCCGGCCCCTTGAGGTTGACGAGCGACACCAGATGATCGAGCACGGCCAATCCCTTTTCCCGCTCGTCCATGTCGTCGGGAAGAGACCGGGCAAACGCGGAAAGATGCGCCTTCGCCTCGTCCATGCTTCCCTCTCCGGCCATGATCTCCACGAGATCATGCACGGTGAACACGCGCGCGTCCCATGCGGGAACGGGCGTATCCGCACGTCCGGCCTGCTCTTGAAAGCGCCGCCCTGCCTCGCGGATGCCGGCCAGCGTCTCATCCAGCGCGCGACGGGCGATCTTCCGGCAGATGTCCAGCATGTCCAGAGGGCTCCTGCTTACGGAAAGCACATTGAAGTAGGCTGCGGCCCGCTCTGGAAGAGTGACGGAATACGTGTCCCGAAGATCCTTGAGCTTGAGGCAGACCGGAGGCGTCAGCGTATCTTCTCCCGAGCCGTCCATGAGGTCGGGGCAGCAGTCCATGAGACACACCACCCGCGCGGCAATGGCCGCAGCATTCACGCCGTCAAAGGAATAGCCAACGTGAGCCTCGCGCCCCACACAGAAAAACAGAGGCATGATCTTGCCCGTGGTGCCGGTGAACAGAATCCGGTGGGGCCGGCTCTCGCCCGTGGTCTTCGACGTCCAGAAGGCGGGCTCTCCGGAAAGTGCCGCCACGAGATCAAGACCGTGCTCCTTCACAAAGGAGCACAGACCGGAAAGAGAGCCGCGCATGCCTGCGGAACTGCCCTCCTCATCGGGAACGGCCAGAAACAGAAGGTTTACGCCGAGTTCATCGCGATGGCGGGCCATGTGCGCAAGATACGTCATGTAAAGGGCAATGCCTGCCTTCATGTCCATGACGCCCCGGCCGAAAAGCCAGTTGCCCGATGCAAGGTCCTTTCGCGCGTCATCGGGCATGTCCCTGCCTTCCATGGCCGCCGTATAGGCGTCGGCGTCAAAGGCCAGGTCGGCCAGATCGCCGCACACGTCCGTGTCCACCACGTCGAAATGACCGTTCAGAAGAACCGTGCGGGAACAGGGCGTCAAGGCCTGCACGAACGCCAGCACGGCGCGCCTCGCCAGACCCCCCTTCTCCACGGGAAGAAGCCGCAGAAAGTCGGGATGCTCCTGAAAATATGCCTCTCCGGCCAGAAGCGCATAAATGGCATCGGCTGCCTCGTTTTCTCCCTGCGTATGCGACACACTGCGTATGCGCACCAGAGCCTTCGTCAAATTCAGCATTCCTTCCCGCGTGAATTCAAGCATATTGCCTCCTTGTTGCGAGGCAGAACGTAGTCCCGGCGGGTGAAAAACACAAGACGGCACGACAGATATCCTGCATTCTCCCCCAGATACCGCAACCAATAAGATCACGTCTGCTCTTCATCACGGGCGCGTCCGCGGCGTCGGCGAAGTCCTGCTCGAAGCTCTCTAAAAAAGGGCGCTCACGACGGAACAATGTCGTGAGCGCCCTCTGAGTCATGAAAAAACAGAACTACTTTTCAAGCAGCTTGTTCAGGGCAGCGCGCAGAGGCTCCTGCAGCTTCTTGTCCTGAAGACCGAAGTAGATTCCCGCCGTCAGATAATCGACCCAGTCTCCGGCATCGAAACGGCGTCCCTTCATCTTCACGGCCAGCATGCCCTTGTCCTTCATATAATTGGCAAGCGCGTCGGTAAGCTGGATTTCACCGCCCTTGCCGGGCTTGACCTGAGCGATGTAGTCGAAAATTTCACGGGGAAGCACATAGCGGCCCACGATGGCGAGACGGGAGTTCATGGAACCGACGGCGGGCTTTTCCACCATGTCGGTAATGCGGTATATGCCGTCCTCCACTTCTTCACCGGCCACCATGCCGTACTTGTCGATCTTGTCGGCGGGCACTTCCATCACGCCGATGGTGGGCATGTTGTACTTTTCCGCCGCCTGCACGAGCTGCACGAGTCCGGCGTTTTCACCCACCATGAAATCATCGCCCACCATGACGGCAAAATAGTCTTCCTGAACCATGTATCTGGCACAGCCGACGGCATGGCCGAGACCAAGCTGCTGCTTCTGGCGGACAGCCATGATGTCCACCATGCTGGCGGCTTCCTGCACGGCCTTGAGCTGTTCGATCTTGCCGGCCTCGGCCAGAAGTTCCTCCAGCTCGATGTTGCGGTCAAAATGATCTTCCACCACAGACTTATGACGATTCGTCACAAAAATGACTTCCTGCACGCCTGCGCGCACGGCCTCTTCCACAATGTACTGGATGACCGGCTTGTTATAGATGGGCAGCATTTCCTTGGGAATGTTCTTGCTGGCAGGAAGAGAACGGGTACCCCATCCGGCGACAGGAAGAACGACCTTGCTTACTTTCATGACGACCTCACAGAACCTTGGAAAACTTTTGCGGCATCAGCCGCTTTCCAGAACAACGCGGAATGCTCCGCTCAAGAACTCGCGCGGCATACGCTGTCGCGCAAGCAAACCACGATGAAAGTCACTTTTGTCACATGATACGTCTTCCGCTGCATTATCAGCCACATACGCATATCATGCCATCTTTTGTCTTCAATTTACACTTTTTTTCCGCTTACGTCCATATGTTCATGCAATTGTAAAAAGAATGAAACAAAAAAAACATTGCCTTCCATCGGAATCCATGACTGAAACTGATAGCATGGGCTGAATCGTTGTTTTCTTTCTCAGCATTTTAAAACTGTTCACCATGATGCCCGCTCTTCTGCATCATCATAAAAATGGATCTTTCGCGTTCTTTCTTCTGCTGCCGGACATAAAGAAAGACCTCAAAGAAGCTCGAGCTTCTCCGAGGTCTTGTTCGAAAAAAAACAAATTTGTGACATCACCGCCGCCGACCGTCAGGCATGACGACCGCATCCGCCCCTGCACAGATTGCCGGAACCGAACTCCTGCAGCCTTCCGTCAATATAGGCCTGAAGCACATCCTTCACGCTCGCGTACCCGGAGGCGTAAAAGACCCTCATGCCCATCTGATGCATGGCGTTCAGCGGTCCCATGCCCATGCCTCCGGCAATGAGAACGCCGACACCCTTGTCCGAGAGCGACTGCACAGGCACGATGCAGCCTCCCTGCTCATGCCCTTCGTTGTACTCGACGCTCACGTCAAGAATGCGTCCGTCCTGAATGCGGGCCACGGTATAGGCGTCACAATGACCGAAATGCGCGCTGGGGACGGCCTCAAGACCAGCGGGAGCGTTGGAGGGAACGGCAACAAGGATGGCTTCGGACATGATGAAACTCCTTTTGAATGACCGCCCGGCAGACCTGCAAAACGGAGAACCCGACAACGGCATCCCTGCTTCCGACACTGTCCGCGCGTATCCCCGCTTCAGCGGCTTCGTCTGCAAAACGGTCCTTAATTCTGCTCAAATAAGCAAATACTCCTTTTCACGGGCTGCATCAAGAGTCCTCGGCATTTTCCGCAGTCGCCTGCCTTTTGCAGTGCCGCATTCTGCAAAACCTCCCCGCGGGCCGTAACGGCCCGCAGGGCATGACTTCTCAGCCGCTGCGAAAGACAGCGGCGATTCCCAGGCTCAGGCCTTCGTTCTGGCCGCCCTCAGACCGTTGGCCACCACGATGAGCGCCGTTCCCACGTCGGCAAACACGGCCATCCACATGGTGGCGTTGCCCGTAAAGGCCAGCAGGAAGAAGAGAGCCTTCACGCCAAGGGCCAGGGCGATGTTCTGCACAAGAATGGCATACGTCGCGCGGGAAAGCCGGATGAATCTGGGAATCTTGCGCAGGTCGTCATCCATGAGGGCCACGTCGGCGGTTTCCATGGCGGTGTCGGTCCCGCTGCCGGCCATGGCAAAGCCTATGTCGGCCCGGGCGAGAGCCGGGGCGTCGTTGATGCCGTCGCCGGCCATGCCGACCTTGCCCCACTGCTTCGACAGATCTTCCACTGCGCTCAGCTTGTCCTCGGGCAGAAGATTGCCGCGGAAATCATCCACTCCGGCCTGCGCGGCAATGACGCGCGCCACTTTTTCATTGTCGCCCGTGAGCATGACCGTATGAACGCCGAGCTCGCTCAGTTCACGCACGGCCTGCCTGCTGCTTTCTCTGATGGTGTCGGCCACGGCGAACACCGCGCGAACGGCCTTCTGATCCGCCAGCGCCACCACCGTTCTGCCCTGCTGCTCAAGCGCGGCTGCGCGCGTTTCAATGTTCTCGGAAGAGAGACCGGCCAGTCTCATCATCCTGATGCTGCCGAGACTGAAGCGTTCACCGTTCATGGTTCCGCGCACGCCCTGTCCGGCCACGGCCTCAAAGTCCTCCACGTCCAGAAGTCGCAAGCCTTCCTCTCCGGCC
Source organism: bacterium (assembly GCA_037230945.1). Lineage (GTDB taxonomy): Bacteria > Desulfobacterota > Desulfovibrionia > Desulfovibrionales > Desulfovibrionaceae > Mailhella. The sequence continues at coordinate 21,655 of JAXUUT010000078.1, forward strand.
TTTTCGGCCACGGCGAGGGAAACCGGATGATCCGACCGGGCCGCAAGGCTGGCGGCAAGCCGCAGTTCCTCCTGCGCGTCGCGTCCGTTCACGGCTTCCATGTCCGTCAGTTTCGGCTTTCCGCAGGTGACAGTACCCGTCTTGTCAAGAGCAAGGCAGCGCAAGAGACGCCCCTGTTCCAGAAACATTCCGCCCTTGACGAGTATGCCGCTTCTTGTGGCGGCCGCCATGCCGCTGACAATGCTGACGGGGGTGGATATCACCAGCGCGCATGGGCAGCCTATGACGAGCAGCACAAGTCCGGTATATACGGAATCAAGCCATGCCCGTCCCATGAACAGCGGCGGAACGACGGCCGTGAGCAGGGCGAGCAGAAAGACTGCGGGCGTATACCATCTGGCAAAGCTGTCCACAAAGCGCTGCATGGGAGCACGACGCCCCTGCGCATCCTCCACGGCATGAATGATGCGCGCGAGCGTAGTGTTCGAAGCCGCGGCCGTCACCTCGAATTCAAGCGCGCCGGAAGTGTTTATGGTTCCGGCAAACACGGTGTCGCCCTCGCCCTTCTCCACGGGGATGCTCTCGCCCGTGATGGGCGCCTGATCCACGGCGGAATGCCCGGAAAGCACCACGCCATCCAGCGCTATCCTTTCGCCGGGCCGTACTCTCACGCGACTGCCGACGGCAACCTGACGAATGTCCGTTTCCATCCACGAACCGTCGGCCTGCAGCACCGTCGCCTTTTCGGGAGAAAGCGCGAGCAGCTTGCCTATGGCGTTGCGGGCCCGGTCGAGAGCCCGCGCCTCAATGGCTTCGGAAACATTGAACAGCACCATGACCATGGCCGCTTCAGGGTACTGGCCTATGATCACGGCACCCGTCACGGCCACGGACATGAGCGCGTTGATGTTGAGGTTGAAGTTGGAAACGGCCAGCCACCCCTTGCGGTAGGTGCCGAGCCCTCCGAGCAGGATGGCCGCCACGGCGAACATGAGCGGCAGCAGCGACACGAAGGAAAATCCTTCTGCCGGTCGGGCAATGGCTCCCCACTCCAGCGCAAATTCCACACCTTCGGAAAGCGCCGCAAACACCCCCGCCAGAGCAAGCTTCTTCCAGGGAATGCGGGGGGATTCCACCGTGCGGGGCGCAATTTCCCGATCGGCGACCACAGGTTCCGGAACCATGTCTATGGAAGCAAGCGCCTCTTCGATGACCCTGGTGGAGGGAAGCTCGTGCCGCACGGTCAGAACGCGCTGCATGAGGTTGAACTCAAGGCCGGTGATGCCTTCCACCGAGGCGAGTCTCTTGCGGATGAGCGCCTCTTCCATGGGACAGTCCATGTTCCTGATGAGGTACACGGCCGTCGTGTCCGAGACGAGAGCCGCCAGAGCTCCGTCCACGGGCTGCGGAGCTTCGTGCTCATGACCGCAGCAGCAATGGCCGTGCCCGGCCTCATCGTGATGATGGGCATGATGGTCATGAGCGGCATGATCGTGATGCTGACGATGCCCCGCCTCGTGCATTTCAGGGGAGTAAGCCTTCAGCGCAAAATCGGCGCAGGCACAGCCTGCCTGACCGGATGAAGAACATATATTGTTGCCTTTCATGGTGATTCTCCTTGCTGAAAATCAACGTAGTGTCTATAGTGACTATAGAGTCAAGGCTTTTCTCAAAAAATTTTGAAAATCTTTGTCCCCAAAGAGCTCAGAAAGTAAAAAACATTATGTTTTTCCATAAGATGCATAAAATCAGCATTTGACTTCCGCAATGTCGTCCCTCCCGCCGCAACTCGTCAAACCACGACAAGGAGCATCGTCATGCCTCTGAAAATTGGAGAACTGGCAAAACTTTCCGGCTGTCAGGTCGTCACCATACGCTACTATGAAAAGGAAGGGCTGCTGCCCCGGCCCGAGCGAACGAGCGCCAACTACCGCCTCTATGACGAGAGCGACGTCGAACGGCTTCACTTCATCCGCCGCTGCCGCCTTCACGGCATGAACCTTGCCGAAATACGAAGCCTTCTCGCCTTCAAGGACAATCCCACGGTCAGCTGCGCCTGGATCAACGATCTGGTGGACAGACACATTGCCGACGTCGAACGTCAGATAGCCTCGCTTCAGCATCTCAAAACCCATCTGGAGGCACTGCGGCACACCTGCGCGGGGGATCATGTGCAGGGCTGCGGCATCATAGACACTCTGGATCACGGCTCCCCCTGCGCCTGCTGCCATGAAGAGCACTGCCGTCTGAACGATCTGACCTCTGAGCCGCCGAAACGGAGAGCGAAGCAGAACGGCTGAAGATTCCGGGCCCTTCCCTCCGTCCGGCGCGCCCGCCCCTCCCTTCTCGCCCGCTTGCGCGCGCTGCCCGCTTGTCGTACCATTGCCCGGCCTGCGGAACTCCCCCTGCCTTCCCTTCCGTTCATGGGAACATACGGGTGCTTCTGCAGCGTTCAGGCAGTGCAGCCCTTGAAATTCCCCTGCAGACGCACTGCTTCAAAAGGAAGGAACACATGAGTTTTCTCAAAGCCAGCACCAGCTTCACGCGCTTTCGCATCCTTGACGACGTTCCCGCCGAACTGTGGGCCGCCATTCCCGAAAAGCTCCGTCAGTTCGCCTTCATGGACATTGACGACATCGCCGAGGAACGGGCCTTCGGCTGGACCAATTTCGACGACATGCTCGACACGGAATGGAAGTTGAGTCCGCCTGAAAAGGCCGACTATCTGACCTTCTCCCTCCGTCTCGACACCCGCCGCATTCCTCCGGCCGTGCTGCGCAAGCACACGCGCATCGCGCTTCGCGAGGAAGAAGCCCGCATCAAGGAGCTCGGAAAGAAATTCATTCCCCGCGACCGCAAAAAGGAAATCGGCGAACAGGTAAAGCTGCGCCTCATGGGGCGCTTTCTGCCCATCCCCGCGGAATTTCAGGTCATCTGGAACACCCGCACCGGACGCGTATATTTTGCTTCCACGCAGACGAAGATGATCGAGCTGTTCCTCGAGCTTTTCACCCGCAGCTTCGATCTGCGTCTGGAACAGCTCGTTCCCTGTGCGCTGGCGCTCTCCATGCTCGGTGAACAGTGCGCCGACAAGCTCGACGCCGTGGAATCCACGCACTTCATTTAACAAAAGGCATCGAACATGGCAGACATCGGTTACATCGGCGAAAACACCGACCTCATTCTGGGACAGGAATTTCTTACCTGGCTGTGGTTCCGCAGCGAAACGGGCAACGTCTTCCGCATGGATTCGGCGGACCATGCCGGAGAACCCTTCACCGTGGCCATGGAGCAGCGCATTGTGGTTCGCGGAGGCGAAGGCGAAAACCAGGAAACCGCCACCGTCGTGGGTTCCTTTTCTCCTCTGCGGGAAGCAAGGCTCGGCCTGCTTACCGGCAAGCAGGTGGTTCGCGCTCTCGTGCGGCTGGAAAAGGACGGCATGGACTGGCAGGTGACCCTGAAGGCCGAAGACTTCAGCGTCAATTCCCTGCGTACGCCTCCCATTGCCAAAGAAGACGCCTCGGAGGATCCGGACGCGCTTTTCCTTGAAAAAATGTATCTTATCGATCAGGCGCTGGACATGCTTGATGAAATGTTCCGGCAGTTCCTCGCGCTCCGCCTCGCTCCCGCCGCCTGGCAGAAGGAGGCCGCAGCCGTAGCCGAATGGATGCGGCACGACATCAGTCAGGGAGCCATGCAGCCCGGAGCCTGACGCCTTCACGGCAGGCCGCCGGAAACGTTCCGACCATCAGGACGCTCCGAAGGCCTGCCCGCAAGGCACGCATGCCCGCCCCGGCGCCCAACGCCCCTGTCCGGGCCTTCCCGCATAACGAATCCCGATCTTCCGGGGAACGGAGGACTATGAAAGACGCTCCCAATCGCGGCGGCAGCACCGCCTCACGCTGGAGGGCACTGGCCATCCGGGCGCTGCGAAAGACGCTCTGGATGCTGCTGGTGCTCTGGGGCATCACGCTGGTCAGCTTTTTCGTCATACATCTGGCCCCGGGGACCCCCACCGACATGCAGACCAGTCTCAACCCGCTTGCGGGGGACATGGTGCGCGAAAGGCTTAATGCACTCTACGGGCTCGACAGGCCGCTCTGGGAACAGTACGTGGACTGGCTGAGCCGGCTCGTCAGACTCGACTTCGGCATATCGCTTTCCAGCGACGCCCGTCCCGTCATGGAAAAAATCATGGAACGTCTGCCTCTTACTGTAGGCATGAACGTCATATCCCTGCTGCTCACGCTGCTCATATCCATTCCCATAGGCATCATATCGGCCGTGCGGCGGGGCTCCCTGCTCGACCGGGCCCTCACGGTGCTGGTCTTCCTCGGCTTCGCCATGCCCAGCTTCTGGCTGGCCATGCTGCTCATGCTCTACTTCGGCATAGATCTCGGCTGGCTTCCCCTTTCCGGGCTCACGTCTCTGGACTATGCGCAGCTCTCGCCTCTGGGCAAGGCGCTGGACATTGCCCGTCATCTTGCTCTGCCCATACTCGTGGGGCTGGTCGGAAGCATTGCGGGCACGTCGCGCTTTCTCCGCTCCTCCATGCTGGAAGTGCTGCGTCAGGACTACATGACCACGGCCCGGGCCAAGGGCCTGCCCACCAGGCTCGTCATAGGCCGGCACGCCCTGCGCAACGCGCTTCTGCCCGTCATCACCATGCTCGGGCTCTCCATTCCCGGTCTCATCGGCGGCAGCGTCATCATTGAAACCATCTTTGCCCTGCCCGGCCTCGGTCAGCTTTTCTATGCAGCCGTCATGGCCCGGGACTATCCGCTCATCATGGGCAATCTCGTGCTCGGCGCCGTGCTCACGCTGCTCGGCAACATGCTCGCCGACGCAGGCTACGGTCTTGCCGATCCCCGCATACGCTCCACGGCCCGGCAGGAGGACAGATCATGACCATCAGTCTGAAAAGACACGGAATGTTCCTTACCGGACTGACCATCGTGCTTGTCATGAGCGTACTTGCGCTGCTCGCTCCGTGGATAGCTCCGTTCGATCCCGCCGCTCTGAACCTCGATCAGATTCTCATGCCGCCCTCCTCCGAGCATCTGCTCGGCACCGACGAACTCGGGCGCGACGTTCTCTCCCGTCTGCTCTACGGTGCCAGAGTGTCGCTCTGGGTGGGCTTTGTCGCCGTGGGCATATCCACGGCCATAGGCATCGTGCTGGGCCTTGCTTCCGGCTACTTCGGCGGCTGGACGGACGAGCTCATCATGCGCGGTGTGGACGTCATGCTCTGCTTTCCTTCGTTTTTCCTCATTCTTGCCGTCATTGCCTTTCTGGAACCGAGCCTCACCAACATCATGGTCGTCATAGGGCTCACGTCCTGGATGGGCGTGGCGCGTCTTGTGAGGGCGGAAACGCTTTCCCTCAGAGAACGGGACTTCATCGCAGCTTCAAAGCTGGCCGGAGCCTCCACGACACGCCTGCTTTTCGTGCACATTCTTCCCAACGCCCTTGCTCCCGTGCTCGTTTCGGCCACGCTCGGCGTCGCCGGGGCCATTCTCGTGGAGTCCTCCCTGAGCTTCCTCGGACTCGGCGTACAGCCCCCGGACGCAAGCTGGGGCAACATGCTCATGGACGGCAAGAACACGCTGGAAATCGCCCCCTGGCTCTCACTGTATCCGGGCCTTGCCATTCTCATCACGGTGCTGGGATACAACCTGCTCGGCGAAAGTCTGCGCGACCTTCTGGACCCGAGACTCAGGGATCGCTGAACCGTACCTCATCCCGCAAAAGGCGGCCGGGAAAAATCCCGGCCGCCTTTCCTGTCAGTACGGGCAGGTCATAATGATGCCCTTCGCTTCCAGGACATGACGCCCGAACCTCTCCCCGCCCAGAACGCCACCGGAACGACCTTGTCCTTTCGATTGCCGCGGTCAGGCAGGCCGACGACATGCCATAAAAAAAGGCCCCCGAAGGGGCCTTAAGGCGTTGCTTTTGCGGATCAAAGACTCAGCAGGCTCCGGACTCTGCTCACCCGGCAATGCACGGCTTTGCGGCTCCTGTCCGACATTTCGTTCTGTAAACGTCACCAGCGATGGCCATGACCGCCATAATCATGACGCTCCTGCTGATGACCGTAAATACCTCCGGCCAGAGCGCCCAGACCGCCGCCGATAAGGGCGCCGGTCGTTCCGCTGCCGCCGGTAAGCGTACTCAGGCCGCCGCCGATGAGCGCCCCGCCGGCGGCTCCGCTGAGCGCACCCTGCTGCGTGCGGGTCATATTGGTGCAGCCCACGGGGCCAAGGGCCAGAGCCCCTGCAAGAAGGACGATAACGGGAAACTTTTTCATCATGACACTCCAAAGTGCTTCCGGCATCACTTGTCGGCCGGAGCCATGAACTCATACCAGAGCACGTCGAAAACGGAACGGCCGGACTCTGCCGGATGCGCTGCGTACCAGTCGTCAAGCTTTTTCTGAATCTGCGGCCAGCTTTCATCACCGAAGGCCTTCAGCCAGGCTGCCACAAAAACAGACTCTTCCGTTCCCTGCCTTTCTGCCACAAGATGCTCTATGGCCACGGTACTGGAAACACCGTAAAGAAACGCAAGCTTTTCCGATGTGGAGGAGCGTTGCCACTCGTTTCCGGTAAAGTCGGCGGGCGTTGCCGTCCCGGCAACGGCGGAACCTGCAAGGCCACAAAGCATGACTGCGACGCAAAACCACTTAAAACAACGAAGTTTCATAGGCGCTCCTCACCGCTCAATGTCAAAGGACACGACCTCAGATGGACATCGGCCGTCTGGGATCAGGACGAGGACTTCCGGGTCTCGGTGCTCCGGGACGAGGGGCAGGACGAGGCGCACCCGGTCTGGGGGTACCGGGACGGGGTGCCGGTCTGCCCGGACGTGGGGCGGGCCGTGGGGCTCCGGGTCTCGGCGCGCCGGGGCGAGGAGCGGGACGCGGCGCCGGTCTGCCCGGGCGCGGGGCGGGACGAGGAGCTCCCGGTCTGGGAACACCCGGACGCGGTGCGGGTCTCGGTGCTCCGGGACGTGGGGCAGGACGAGGCGCACCCGGTCTCGGGGCAGGACGACGATCCGGACCGTGAGGCGGAGCGGCTTCCGCTTCGCGAGGCAGCAGGGCAGCCGTCATGCCGACGGTAAACAGGCTCACCAGAGAACAAAGAAAGGTACGTCTATCCATATGCTTTTACCTCTTCCAATAACAACTGGACAGGAACCTATTTGAAGACATAGCGCACTGCCTGCCATTATGCAAGAGTGCCACGGCTGGCGGACATTTTCGAAAATTTCCTATATCATATTTATTTAATTATGATACTTGTCAGCATCCCCATGATTTTTCAAGGTAACGAAGCGTTGCGGTCCCTTTCTTTTTCTTTCGCCATCCCGTGCTGCGACACGCCGCCGGAAAAGGGACGGCGAATGCACGCCCCTCCGCCTCCTGCAGCGCGAAAACGGAATGAATTCAGTCCGGGTACTGCTCCATGCTGCCCTGAAGCCACAACGTTCCGGCAATATCGTCACCCGTCTGCGGTTCATAGCCCTTCAGCACATGATCGGCAGCATACAGGTATCCGCGCAACGCCCCTTCCCCCATGCCTGAGAACATCGTAAGTATGCGCAAAAAGCGCCGTCCCATGAATTCCACCCGTTCCGTGCCGAGCACAGGCACCTGAAAGGCCCACATGCCCACCACCTCCGTAGGCAGCAGCAGCCCCCGGCCGTGAGAAGAAATCACCTCCGGGTGAAAATCGCCGGCCTTCTTTTCAGGGTGAGCCGTAAGAAAGGCTTTGAGCGCAGCATTCCAGGCCGCGGACCCCGGCTCCAGAACGACGTCGGTCACCTCCGCCTTCGTCAGGGCAAGAGCCAGTCCCGCCATGTGGAACTCGGCCCGGGTTCCGAACTGAAGCTGCGGAACATGCTGAAAGAATCCCGCAAGAAAGAACGACACCGGCATCCCCATGCCGGACGTGCGTGCAGCCACCACGCCGGAAATGCCGTTGGACCAGATATGCGCCTGCTCTATGACGGAAGACGCCGGAAGCCCCTCAAGAGCAGGATAGCCTCCCACAAAATCGGCCTTGCCCTTTCCCTGCGTCATGATGATGTGCGAGTGAACCGATATGCCGCCGCTTGAGGGATAGGCCAGCAGAATGACGCTGCTGCCGTCCTTTCTGTGCATGACCGGTCCCTGGGGCACGCTTTTTTCAAACACGCTCTGCAGGCTGCCGACATATTCCCGGCTGCCTTCGGGGAAAAACGCCGACCACACATCTCCCAGTCCTTCAAAATGTCTGCCCGGAAAGGCGGAGGAAGGCCCCTCATTGTCCGGAGCGGAATCGCTGGACGTATTGTTTCTCAGAGGGGGCTGTCTGACCGTCGTGCTGCTGTGCGTGCCCCGACCGCCGAAAAGTTTGCCCAGAACTCCCATATGTTCTCCTTTTGCCTGCATGGCACGCCATGCAATGCTCTCAAAACCGCAACATGACGGCCATGTCCCGAAGAGAGACGTTGTCTTCTCCGAATGCTGCGGACGCCAGATCACAGACGACCGCCGTCCGAAGCCGCATGCTGCTTGCGGTTATTAATAATGCCTTCCCGGGACATGGACAAGATTCCGGAAGATTCGACGAGCCATGCTCAAAAATGACGGCAATGCTGCCGCATCCGGATTCCGTCCCGGAAAGCGCGAATGCTACACGTGCAGAAGCGGACGGGCAAGTCTTCTAGCGATGGTGACGGAGTGCCCGCAGGCTGAGCCACACTCCCACGAGGTTGAACATTCCGAACAAAAGAAGGGTGTAGCGCATGGCATGAAGAAACAGACCGGAATTCTCATGTGTCACGGCGGTGTCTCCCATGAAAAGCCCTATCATGCAGGCCATGACGATATGACTCATGAGTCCTCCCATGGTGCGCAGACAGCCGAGCAGACCGGACGCCACGGAAAGATTCTCTCTGGGCACGTTGCCCAGCGTGGCAGTCATGTTGGGAGCCACAAAGAACGCCGCCCCCGTGCCGAGCGCCGCCTGACTGGCTACGACCTGCCATACGGAACTGTTCTGACCGAGCAGCATGAGACTGAGTATGCTCAGGCCGCACACCGCCATGCCCGACGTGGAAATGACTCCCGGGCGATACCTGTCGGCCAGCCTTCCGGCCAGAGGAGAGAAGAACGTCTGAAACAGACTCTGCATCATGAGAATCATGCCGGCATGAAAGGCATTCATGCCGATCACCTGCTGAAGATACAGAGAAAAGAACAGAGACAGCCCCTGAAACGAGCCGTAGTTGATGAAGGTCGCCGCCATGCCGTCGGGCAGACCGGGCACTCTGGCAAGAATTTTCAGGTCAAACATGGGGTCGGAAGAATTCCATTCTCTGCGGACGAAAGCCATCAGAATGACGATGCCCACGGGCAGCATGCCGACGACGGCAGGATGCAGGAACGTGCAGGTTGCTCCCACGGTCACGCAGAAAAGGCCTCCCGCACCGAGCAGCGCGCTGCCAACGTCGAGCGACCGTCCCGAACCGGTCCTCGGCTGCTCGGGAATGACCCTGGCCAGAAGCATGAGTTCCGCGAGCCCCACGGCGGCCACGAGGAAGAAAACCGAACGCCAGCCGGCAAACTCCGCCAGACCTCCGCAGGCCAGCGGCCCTATGGCCAGCCCGAGATACACGGCCGACACCACAATGCTTATCACCTGTCCGCGAATGTTTTCCGGAGCCAGCGTGACGCTCAGCGTCGTTACCGTGCAGGCAATGGAAGCCGCCGCCACGCCCTGTATAAAACGCAGCGGAATGAGAACAGCCATGGCCGGGGCAAGCCCCATGAACACGCTGAACAGAAAAAAGCCTCCGAGTCCAGCAAGCAGCGTCCTCTTGACGCCGAACATGTCGGCGATGCGGCCGCTCAGCATATGGGAAATGGACTGACCAAGGTTATAGCATACCATCACAAGGGAAAGCATGACGGCGGGAGCCCCCAGAGACTCGCCTATGGAAGGAAGAATGGCGGCCACGCCGCTCATGAGAAACGGAGCAAAAAGATTTCCTGTCCACAGGGCGGCAATGATGGTCTTCAGATGCAGGGGCGACGAGGAATGTTCTGTGCTGGACATGACGGACCTCCTGCGTGAAATCTACGCCAAACGCCGCGGCGTGAAAAGGAAACGACAAGTTTTTGTGAAATTCAGCTCAATGCAGCTCTGAACAAAGCAGCGCCTCCCGATGCCCTCCACCCCGGTGACGGCTGAGACCTCCGGGAGCCTCTGCCGGAAACAGCACCTTCCTGCCGGTCTCGCGAGCCGCTTCCGGCAAAACGACCGACCCTGAGGTCACGACAATACGGCCGGAGCGACCGCCGAAGCCGCCGGGCATCGAAACCTCCGCCAGAAGCAGACAAGACCGTCCCGGAAGATCCGGTCATGCGGCAACAAACGATCATGTGCGCACGCGTCTGCAACGGGTCCAATACCCGAGAAACGAAGTTCAAAAAACTCAGGAAAGCGATGCTCCGGGCAGCACGCCTCACCGGGCATCTCGGGAGGCCCCTGCTCCCGAGATGCCGAACGCAGAAAGGCCGACTCCCGACAGTCGAAAAAACATCCGGGCCGCCCTTCCCCGCATAAAAAAAAGAACGGCGTATGTCTCAGGTCTCTCTCTGTGCTGAAACATACGCCGTATGCATGCCTTCCCGAAAGGGAAGGTCCGGTTCCGTTCCGGGCGAAACGAAGCCGGAAAAACATTCCGCAGCATTTCCACGACACGCCCGTACTGTCCATTTATCTGAGCTTACAGTTTTTTTCCATAAAAAACAACGGAGAAACGATTACTGCGCCCTGAAAAATATCCGTCCGGACAATCTTTCCCGAAGGAACACTCCATTTTTTGCTTCAAGGCAGGCTGCCAGCGCCGGCCATGGGCATCAGGCACTTCTGCCGACGTGCGAAAAGCGGCCGTTTCCCAAAGGAAACGACCGCTCTTTCGACATCCGGCTTCGGCATGGCCGGTTTATGATGCTTTCTGCGCTTTCTTTTCCTCCATGACCAGAGGAAGCAGTTCACCTATGGTGCTTACCGTATGTATCTCTATCCTGCGGCGCAGCTCGGCAGGAATCTCCTCAAGATCCTTGACGTTCTGCGTCGGAATGACGGCCCTTTTCAGGCCTCTGGCCACAGCGCCGAGAATCTTTTCCTTTATGCCGCCCACGGGAAGCACTCGTCCGCGAAGCGTGATTTCACCGGTCATGCAGGTATCGCCGCGAACAGGACGCCCGGTAAGCGCCGACACCAGGGCCGAAACCAAAGTCACGCCGGCGGAAGGCCCGTCCTTGGGCGTCGCACCGGCAGGCACGTGAATATGAATGTCCAGCTTCTGAGAAAAGTCCGGGTCTATGCCCAGTTCCCTGGCATGGGAACGCGCGTACGTCACGGCGGCCTGGGCACTTTCCTTCATCACGTCGCCGAGCTGTCCGGTCAGAAGCAGTCCGCCCTTCCCTTCCATGGTGCTCACTTCCACGTGCAGAACTTCGCCTCCGGCCTGCGTCCAGGCCAGGCCCAGAGCGACGCCGGGCAGAAGCTCCTTCTCCTTTTCTTCATCGAGGAACCGAGGAGCGCCGAGCAGACGAGCCACAAGCGCCGGCGTAACCACAAAGGGAGGCTTCTCGCCCTCGGCCTTGCGCCTTGCAAGCTTCCGGCATATGGAGCCGAGCTCACGCTCGAGGCCACGCAGACCGGCTTCTCTCGTGTACCCGCGAATGACGCGCGCAATGGCCGCATCGCGAAACACGATGTCATCTTCCTTAAGACCGTTTTCAGCAATCTGCCTTTTCAGCAGGTACTTGCGGGCAATGGACAGCTTTTCCTGCTCGGTGTATCCGGAAAGATGAATGATCTCAAGCCTATCCAGCAGTGCCGCCGGAATGGTGTCAAGCTGGTTGGCCGTGCAGAGAAACAGCACCTTGGAAAGATCGAACTCCAGATTCAGGTAATGGTCGCTGAAGTGGGAGTTCTGCTCCGGATCCAGCGCCTCCAGAAGAGCGGAAGAGGGATCTCCGCGAAAATCGTTGCCGAGCTTGTCGATTTCATCCAGCACGATGACCGGATTGCGGGTACCGGCCTGACGTATGGCCTGTATGATGCGACCGGGCATGGCGCCGATGTAGGTGCGCCGGTGACCGCGGATTTCCGCCTCGTCCCTCATGCCGCCGAGGGATATGCGCTGGAACTTGCGTCCGAGCGCTCTTGCGATGGAACGACCGAGCGACGTCTTGCCCACGCCGGGAGGCCCGACAAAACAGAGCACGGGGCCCTTGGAATCCGGATTCAGCTTGCGCACGCTCAAAAATTCCAGAATGCGGTCCTTCACCTTTTCGAGGCCGAAATGGTCTTCATCAAGAATGGCGGCGGCCTTCACGATGTCCAGTCTGTCGCGGGACATCTTCTTCCACGGAAGCTCGGCAAGAAGATCCAGATAGGTGCGGATCACATTGGCTTCGGCGGAATCTCCGTGCATGGAAGCAAGCCGACGAAGCTGCTTGTCGGCCTCGCGTCGAGCATCCGGGGGAAGAGAGGCCTTGTCCAGCGCCTTTCTGAGATTCTCATTCTCATCGTCCGCGTCTTCGCCGTCTCCGAGTTCCTTGTGTATGGCCTTGAGCTGTTCGCGCAGAAAGTAATCCTTCTGCGCCTTGTCCATGCCTTCCCGCGCCATGCTCTGAATGCGCGCCTGCATGGCGGCCACTTCCACTTCACGGATGAGATGCTCATTGACAAGACGCAGACGCTCAACCGGATCGAGACATTCAAGAATCGCCTGAGCCTCGTCAACGCGCAGGCGCATGTTGGCCGCGATGATGTCGGCCAGCCTGCCGGGATCATTGACGGAGTTGAGCACGTTCATGATTTCCCCGGAGGGAAGCCCGCGAAGATGCAGAATTTTGTCGCTCTGCTCCCGTGCGGACCGCATCATGGCCTCAAGCTCCACGTCGGAAACTTCCCCGCGCTTCTCATCGAGCACCTGCACGCGTGCGAGCAGGATGGGACCGTCGTTGTCGAACTCCTCCACATGGGCCCGAGTCAGCCCCTGAACGAGAAGCTTCACCTGACCGTCATTCATCTTGATCATGCGCAGAATCATGACCACGGAACCGACGTCGTACAGCTCCTCAGGAGAAGGTTCCTCGGCCGAGGCATCCCGCTGGGCGCAAAGCAGCAGGTACCGGTTGCCGTTGAGCGCGAACTCCACGGTTTCCATGGCTTTCTCGCGATTCTCGAACAGCGGGACTATCATGGAATTGAACACCACGCTGTCGCGCAGAGGAAGCACCGGCAAAACGGAAGGAATGGCGGGGGCAAGCTCGTCGCTCTCGCCGGCGGGGTCATCCCCGGAGTCTCCTCCCTGTTTTTCCTGCCCTTCCCCGGAGTCGCGTCCGGAATCATCCGAAGCTTCGGCCCGGACTTCCACAGGGGCGGAAAGTTCCGGATCCTGTTCCAGCAGGTCTTTCTTGTCTTCTTCCGGCATTGCGGAAGGTGTCTTTTGCGTATTGCTCATGCTATCCTCATTCGGG
>JAXUUT010000018.1:0-6064 GCA_037230945.1 bacterium
CTTGCGGTCGTCGGCGCGGGCTCCTCAGGTCGCCCGCGTTCCCCCCATCTTCGGCAAGAAGCTGAAAGAGACAAGGGGGCGCGGGGGGAATTATTCCCCCCGCATGCCTTTTCTGCCTTTCCGGGGTCCGGGGCGGAGCCCCGCTGCCTTTCCTGCGTTTCCTGCCTTTCCTGCGTTTCCTGCCTTTTCCTCCTGAGCGGCCTGCCGGGGAGCTGATGCCATCAGCGTTCCGGCGGGCCTTACTTTTTGGGGTATCGGGCGGGACAAAAAGGCATCGGCGGTTCCGGGAAATTCGGCATTCGGGGAAAAAACCTTTTTCCACGGCATGGACAGGCGGGGCATTGCGTCCTAGAATCCCGGCCATGCGTGCATTCAAGTCCCTTTTTGTACCTCTTCTTGTGCTGATTCTCTGGCAGGCTGTTTCCGGCGTGGTTTCGCCGTATCTTCTGCCCGGGCCGGCGCGGGTGCTGGACACGGGGCTTCTCATGGCGAAAAGCGGCGTTCTTGCGGCGCATGTGCTGGCGTCGTTCTACCGCATTGCGGCGGGGTTCTGCCTGAGCGTGGCGCTGGCGTTTCTCACGGCTGCGGCACTGTATCGCTGGAAAGTGCTGGACGAGCTTTTTCAGGGCACGCTTTCCTTCATGCGCATGACGCCGCCGCTGGCGCTCACGCCGCTGCTCATTCTGTGGCTCGGCATAGGCGACGCCACGCAGATAGCGGTCATTGTGCTGGCGTCGTTCTTCCCCATCTATCTCAACACGCGCGACGGTCTTTCGCGGCTGGATGCGTCCTTTCGCGAGCTTGCCGCGAGTCTCCACCTTTCGCGCGGGCGCATGGTGCTGTTCTTTCTTCTGCCTGCGGCCACGCCTTCCATCATCACGGGGCTGCGTCTGAGCTTCGGCTACAGCTGGCGCGCGCTCATTGCGGCGGAGCTCATTGCGGCAAGCAGCGGCCTCGGGTACATGATCATGGACGCCGAGCAGATGCAGCGGGCCGACGAGGTCATTGTGGGCATACTGGTCATCGGCTTTCTCGGCTGGGCGCTCGACGCCGCCTTTTCCTCTCTTTCCTCGGCGCTGCTCAAGCGGCGCTTTCCGGAGCTTGCCGCATGAGCGCATCAACCGTTTCCGCAGGTGACGACGGGATCGCACTTCTTCAGGACGTGCGCAAGAGCTTCGGATCCCGCGAAGTTCTGCGCGGCACCGACATCACGCTTGCCGAACGCGGCATCACCTGCCTTCTCGGCGCGTCGGGCTGCGGCAAGTCCACGCTTCTGCGCATCACCGCCGGACTGGAAGCGCCCGATTCCGGCCGCGTGCTCGTCCGGCCCGAAGAATGCGCCATGGTCTTTCAGGATCCGCGTCTGCTGCCGTGGCTCACGGCGGGCGAAAATCTGCGTCTGGCGCTGCCCTCCTCCTGTTCCGACGCCGCAACGCGCATGACGCAGGCCCTTGCCATGGTGGAACTGCCGCCGGACACCCTTTCCGCCATGCCCCGCGAGCTGTCCGGCGGCATGGCGCAGCGCGTGGGCGTGGCGCGCGCTCTGCTGCGCTCGCCGCGCATCCTGCTCATGGACGAGCCCTTTGCCTCGCTTGACGCCATCACCAGAGAAAAGCTGCAGGACATGCTGAAAAAGCTCATGGCCGAATCGCTGTGCCTGCTCGTCACCCACGACATGGAAGAGGCCCTTCGCGTGGGCAGCCGCCTCTGCGTCATGGATCACGGCACCATTTCCGAGAGCTTCGACCTTTCCGAAGCCACAGGCCCCGAACGGCGGGAATCCATCCGCCGCAACATTCTTACGCATCTGAATACTAAGGAGTCGTAATTATTATGAAGATGCCGAAATCTCTCATTCTGGCCCTGGCCTTTTCCCTGTTTGCCGCGCCCTCGTTCGCCGAAGAAGGCGCGCTCAACATCAGCTATGTGAAGTCGCCCTTCAATCTTCAGATGATCGTCATGAAGGAACACCGGCTTCTGGAAAAAAAGCTCGAACCCAAGGGCATCACCGTCAAATGGCATGAAATAGACTCCGGCGCACAGCAGGCCACGGCCATGGCGTCCGGCGCGCTCGACGTGGGCGGCGTGCTCAATACCACCTCGGTGCAGATGGCCAATGCCGAAGGCAATCCGGTCATCATCATTGCCGGAGCCGCGCGCCCCACCGACGTGTTCGCCCTCGTGGGTCAGGAAAACGGCGCCAAAACCTTCGCCGACCTGCGCGGCAAGACCATTGCCGGACCCAAGGGCACCGTGCTGCATCAGCTTCTCGTGGCCGGACTCGCCAAAGAAGGCCTTACCATCAACGACGTGAAATTCGTGCAGATGGGCATTCCGCAGAGCTTCTCCGCGCTCATGTCCGGCAAGGTGGACGCCGCCCTCATCGCCGCGGGCGCGCTGGTCAAGGCCAAAGAAGCGGGCAAGCCCGTCATCGCCACCGCCACCGGCCTCGTCACGCCCATACTCGCCATGTGCGCCAGCAAGAAATTCATCGAAGAACAGCCCGACCTCGTCAAAGACGTGGTCGCCGTGCAGGACGAAGCCTACGACTGGATCATGGCCAACCATAAGGAAGCCATCGCCCTCGGCGCCAAAGAACAGAACATCTCCGAAGCCGACGCCGAACAGCTCTACGCCTGGTCCCACTACATGAAACGCCTCAACGAAAACGACATCAAAAGCCTCGATAACGACATGACCTTCCTCCTCGAAAACGGCATGGCCCGCCAGAAGGTCGACTCCCGCAGCTTCATCCTGAAATCCGCCATGGAATAGGAGAGAATACGATTTGCGGGGAAAGGGGAAAACCCTTTTGAAAAAGGGCTTTTCCCCTTTCCCCGCACCCCTGTCCCCTTTCCGAAAACTTTTATTTTTCGGGAAACGCCGTGCGGACATTCCCGCCTTCTCCCGAATCTTCTCTGCCAAAAACACAAAAGCCGCCGCCCGAATCCGGACGACGGCTTTTTTCATGTCATGACAGACATATTTTTAATATGGAAATCCCTGCCTCTCGCACATCTCGCACATCGCCCGAGCAGCGCCACCGCCCGTTTGCTCCAGACACGCTGTACGGACTGCGGGACCTGCACGGTGGTCATTTCCTTTAACGGCGGAAGTGAATTCCGCCTGTTCATGACCACCGGCCGGGCTCCTGACGTCGCCCGGGGCCCCGGAGCGTTGAGAAAACGCAGAGAGAAAAAAACGGTTCGCAACAAGTTGAAACGACTGTCCGCTGCAAACAAAGGCTTTCCAGAGCTTCGGGAGATGGCTGTCCGCTGCAAACGACGGCTTTCCAGAGCGTTGAACCAGCGCTTTCCCCTCCCCATCTGGAAATCCCTTCCAACCACACCGATGTGACCGCGAAGCGGGAACATCGGTCGGCCACCGCAGGCGGGTGCGGCAGCACACGCCTGCACTGACCGGGCAGCCCGAACAGAGTCCGCCGAGCCTTCCTGCTTTGGCGTCACGCCCCTGCCCTTCCGCCTTTCAACGCCAGACTTCCGACGTCCGAACGACGTCCGCCGCGCGGCAAAGCCGCAAGGCGAAACAGGGGGGCCCGGGGGAGATTATCTCCCCCGGCGGGGTCCGGGGCGGCGCCCCGGCCGCTCCGGCCTGTCCCCTTCCTCTTTCCTGCCTTTCCTGTCTTTTCTGCCTTTACAGAATGAACTGCTGCAGATCGACGTCGTTTTTGACGTCGGCGAGGTGTTCGGCGACGTATGCCTTATCGATGACGAGGTGTTCACCGGCGTGTTCCGGGGCCTCGAAGGAGATGTCGGCGAGGATTTTTTCGAGGATGGTATAGAGTCTGCGGGCGCCGATGTTTTCGGTTCTGGCGTTGGTTTCTTCGGCGAAGGAGGCTATTTCCCTGAGTCCGTCTTCGGTGAAGTGGAGGGTGACGTTTTCCGTGGAAAGGAGTGCGTCATACTGTTTCTGCAGGGAGTTATGGGGCTCGGTAAGTATGCGGAAGAACTCCTCGCTGCCCAGGGCCTGGAGCTCGACGCGGAGGGGGAAGCGGCCCTGGAGCTCGGGAATGAGGTCCGAGGGCTTGCTGAAATGGAACGCGCCGGCGGCGATGAAGAGTATGTGATCGGTATGAATCATGCCGTACTTGGTATTGACCACGCACCCTTCGACCACGGGGAGCAGGTCGCGCTGAACGCCTTCGCGGGAGATGTCCGAAGAGCGCTGCTGAGCGGCGGAGCTGGCGATCTTGTCTATTTCGTCGATGAACACGATGCCGCTCTGTTCCACGCGTTCGCGGGCGATGTCGACGATGCGTTCCTCATCGAGCATGGAGTCGCGCGCCTGCTGCACGAGAATGTCGTAGGCTGCGCGGGTTTTCATGCGCTTCTTTTTGGTCTTGGGCGGCATGAAACGGCTCATCATGTTTTTCATCTGGCTGCCGAAGGAATTGTCCATGCCGGGCATGGCGAACATATCCATCTGGGGGGCCTGTTCGGTGACTTCCACTTCGACTTCGTGGTCGTCGAGGTGGCCGAGCTTCCAGAGATTGCGGAGCTTTTCGCGGGTGGCCTCGCGTCCGGAATCCATGGAGCTTCCGGGCAGAAGCAGATCGAGCAGACGTTCCTCGGCCTGAGCCTCGGCTTTGGCGGCCACTCTCTGCCCTTCCTCGTCGCGCACGAGCTTAATGCCCAGTTCCATGAGGTCGCGAATCATGGATTCCACGTCGCGGCCCACGTAGCCGACTTCGGTATACTTGGTGGCTTCCACCTTGATGAAGGGCGCGCCGGTGAGCTTTGCCAGTCTGCGGGCGATTTCGGTCTTGCCCACGCCGGTGGGGCCCATGAGTATGATGTTCTTGGGCGCTATTTCGTCGCGCATGGCGGGATCGAGCTGCTGACGACGCCAGCGGTTGCGCACGGCCACGGCCACCATGCGTTTGGCCTGTTCCTGTCCTATGATATATTTGTCGAGCTCGGCAACGATCTGCCGGGGGGTCAGCGTATTCATGCGGGAAACTCCTTTTTTTCAGAACATAGGCCCGATTCTAAAAAAGGGAAGGGCCGCTTCCGTGCGAGTTCCCGGAAAAAATGCGGTTTTTGAAAAAATTTCCCGTCCGCGCCGAAAAAGGGGCGTGTTTTTGCATGAAAAAAGCCCGCCCCGTCCACGACGGCAGCGGGTCGGGCACACGACCCCGGCGAAAGAAAACGGCGCTTTTCGGCGGAAAGGAAGAAGCGTTTTCTGCCGCTTTTGCGGGCCGAAGGAAGTCAGCGCGGCGCTTTCGGATTTCCGTCCGGCGCGCGGAAAGGTTCAAGTGTGGTGCTGCAGGACGAGCAGCCGCCCTTTGAGCAGGAAGAACAGCCGCACCCGCAGCCGCCTCCGGACAGAGAACGACGGAACCTTCTGAAAAGATAGATGCACGCAAGCGCGAGCAGCACAATGACTATGGCCGTCTGCATGATGTTTTCTCCTCAGCCGGAGAGACTCCCGGCATATGCTTTCGGGCTCGGGCCCGCAGTTTTCGATACCGCCGGTTTCCGGGAAAGAAGCTTGTCCGATCAGGGAAACCGGGCTGTTGAAACACACTATCAAGAATGAAAATCATTTTCAAGCATTTCTTTCTGCATTTCGGAGGGGGAACGGAGAAGGCGGAAGAAGGACCGGGGAAGAGGCTGAGGGGAAGCAGGAGGAGGCTGACGTCCTGCAGGAGAAGGGAAGGCGTTTCGAGTTCCGGCATTGACCCGGCCAGAAAAGTTCAATAATATGTCAGGGTCTTCCCCACGCACGTGGGGGTGTTTCCTGGCAGGCATGACGGTATCGGATTCTCCATATGTCTTCCCCACGCACGTGGGGGTGTTTCCGCTTGTTTTTTTTGGAGGTATCAAATGGGTGAGTCTTCCCCACGCACGTGGGGGTGTTTCTGATGCCAGACTTGAGGGCGCGGTTGATGGGGTGTCTTCCCCACGCACGTGGGGGTGTTTCCTATGCCCATTATCTACACAAGTAAGGCATGGAGTCTTCCCCACGCACGTGGGGGTGTTTCCATCTCGTCGCCATTCAACGGCTGTCCGCGCGAGTCTTCCCCACGCACGTGGGGGTGTTT
>JAXUUT010000104.1:0-96425 GCA_037230945.1 bacterium
GAAAGCCTTACAGGCGCACAAGAGGAACCACCGGCTATGCCGGTGGGGCCCCATTGAACGCCTTCCGCACTTCTCTTCGGCAAAAAGGGGCCCTCCTTTCATTCTGGACGGAGCTCTTTTTACGAGCATCTGCGGGAAGACAGTCTGGAAGCGACGAAGGGAAACCTCCCGTCGCTCAGGGGCAAAAAGCCTGTGCCGCAGGCCGCCGGACAAGCGCCGTTCCTCTTGCCTCCGGCGCGAAGCTGTGTTAAATTCATCGCCTTGCAGTATATGGAGCTTTTCTGCGAGAGTGGCGAAACTGGCATACGCACTGGATTTAGGATCCAGCGGAGCAATCCTTGAGAGTTCAAGCCTCTCCTCTCGCACCACTTTTTCTGCGCCATTTCCTCCGTCGGACACGCGAGGTCCGGCGGCTCATTCATAAGGAGTTTTACCGATATGGCTCACAGCATTGAAGTCGTTTCCCCCGTTTCCCGCAAGATCAGCGTGACCGTCCCCGCCGAGGAAGTCAACGCCGCGCTTTCCGCCGCCGCCCGCGAAGTGGGCGCTTCCGTCACGCTGCCCGGATTCCGCAAGGGCAAGGCTCCCGCTTCCGTCATTGAAAAGCGCTTTGCCGGGGAAGTGATTTCCCGTGCCACCGAGACGCTGGTGGAACGCCGCGTGGCCGACATTCTGAAGGAAGAAGACATAAAGCCCCTCTCCCGTCTCGACTACGAAGGCGGCCAGATCACCCGCGGTCAGGACCTGTCCTTCTCCTTCAGCTTTGAAACTCTGCCCGACGACATCAAGCTGCCCGAAGACCTTTCCGCCCTCACCGTGGAAATGGATTCTTCCGAAGCCTCGGAAGAAGAAGTGGCCGCCTTCACGAACCGCCTGCTGAAGAGCACCGCCACGCTGGAGGAAGTGAAGGAAGCGCGTCTTCCCGAAAACGGCGACATCGTCACCATTGACGTGGACGGCGAAGTGGACGGCAAGAGCGTGCCCGGCATGAAGGTGGAGAACTACAGCATTCAGCTTTCCGAACCTAAGGACGGCAAGGAACTTTCCGAACTCGACAAGATCATCCGCGGCCTGCATGCCGGCGAGGAAGGCACCGGTTCCATGGTCTGCCCCGAAGACCATGTGGACGAGACCCTGCGCGGCAAGACCGTGAACCTCCGCGTGAAGCTCAACAGAATCAGCCGCGAAATTCTGCCCGAACTCAATGACGACTACGCCAAGAAGCTCGGCTTTGCCGATCTCGACGCTCTCAAGAAGATGATTGCCGAACAGGCCAATCACAACAAGCTCACCACCGCCCGCAGCGAGGCCGAACGCAAGCTCATGACCTCCGTGCTCGAAGGGCAGACCTTCCCCCTGCCCGAATCCGTGGTGAAGGCCCAGCAGGAAGAATACGAAAACGAGGTGCGCGAGTACCTCAGCCAGCAGGGTCTTGAGAAGGAAGCCGTTGACGAGACCGTCAAGAACATGGGCGACGACAGCCGCAAGCAGGCCGAGGAGCGCGCCCGCATTCAGCTCTTCCTCACCGCGCTCGCCCGCCGCGAAAAGATCGAAGTCACCGCTCAGGAAGTCGACATGCAGATCATGCAGATGGCCCGCCAGTACAATCAGGACTTCCACAAGCTGCGCGAGGCTCTGTACCAGAACGGCGCCGTCAACGACATTCAGGACCGCATGGTGAACAGCAAGGCCATGAACCTCATGTTCGACAAGGCCCAGAAGGTCGCTCCCGCCGAAGCCAAGGCCGAATAAAGAATCAGGAACAAGGAACGATTCCCCGGCCCCATGGGCTGGGGAATTCCTTTCTTAAGGAGTCCAGACGTGACTATTCCCTTCGTTATCGAATCCACCGGACGCGGAGAACGTTCCTACGACATATACTCCCGTCTGCTCAAGGACCGCATCGTGCTTCTGTGCGATGAGGTCAACGATGCCACGGCGTCCCTCATCTGCGCCCAGCTTCTGTTTCTGGAGTCGCAGGACCCCGAGAAGGAAATAAGCCTTTACATCAACAGTCCCGGCGGGTCGGTCACTGCGGGCATGGCCATTTACGACACCATGCAGTTCATCGCTCCTCCCGTGGCCACCATGTGCATAGGCCAGGCCGCCAGCATGGGCGCCTTCCTTCTGGCCGGCGGCGCCAAGGGCATGCGCTACAGCCTGCCCAACAGCCGCATCATGATCCATCAGCCCTCCGCCGGCGTGCAGGGCCAGATCACCGACATGGACATACACGTGCGCGAAGGCATGAGGCTCAAGAAGAATCTTAACCGCATTCTTGCCGAAAACACCGGCAACAGCCTTGCCCGCGTGTCCGCCGCCACCGAGCGCGACAACTTCATGTCCGCCGAAGAGGCCCTCAAGTTCGGTCTTATCGACCGCATCCTCAGTTCCCGCCACGATGTGGCGGCCCTTGCAGGACAAAAGGCATGAGCGACGAAGAAAAGGAACTCCACTGCTCCTTCTGCGGCAAGAGCAGCTCTCAGGCCCGTCATTTCGTGATGCAGGGCGACGTGTGCATCTGTGATGCGTGCGTGGCCGCCTGCTCCCGCATCATGGCGGAAGAAGACGCCGAGGAAGAACAGAAGAACGCCCCCGGCGAGCTGCTCACCCCGCAGCAGATCAAGGCGCGGCTCGACGACTACGTCATCGGTCAGGAGCGCGCCAAGAAGATACTCTCCGTGGCCGTGCACAACCACTACAAGAGAGTGTTTCACGCCGGAGCCATCGAAGGCGTGGAGCTCGAAAAAAGCAACATTCTGCTGCTCGGCCCCTCGGGCAGCGGCAAGACGCTGCTTGCCCGCACTCTCGCGCGCATTCTCAAGGTTCCCTTCGCCATAGCCGACGCCACCACGCTCACCGAGGCCGGCTATGTGGGCGAGGACGTGGAAAACATTCTCGTCCAGCTTCTGCAGAACGCCGACTACGACCTTGACGCCGCGTGCAAGGGCATTATCTATATCGACGAAATCGACAAGATTTCCCGCAAGGCCGACGGTCCGTCCATCACCCGCGACGTTTCGGGCGAGGGCGTGCAGCAGGCTCTTTTGAAAATCATCGAAGGCACCGTGGCCAACATCCCGCCCAAGGGCGGACGCAAGCACCCGCAGCAGGAATTCATCCGCATGGATACGTCAAACATCCTGTTCATCATGGGCGGCGCGTTCATCGGGCTGGAAAAGCTGGTGGAAGCGCGTTCGCGCGGCACCAGCATGGGCTTTGGAGCGCACATCGAAAAGAAGACCGAACACCGCATAGGCGAGCTGCTCGACAAGGTGCTTCCCTCCGACCTCGTGCAGTTCGGGCTCATTCCCGAATTCATCGGCCGCATTCCGGTGATCACCCATGTGGAAGAGCTCGACGTGGACGATCTTCTGCGCGTCATGACCGAACCGAAAAATGCGCTGGTCAAGCAGTACCAGAAGCTCTTCGAGCTCGACGGCGTGACGCTCACCTTCGAGGACGACGCGCTGCGGGCCGTGGCGGAAAAGGCACTGGAAAACAAGACCGGCGCCCGCGGCCTTCGCAACGTGCTGGAAAACGTGATGCTCGACATCATGTATGAACTTCCCACCCTCAAGGACGTCACCGAGTGCATCATCACCCGCGGCGTCATCGAGGGGACGGACAAGCCCGTTCTGAAGAGTTCCGCAGAAAGCCGGTAACGGCTCGCGGGGCGCTTCAACCGACGCGCTCAGGCGCAGCAGCCGCCTGTCTGCCGCGCGTCACGGGACAAAAACTTTCTCCGGGGGACATCCCCGGTCCCGGGTCTTGCGTTCCTGTCCGACCTCCCGGCCGGGCAGGAACGCAATTCCGTAACGGGAATACGAGGTTCCTTATGGCTGAACAGACTCCGCTGGAATTGCCCATCATCACGCTTCGTGAAGTGGTGATGTTTCCGCACGCCGTCATGACGTTCCATGTCGGGCGTTCGGCTTCGGTAAGCGCCATCAACAGCGCCGTCACCGAATACGACAAACAGATATTTCTGGTCGCGCAGACCAGCTCCGCCATCGAGCGGCCCGGTCCCGAAGACCTGTTCCGCATAGGCGTGGTCAGCCGCGTTCTGCGCGCCGACCGTCTTCAGGACAACACCATCAAGCTCGTGTGCGAGGGACTGTACCGCGCCTCGTGGCTGCCCCTGAACGCGAGCTCCACCTTCGGCGACAGAGCCTTTCCCCGCCTGCGCACCGTGCGCGTGGAAGAAACGCTGAACAGGGACGATGAACTGCCCGCCGTGGTGGAAGCCCTGCAGGAATCCCTTTCGGAAGCCTGCCGTCAGAACCGCCGCATCACGCCCGAACAGCTCGCGGCCTTCGCCCTCATCGAAGATCCCGGCACGCTGGCCGACGCCGTGGCCCCCTGCCTCAAGGCGGACTACCTGCACAAGCAGGCCATTCTGGAAACGCTGGATCAGGGCCAGAGACTGCGCCAGGTCTACGAATCCCTCGGCGGAGAGCTCATCTCCTCCAGCATCGACAAGACCATCAAGAGCCGCGTCAAGGCGCAGATGGAGCAGAACCAGAAGGAATACTACCTGACCGAGCAGCTCAAGGCCATCAACAAGGAGCTCGGGCACGACGACATTCAGGCCGAGATTCTCGAGCTTGAAGAACAACTCAAGGCCAAGAACATGCCCGAGGATGCCCGCGAGCGTGCTCTTCGCGAAGTGCGCAAGCTCCGTCAGATGCCTCCTGCCTCCTCGGAATACGTGGTGGCCAGAAACTACGTCGACTGGATCATCGACCTGCCGTGGAACGAGCTCAAGAAGATAGACATTGATCTTGCGAAGGCCAGAGAAGTGCTCGACGGCGGTCACTACGGCCTCGAAAAGGCCAAGACCCGCATCCTTGAATATCTCGCCGTGCAGAAGCTCTCAGGCTCCCTCAAGGGGCCCATTCTCTGCCTGGTGGGCCCTCCCGGCGTGGGCAAGACCTCGCTCGCCAAGTCCATAGCCGAGGCCACGGGCCGCGAGTTCGTGCGCATTTCCCTCGGCGGCGTGCGCGACGAGGCCGAAATCCGCGGCCATCGCCGCACCTACATCGGCGCTCTGCCCGGCAAGATCATCATGGCGCTGAAGAGGGCCAAGTCCAA
The DNA here is from genome assembly GCA_037230945.1 of bacterium. Lineage (GTDB taxonomy): Bacteria > Desulfobacterota > Desulfovibrionia > Desulfovibrionales > Desulfovibrionaceae > Mailhella. The sequence continues at coordinate 5,095 of JAXUUT010000104.1, forward strand.
CAACCCGCTCTTCTGCCTCGACGAAATCGACAAGATGACCGTGGACTTCCGCGGCGACCCGGCCTCCGCCCTTCTCGAAGTGCTGGATCCGGAACAGAACAGCGCGTTCAACGATCATTACCTCGACATGGATTACGACCTCTCCCAGGTGTTCTTCATCACCACGGCCAATTCCATGCAGAGCATCCCCGCGCCTCTTCTCGACCGCATGGAAGTGCTCGAGCTTTCAAGCTACCTTGAAGGCGAAAAGGTGCACATCGCCCGCGAATTCCTGCTTCCGCGTCAGTGGAAGCTGCACGGTCTCCGGGCCGAGAACATGAACCTTACGGACGAGGCGCTCCTTGAGATCATCCGCTCCTACACCCGTGAATCCGGCGTGCGCAATCTGGAGCGGCAGATAGCCGCCCTGTGCCGCAAGACGGCCATCCGCCTTGTGGACGCAGGCGACACGAACCTTTGCGTGACCATCGCGGAAAATGACCTTGAGGATTTCCTCGGCGTCAAGAAGTACCGCTACGACGAAAAGGAAAACGCGCCGCAGGTCGGCGTGGTGGCGGGTCTTGCCTACACCGGCGCAGGCGGCGACATTCTGTATATTGAAACGGTGATCATGCCCGGCAACGGCAAGGTGCAGGTCACGGGCAAGCTCGGCGACGTGATGAAGGAATCCGCTCAGGCGGCCTTCTCCTACATCCGTTCCCGTTCCAGTCAGCTCGGCCTGCGTCCCGACTTCTACAAGGACATCGACATTCACGTGCACGTGCCCGAAGGCGCTGTGCCCAAGGACGGGCCTTCGGCGGGCATCACGCTGGCCACGGCCATTGCCTCCGCGCTGCTCGGCATTCCCGTGCGCGACGACGTGTGCATGACCGGCGAAATCACCCTGCGCGGCCGCGTGCTTCCCATCGGCGGCCTCAGGGAAAAGCTGCTTGCCGCAAGCCGTTCCGGCATGAAGACCGTGCTCGTTCCCGCGGACAACGAGAAGGATCTCAAGGAAGTGCCCGAAGAGATACGCAAGACGCTCGACATCCACTTCGTGCACGACGCCGACGAAGTGCTGCCTCTCGCCCTCATGGCCTCGAAGGAAGAAATATTCTCCGGCGAGGCCTCCCATGCCCTGACCCACTCCCTGCGCGCCCATCGCGCGCTCGGTCAGGATCTCGGCGGCGCGGTGCTGTAGCACCCCGACCTTCTGATTCCGAAGCCCGTCCGGCAGAAGCCGGACGGGCTTTTTTTCGGCAAATTCCCGTCTGCACGTTCCAGCCAGGGAAGCTCAGAAGATCCCGCCGTCCTCATCGGGCCGCAGCCGGGACACGTCCGCCGACTCCCATGGACAGACACGCCAAGGCCCCCGGCAGATGATCTGCCGGGGGCCTTGGCCCTTGAAAGGAAAACGCGTCTCAGCGGAAGTTTCTCAGACGCAGGGCGTTGAGCACCACGGACACGGAGGAAAGAGACATGGCCGCGCCCGCCAGCATGGGCGACATGGCGGGCCCGCCGAACAGAAGCAGCACGCCTGCGGCCACGGGCACGAGCAGTACGTTGTAGCCGAAAGCCCAGAACAGACTGAGGCGTATGTTCGCAAGCGTGGCTCGACCGAGACCGAGCGCCGTCCTCACGCCGGGCAGACCGCGCAGAAGCACCACGTCGCCGGCTTCCATGGCCACGTCGATGCCGGACCCCATGGCCATGCCCACGTCGGCGCGGGCAAGGGCCGGAGCGTCGTTGATGCCGTCGCCCACCATGCCCACGCGCCTGCCTTCGGCCTGAAGACGGGAAATGACCTGCTCCTTGCCGTCGGGCCGCACGCCGGCCACCACGTCGTCGATGCCTGCCCTTGCCGCCACGGCGCGCGCGGTGCGCTCATTGTCGCCGCTCAGCATCATGACGCGGCAGCCCATGGCCCGCAGGTCGCGAATGACGCCGGGCGTTTCCTCACGCAGCGGATCGGCCACGCCCATCACGGCCAGAAGCTTTCCGTCCGAAGCAAGCAGAAGCGGCGTCTGGCCGTCGTCGGCAAGACTCGTGACAAGCTTCTTCTGGTCTTCGGAAAGAGCGACGCCGTGCTCGGACAGCAGCCTTTCGTTGCCGAGCAGAAGTTCCCGTCCGTCCACGCGTCCGGTCACGCCCGCGCCGCCCACGGCGAGAAAGCCGTCCACGGGCTTTGCGGCAAGACCGCGATCCTTGGCCTCCTGCGTCACGGCCAGCGCGAGCGGATGCTCGGACACGGCCTCCAGCGAAGCGGCCAGCGTGAGCGCCTCGTTTTCATCCATGGCTTCCGCGTGCAGGCTCACCAGGCGGGGGCTGCCTTCGGTAAGCGTGCCCGTCTTGTCGAACACGATGGTGTCGAGATGTCCCGACGCTTCCAGCGCCGTACCGTTCTTCATGAGCACGCCGAGCTGTGCGCCGCGGCCCGTGGCCACCATGATGGACATGGGCGTGGCAAGACCGAGCGCGCAGGGACAGGCCACCACCAGCACGGCCACAAAGACGCGCAGGGCCTCGCCGAAGGGCAGATCGCCGAGGAAAAGCCACGCAAGGGCGGCCGCCGTGGCCACGGCGATGACGGCGGGCACGAAATACAGACTGATGCGGTCGGCAAGGCCGGCTATGGGCGCCTTGGAGCCCTGCGCCTCACGCACGAGATGGATGATGCGCGCAAGAGCCGTATCCGAGCCCACGCGACGGGCTTCCATGACGAAGGATCCGCTGATGTTCAGCGTTCCGGCGTTGACCTCGTCACCCGAGGCGACGTCCACGGGCATGGATTCGCCCGTAAGACTCGACATGTCGAGCGAAGAGGAACCTTCGGCCACCACGCCGTCCACGGGAATGCGGGAGCCGGGCTTGATGAGCAGTCTGTCGCCGGGCATGACGGAGCTCACGGAAATGTCCTTCACGCTCCCGTCGGGCATCATGCGTTCCACCCTCTCGGGCGTGAGTTCCATGAGACCGCGGATGGCCTCGGACGTCCTCGTACGGGACACGGCCTCCATGTACTTGCCGAGGGAAATGAGCGCAATGAGCATGCCCGCGGATTCATAGTACAAACCCATGACGGCCTGATGCGCCTCTTCGGGCGTGACCGCCGCGGCTGTCTCCGCCGTGCTCCACAGGCTGTAGAGCAGCGCCGCGCCCGTGCCCATGGCCACAAGGGAATCCATGTTGGGCGCGCCTCGCAGAAGCAGCGGAATGCCGTGCCGGTAGAAAGCCCGGCCGGACCAGACTATGGGCAGCGTGAGCAGAAGCTGGAACAGGGCAAAGATGAGCGGACTTTCGTGCGGCGAAAGCCACGACGGCAGCGGCAGGCCCCAGTGACTGCCCATGGCCACGAACACGAGCGGCACGGCAAAAATGAACTCCGTGACGAGATGGCGGCGACGCTCGGCCAGATCGGCCCGGGTCTTCTTCTGCTCGCTTTCCCACAGATCGTGTTCATCCACGTCCGGGGGCAGATAGGAGGCCTTGAAGCCGAGCCGGTCCACCCTTTCCGTCACCTCTCTGACGAAGGCGTCAAGCCCCTTGTCCAGCGCGCCTTCGGCAGGACGAACCTGAGCCGTGCCGTCGGCAAGGCTCACGCTGGCGCTGTCTATGTCCTCCATCTTGCAGAGGGCCTTCTGCGAGCGGGCGGAGCAGGCCCCGCAGGCCATGCCGTCTATACGAAACCTGAGAATCTCGGGATTGTTTTTCATGGGACTTTCTCGCTTGGAAACGTGAGTGCCCGCACCAGCCGAAAGAATGGGCAGACAGGAGAAGATCCGGCGAATGCGGGCAGGAAAAAAGCGATGACAATCAAAAAATCGACGAGCAGCCCGACGATGCGCCTTCGGAAGGCCCGTCCCGGGAACGCCTCAAACGAGGGGGACATGCGACGACGCGCCCGAATCCGGCGAGCCTCCCGAAAAAGCGCAGCCCGCGCCCGTCACCGTCCCGAGGGGCCGGCGGCACGGCGCAATGCCGGAAAGACGCGCCCCTGCCGGCGCGGCCGCTCAAGGCGTCGGACAAAGGGGCATGGCGTCGTTCCGAAAGCCGGTGCACCGTCCCGCTCCAGGCAGAGACGGAATCCGGCATCATGACAAGATTCAGCGGATGGCGGTGACGTCAAAGCCGAGATCGTCCACGGCCTTCCTGAACGCTTCGTCGGAAACGCCGTCCGCGGCTTCCACCGTGGCGGTCTTGGAGGCAAGATCCACGGTCACGTCGCTGACGCCGGGAATTTCACGCAGAGCCTTGTCCACGTTGGAGGTGCAGTGTCCGCAGCGCATGCCTTCGATGCAGATGACTTTCTTCATGATCATTCTCCTTTCCCTTGCGGGAGACGACGTCCCTTCCGGACATCTTCGTTTGACTTACGTTTCTTTTATAGCTATGAATATTTTATAAGCAAGAACGCACTTTTTTGATATATAGTACCTGAAAGGATACCACTATGAACGACAAGGCCTCCTGCTGCTGTTCCCACGCCGCGCCGATGCCCGGCGCAGAGCTCCACTGTCCCGTGGAAGCCACGCTCTCCATGATCGGCGGCAAGTACAAGACGCTCATTCTCTGGAAGCTGATTTCCGGTCCCATGCGCTTTTCCGAGCTTCGGCGCGCCGTGCCCGCCGCCACGCCCAAGATGCTGACCCAGCAGCTCAGGGAGCTGGAAGGCGACGGTCTCGTGCACCGGGAGATCTTTCCCGTCATTCCTCCCCGGGTGGAATACTCGCTCACGGAGTTCGGACGGAGCATACGCCCTGTGCTGGAGTCCATGTACGCGTGGGGCAGCCGCTGCCTCGAACGAAAGGGACTCACGGCCAACTGCTCCATGGAGCCTCTCCCCTGAAAAGCCGTCTCGCGTCAAAGGCGGCTTCCGCCATTGCCGTGACGAGCTTCTTCGGCTAGAATGACGCAGATTAACCTTCAACCCCGGCCCTGCCATGACCGCCCTCATCATCACCATCGTTCTTGCCCTGTCCATTTCCGCGCTCTGCTCCACCATGGAAGCCATGCTCTATTCCATTCCATGGACCACTCTCGAAAAAATGAAGGAATCCGGTTCCCGCTCGGGAAAGATTCTGTACCATATGCGCTCCAACGTGGATCAGCCCATATCGGCGATTCTCACGCTGAACACCATCGCCAACACGGCGGGCGCATCCCTTGCGGGCGCACTGGCCGCCGCGGCGCTCGGGCCGGAAAACATGCCCTACTTCGCCGCGCTTTTCACCGTGCTCGTGCTGCTGTTCGGCGAAATCATCCCCAAGACCCTCGGCGTGTCCTACCCCGGCGCTCTCGGTCGTATCCTTGCGCTTCCGCTTTTCTTCATGACCACGGTGCTGCGCCCTGCCACCTGGCTGTCCGGTCAGATAACGAAGCTCATCACGCCCAAGAAATCCGGCCCCGAGGCCACGGAGGACGACATCAACGCCATGGCGCGCATCTCCCGTCAGGCAGGCGTCATTCAGGGCTATGAGGAAACCGCCATCCGCAACATCCTCGCGCTGGATCAGAAACGCGTGCACGACGTGATGACGCCGCGCACCGTGGTGTTCTCCCTTTCGGAAAACTGCACCGTGGACGAGGCACACGCCATTCCCTCCTTCTGGCACTTCAGCCGCATCCCCGTGTATGCCGAGGACAACGAGGACATCGTGGGCATAGTGCTGCGCCGCGACGTGGTGCTGCACAGAGACGCCCATGAGGGCAGCATGACGCTCGGAGAAATCATGCAGCCCGTGCACTTCGTGCTCGAATCGCTCACGCTCGACAAGGTGCTCGCTGAATTTCTGGAACGCCATCAGCACCTGTTCGCCGTTCTCGACGAGTACGGCGGTCTTGCGGGCGTCATTTCCCTCGAGGACGTGATGGAAGAAATGCTCGGCCGCGAAATCGTCGATGAAAGCGACGTGGCCGCCGACCTCCGCGCCGTGGCCAGAAACCGCCGGGCAAAGACCGCGGCTTCCGCGAGAACTGAACATGTCGATCAGGGCTAAACAGTAACAATTCCTACTTGCATGAAGACATCAAATCTGTCAAAGTTCTCACGGGCGGAATCATGAAAATCATGAAACGTTCCGGCCCGTCTCCCCGGTGACGCAAGTCACTGAAAACGGCAGCAACCTGACCGATGCTTGCTCATCCCTCAGGAGGTAACTCATGTCGGCAAAGAAGAATCTGTGCATATATCTCACGGCCTTCGTCCTTCTGGCCGGAGGCGTGGGCTTCATGCTGTGGTCGGCCCTTTCCGAGGGCAGCATGTATCATCTGAACGTTGCCGAAGCCGTGGCCATGCCCTCGGAAAAGCTGAAGTCCGCAAGGCTGTTCGGCGTGGCCGCCGACGACATCGTCAAGCCGGAAAACGGTCTCGGGGCCGTTTTCACGCTCCGCGATCTGGAGAAGCCGGAACTCGGCATCCGGGTGCATTACCGGGGCGCGCTGCCGGACACCTTTGAAAAGGGCGCCGAGGTCATTGTGGAGGGCCGCATGGACGGCAGGGACTTCACCGCGAAGACGCTCATGACCAAGTGCCCTTCCAAATACGAAAAAAGCAATCGGGAACACGCCTGACGGAAAGGGAACGAGCCTTCGGCCGTTCCCTTTCCGTCGTTTCCGAGACCTTTTCGTCTGTCTTTTCCCGTTTCAGGAGCTTCCATGTATCTTGCCGCCTATGTCTGTCTTCTCATCTCACTGTTCGCCGCGCTCGCCGGAGCCGCCATCGGCACGGCGCAGCTTCTTCAGGGCAAGCACTCCGAACTGCGCTGGCTTGAATACGCGCAGGGCGCAGGTTCCCTCTGCCTGCTGATAGCTTCCGGCATTCTCATGTACGCCTTCGTAGTCTGCGACTTTTCCGTGGACTACGTGGCAAACTACACCGACAGGGCCCTGCCGCTCTTCTATCGCTGTACGGCCTTCTGGGGCGGACATGAAGGCTCCATGCTGTTCTGGGCTCTCATGGTGTCCGTCTGCGGCACGGCCTTTCTCTTCACCCGCACCTACCGTTCTCTTTCCGAAGAAACAAGAAGCTGGTTTCTCATCTTCTTTCTGACCATCATGGCCTTCTTCGGCCTTCTGCTCTCCACCTGGAGCAATCCCTTCCTCGTGAGCGTTCCCGCACCCGCCGACGGTCAGGGACTGAATCCCCTGCTCCAGAATCCCGGCATGATCTTCCATCCGCCGCTGCTCTTTCTCGGCTACGGCGGCTTCGTCATTCCCGGCTGTCTTGCCCTCGCGCAGGCCATGAGCTCGCAGAAGGATCCCATGCACTGGCTCGACGTGGCCCGTCCCTTCACCCTGACAGGCTGGCTCTTCCTCACCGCGGGCATCGTGCTCGGCGGCTGGTGGGCCTACATGGAGCTCGGCTGGGGCGGCTACTGGGCCTGGGACCCCGTGGAAAACGCCTCGCTTCTGCCCTGGCTCATCGGAACCGCCGCCCTGCATACCGGCATTGTGGAAACAAGGCGCGGCAAGCTGCACCGGGTCAACATCTTTCTCATGAGCCTCACCACGGTTTCGGCCTTCTTCGCCACCTATCTCGTGCGCGGCGACGTGGTGAACTCCGTGCACGCCTTCGGCGGCAACGGCACGGGCCCGTACCTGCTCTTCTTCGTGCTGGCCTTTCTTGTGGTCATCACCTTCATTTCCCTGTCCGCGAAGGAAGAAAGCCCCAGAGAGCTCGGCGGCCTTGAAACCCGGGAAGGCTTCGTGGTCATGACGGTATGGCTGCTCATGGCCATCGGCCTCGTCATTCTGCTGGCCACGCTCTGGCCGGTCATAAGCAAGCTGTGGACCGAACGCCCCGTGGGCCTCGATCAGCACTTCTACAACCGCGTGTGCCTGCCACTCTTCACCGTCATGCTCGCGCTCCTACTCGCCTGCCCCTGGCTCAAATGGCAGGGCGGAATGCGCAACTGGCGCAAGCTCGTCATCGTTCTCGCCGCCTTCTGCGGCGCGCTCATCGTCTTCTGGCGCGTGGGCATCACGCAGGCCCTGCCGCTCATGAGCGCCTCGCTGAGCGCGGCCCTCATCGTGAGCATGGCGCTCATGCTGGCCGAAAAGTCCACCCGCGCATGGATGCCCTCCCTCATGGCCTGCCTCGTCCATCTGAGCGTGGCGCTCATCGCTCTCGGCATTTCCTTTTCCGGGCCGTACAAGCAGGAAGTGGAGCTGGAACTTGCCCAGGGCAGCACGGTGCAGGTCGGCCCTTACAGCGTGACGCTTACCAACATGTATGAAGGACGCGGCAATGCCTTCGACTTCATCGAAGCCGAACTCAAGCTCTCCAAAGACGGGAAAGAGGTGGGCACGGTCTCGCCGCAGCGCCGACTTTACGACAAGTTTCAGCGCTACGCCTTTTCCGAGGCCACCACGCACCCCTCGCTCGGCAGCGAGTTCTACGCCACGCTTCTCGGCATGAACGGCACGAAGGCCGTGCTTCGCATGAGCGCCAATCCTCTGGTGAACTGGCTGTGGATAGGCGGCGCGCTCATGAGCCTTGCGCCCTTCCTCGGTCTGCGGCGCAGACGCCGTCCTGAAAGCTCGTCGGACGACGGGGAAGGCTCGGAACGCTGATGGAAGGCGTGCGACCGCTTCTCGAGCTTCAGGGCGTAGCCAAGGCCTTCGGGCCAAGGCTGCTCTTCCGCCGCATCGACGTTGCGCTCATGCCGGGCACGCTCTCGCTTCTGGCCGGAGCCAACGGCGCGGGCAAGTCCACGCTCATGCGCGTCATGGCAGGGCTCACAAAGCCGGATTCCGGCACGGTGCTGCGCCGCGTTCCCGACGAAAGGCTCGGCTACATGGCCCACGCCACCTTTCTTTATCCGGGGCTGGATGCGGAAGAAAACCTTCTTTTCTGGGCCCGCGCAGCCGGACTCGACCATCCCGGAGAACGCGCGAAGAAGGCTCTCGAAACGGTAGGCCTTTCCCGTCACGCCCATGAACGGGCGGGCATTTTCTCCCGAGGCATGGCGCAGAGGCTCAACCTTGCGAGACTTCTTCTTGCCGAGCCCTCGCTCATTCTTCTGGATGAGCCCGCCACGGGCCTTGACGTGTCGTCGCGCGCCATGCTCATGGAACTCATGCTCAAGGCGCGGAGCCTTGGCGCGGCCATCCTGTGGATAAGTCACGACACGGCCGGAGACTCCCGTCATGCCGACCGCGTGCTTACGCTGGAAAACCGTTCCCTCCGGGAAGAAGCGGGAGGACTGTCATGATGCGATGTGCGCTTGCCGTATGCGGCAAGGATCTCAAGCTCACGCTCTCCCGCGGTGCGGGGCTCATGCAGGCCCTGCTGCTCGGCCTGCTGCTCGTGTTTCTGTTCAGCCTGTCCCTGAACGCGGGCGACAGGCTCAGTCCTCAGGCGGCGGCCGCCATGTTCTGGCTTGCCTCGGCCTTCTGTCAGGTGCTCATCTTCAACATGCTCTACGCCGTGGAAGAAACGGCACAGGCAAGGCTCGGCCTCGTGCTTCTGCCCGCTCCCGTGCAGGGCATATGGCTCGGCAAGGCGCTTGCCGGTGCGCTGCTCATCATGGCGGCCCAGTGCATCTTTGTGCCCGCCGTCTTCGTGTTCCTCGGACAGAACCTCGGCGAGGCATGGCCCACGGCCCTTCTCGGCATCTTCCTCGGCGATGTGGGCATGGCCGCTTCCGGCTCCCTGCTCGGTGCTCTCTCCACAGGCAGAGGCGGAAGGGAATCGCTTCTGTCCATCGTGCTCTTTCCCCTGCTCGTGCCCATGCTTCTCGCCGGCGTGCGCCTCGTGTCCATAGGCATGGACCCCGATCCCATGCTCGACAACGCCCTGCGCTGGATGGGCCTTGCCGCGGCGTTCGACGGTCTTTTCCTTGCCGCCGGACTTCTCCTCTTCCCCTTTGTCTACAGCGGAGATGACTGATGTTTCGTTCTCGCCTCGCCGTTCTCGCCCTTCTGGGAGGCCTGGCCATGGCCGTCTGCCAGTGGCTCGTCTTTGCGTACGCGCCCGAAGAGCAGGTCATGGGACTCGCCCAGAAAATATTCTACATCCATCTGCCGCTTGCCTGGTGGGGACTCATCAGCTTCGCTCTCTCCTGCGCGGCCGGCATTCTGTATCTGAAAACCCGCGCTCCGAAATACGACCTTCTCTGCGCCTCCGCCGTGGAAAACGGCATGCTTCTGTGCACTCTCACGCTCGTCACGGGCTCCATATGGGGCCGTCATTCCTGGGGCGTGTGGTGGACCTGGGATCCCCGCCTGACCACGGCGCTCATCTTGTGGTTCATCTACGCGGGCTTCATGGCCGTGCGCTCCATGCCCATGCCGGAAAGCCGCCGGGCCGCGCTCTCGTCCGTGGTGGCCATTGCGGGCTTTCTCGACGTCCCGCTGGTCTTTCTTTCGGCCAGACTGTGGCGGTCCATACACCCCGCGGTGTTTGCCTCCGAAGGCGGAGGACTTGAACCGGAAATGGCCGTGGCCGTCATTGCCTGCGTGGTGAGCTTCGGCATCGTATGGCTTGCCATGCTTCTTCTGCGCTACCGGCAGATGCTGCTCGGCCGCAGGCTCGACGTGCTCATGTTCGAGCGCATGATGGCGGAAGACGAAAAGGAACAACACTGATACCACGCCGAAAGGCGAGGAGACATACCATGACTGCAGTTACCTGGCTCATGGCGGCCAACGCCGCGCTCTGGATAGGACTCGGGCTCTACGCGGCCTTCCTGGCCGCCTCACAGAAAAGGCTTGAACGCCGTCTTTCCCAGTGGGAGGCCGACCATGACTGATTCCTCCCGCCGCATCGTTCTCGGCGCGCTCTCCCTCGGGCTCGCCGCCATGTTCGTTCTTTCCGTGGCCTGGCGCATGGGCGATCATCCGCTCATCCGGCAGAAGGCTCCCGCCACTGCCGCGCAGAACGCTTCGGGCGGCGACGCCATGCGCAGCATGATGGAACAGGGCGCCGACTCCCCGCAGGGGCAGGCCATCATGAGCCTCATGCAGAAGATGAAGGACAATCCCAACGATGTGGACACCCTTCTGCAGCTCTCCAGCCTGTTCGCCGAACAGGGCAACAACGACGGCGCCAGGGACATGGCGCAGCGGGCTCTTGTGGCCGCGCCTTCCGATCACCGTCCGCCCTATCTTCTGGGCGTTCTTCTCTCCCGCGAGGGCAACTGGACGGAAGCCGCCGCGCAGCTTGAACGCTCCATCTCGCTCAAGGACGACGCCGCCACCCGCTACAGCCTCGCCGTCATCTACCGCTATCATCTGAAACAGGAAGACAAGGCCCGCGCCAACTACGAAACGGCGGCGCGCATCTGCGAGGATCCGGCCCTTGCCTCCATGATCCGGGCGGAGCTCGACAAATGAACGGCGACGAAAAAAACGACGTGACCGACACCATAGCGGCCGTGGCCACGGCTCCGGGAGCCGGAGGCGTGGGCATCATACGCCTGTCCGGCCCCGCATCGCACGACATCCTTCTGTCCATGTTCCGGTCGTCGAACCCTTCGTTTCACGACTTTACGCCGCGCATGCTGCATCACGGCCATGTGCTCGACGCCGAAGGACGCGAGGCCGACGACGCCCTCGTGGCATTCTTCAAGGCCCCTCATTCCTTTACCGGCGAGGACTGTGCAGAAATTCAGGGGCACGGCGGCCCGGCCGTGCTCTCCGCGCTGCTCGAGTCCGCGCTTTCCCGCGGCGCACGCATGGCTGAGCGCGGAGAGTTCACAAGACGCGCCTTTCTGAACGGTCGCATGGATCTTTCCCAGGCCGAAGCCGTGGCCGAGCTCATCGCCGCGCCCTCGAAGGAGGGCGTGCATCTTGCCGCAGCCAAGCTGGACGGCCTTCTCGGCCGCAGGGTGGAAGAGCTGCGGGGAAGGCTGGAATACCTGCGTCAGCGCATCTGCCTTGCCATCGACTTTCCGGACGAGGAAGGCGAATGTCTGCCGCCTCAGGAATTTGACGCCATCACCGAAGAAGTGTCCGCAGGCATACGCGCTCTTCTTGCAGGCTATGAACGGGCACGCTGCTGGCGCGAAGGCGCGCTGGTGGTGCTGGCCGGACAGGTGAACGCAGGCAAGTCCAGCCTCATGAACGCCTTTCTCGGCCGCGAACGGGCCATCGTTACGGAAAAGCCGGGCACCACGCGCGACTATCTGGAAGAAGAAACGTCGCTTTCCGGCCTGCCCGTGCGGCTCGTGGACACCGCGGGACTGCGAGAGCACAGTGAGGACAGCATAGAGCTTGAAGGCATGCGCCGCGGCAAAGAGCTCGCCAAAAGCGCTCGCTGCGTGCTGGTGGTGCTGGACGGCACGCGCGTTTCCTCTGCTTCCGGCGATCCCCTTGCCGTCTTCGACGCGGAAGGCAGACTCGTGGAGGAACTCGGGCCGGAACGCTGCCTTATCATCTGGAACAAGGCCGATCTCGTCCCGCAGCCAAAAGAGACCACGTCCTTTCACGGCGCGCGGCTCATGAGCGTTTCGGCAAGACGGGGCGAAGGCATCGACGAGCTTTCCGCCGCCGTGCGCGCGCTCTGTCTCAAGAACGAAACGCCGGAAGAAGGCGACATCGCGCCCAATCTCCGTCAGGCAAACCAGCTTCGCCGCGCCCTGGAAGCACTGGACGAGCTCAGACGGGCCATCGCCCTGTCCGTTCCGCCCGATCTTTGCAGCATTCATCTGGAAACGGCCTGTGCGCATCTTGCCGACATCACCGGCCTGAACAGCACGGAAGACACGCTGAACGCCATTTTCTCGAGCTTCTGCATCGGAAAATGACCACCCGGTCGACGCCTTTCACGCCCTGACGCGCTGCCGAAACGTTTCGGCAGCGCTGTTTTTTCATGGCGCGGGCCTTGCGACTTTTCCTGACGCAGCGCGATGCGTTCGGACCTTCCGCCGCATCGCCTGTTGCCCCTCTCACGGTCCCTCTGTCGAAACATACCGGCATGTCCGGCATTTTCCTTCGCCGGTGAAGAATCCGGACTTCGTTCCCGTTCCTTCTTCCTTCCTGAATCCTGCCGAACGCATGCTCTCCAGCCCTTGCGGCCCTTGTACTGGCCCGGAACAAACGGCTTGCCCGCGATTTCTTTCCATGCTAGTTCTTGACGGGAAGGTTATCATTCATGTTCGTCACCAACGCGCCAGCACCACGCCCTCAGCCCAAGCAGGCCCTCTCGCCTGTCGTTCTTCAGCCGTCCCTGAGCAAGGAAGAAATCAATCTTCTTCCTCTTCGCGCATGGGAAGGTCCCGTCGTGCTCATACAGACCGAAGAGGCGCTTGCCGCCGCGCTGGAAGACATGTGGAAGGAACACGTGCTCGGCTTCGACACCGAAACGCGTCCCACCTTCACCAAGGGCAAGACGTGCAGTCCCGCACTCATACAGCTCGCCACGGCGGACACGGCCTATCTCATCCAGCTCACCCGCGTCGCCTTCTGCGACGAGATCGCAGAGCTGCTTGCCTCGCCGCGCGTGCTGAAGGTGGGCGTGGCCATTCACGACGACATGAAGGCCCTTGCCCGCATCCATCCCTTTCAGGCCGACGGCGTGGTGGACCTTGCGGCCATGGCCCGGGCCCGCGGCATTCAGGCGCAGGGGCTGCGCACCCTTTCCGCCAATCTTCTGGGCTTCCGCATCAGCAAGAGCGCCCAGTGCTCCAACTGGGAAAACCACGAACTCACGCCGCAGCAGATAAAATATGCCGCCACCGATGCCTGGGTGGGACGGGAACTCTACTTCCATATGCTGCGCCAGAGCGCCGGCACGCCGCGCCCCGTCCGCAGGCGGAGCAGGAAAACCGAGTCCTGACACCTTCTTCTCCCTCCTTTCGCTCTCAAGCCACAGGAGAGAGCCTCTCGCGCGCTCTGTTTTCCGGGCAAATGCCCGTTGCCGCAGAACGACGCTGCCCCATGACGCGCCTTTTCGAGCCGTGCTCAGCCTCGATGAAAAGAACGTCCGGCCGGAAAACGCCTGCCGGAGCATCTTCTTGACTTCCTGAAAATTCGCCCGAAAATATCTCCCGGGCCTCGTTGCCGCGCCGTCACATCAGCCAGGGAATCCCATGAACGATTCAGCAAGAAAAACGATACGTCTGCTTCCCCCGGAACTTTCCAACCAGATCGCCGCGGGAGAAGTGGTGGAACGACCGGCCAGCGTGGTCAAGGAACTTGTGGAAAACAGTCTCGACGCCGGTGCGACCAGCGTTCTCGTGGAGCTTGAAAACGGCGGACAGACGCTCATCCGCGTGACCGACGACGGCCGGGGCATGCCCGGAGACCAGCTTGAGCTGGCCGTGACCCGTCACGCCACCAGCAAGATCGCGGACATAGGCGATCTCATGAACATACGCTCCTACGGCTTTCGCGGCGAGGCGCTGCCGAGCATCGCGTCCGTGTCGCGCTTCCGCATGACCTCCGCCCCTCTGGAGGACGACGGCACCACGGGTGACGCCCACTGCATCGACGTGCTCTACGGCACCATGAAGGGCGTCGCTCCCGCGGCCCTCAATCACGGCACCAGAGTCGAAGTCTCAGAACTTTTCTCCAATGTTCCCGCCCGACTGAAATTTCTGAAAAGCCCGGCCACGGAACAGAAGAAGACCCTGGAGCTCTTCACGAAAATGGCGCTTGCAAGAACGGACGTCTCCTTCACCCTCAAGGCCGGCTCCCGGGAAATAGCACGCTTTGAGGCAGGGCAGACGCTGGCGCGCCGCATGGCGCTGCTCTGGCCGCCCGCCATCGTGGACGCCCTGCGTCCCTTCGACGTCACCACGGGCGGCATGCGCCTTCACGGCCTCACCTCCGACCCGCGCTCCTCACAGCCCCGCGCCGACAGAATGCTCTTTTTCGTCAACGGCCGCGCCGTGAACGACCGCCTGCTCATGCGTGCCGTGCGCCAGGTCTATCAGGGAAGGCTCACCAGCCGGGACTACCCGCAGACCGTGCTTTTTCTGGACATGCCGCCGGAGGAAGTGGACGTGAACGTGCATCCCGCCAAAAACGAAGTACGCTTCCGTGACGAACAGGCGGTGTTTTCCGCAGTGCTGCGCGCCGTCGGCAGCGCGCTTGCGGGCGTCCCCCTGCCCTCGGAGCGCTTTGCGGAACGCACGGAAAACACGACGGAGCCCGCCGCCTCCTCCCGGAGCGACAGGGCCCGGCCCGTTCACCCGCTCGGATTCTGGGGCGAAGCCGACGCCGTGCGCGTCATGGCAAAGCCCAAAAGTGCCCCGCGCCCCGCGCTCGTGGAGCCTGACGACGACTTTTCCCCGGCAGGTCTGCGCGAACGCGGCATGCCGGAACGCGACTTCTTCACCGGACGGCCAAACCCGGATCATCCGCGCGAAGGATCCGGCCTCGCCATGCATTCTCCCCGCCCCTCGGACATTCCTCCCCTGCCGGATCATGAGCAGACAAACGAGAAAGCCTCAGGCGGCAGGCAGGAAGAAAAGCTCTCCGCCATGCCGGAAGCCTTCTTCCTTTCCGAAGACGACGCGTCGTCTTCGGAAAGCGCCGCACCCGCCGCGGCGGCTTCCGAGGGAACGGACACGCCTCTGTCCTCCGAAGCCGTCCCCGGGCGGCACATCGCTCCCGAGTCCCTCGAGCTTCCCATGCCGGACAGAAAAAACGATGCTCTCGTCGAAGACTCTCCCCTGCGGGGCTTCCGCTATCTCGGACAGGTTGCCAGAACCTATCTCGTGCTCTCGCAGAACGACGACACGCTGCTCCTGCTCGATCAGCACGCCATGCATGAACGCATCTTCTATGAAAAATTCCGCAAGGGCGGTTCGCGCGGCGTGGCTCAGCCTCTTCTCGTGCCGCTCTCCATGGATCTCCATCCCGCGGAAGCGGAAAGGCTGCTGGAACTCAAGGACACGCTGCTTCGTCTCGGCTTTGAAACGTCCTGCCGTGGCGGACGCTGCCTTGTGCAGAGCATTCCCCCGGAAATGGACCGCTCCGAGGCTTCCGCATTTCTGCGCGAGGCGCTTTCCGGCCGCGTGGATGATCTGGAAGGCACCTGGATTCATCATGCCTGCGCCACGGCCATACGCGCGGGGCAGCACCTCACACGGGACGACGCCATGAATCTCGTGCGGCAGTGGCTGCGTACCGAATCGCCGGATTTCTGCCCGCACGGCCGTCCCTGCGCCGTCACGCTGGAAAAGGCGGATCTTGAAAAGCTGTTCAAGCGCAGACAGTCCTGACGATACGGACGAATCCCGGCGGCATCAAAAGGCGGGAGAAGCCGAAACGTCGGCCCTTCCCTGCGACGGCCGCGTTCCCGTGCGGGGCCGTCGCGGAGTCACCCGCTGCCCAGCGTGAGAACTTTTCTCCGTCACGGACAAATGCGCTCATTATGCTCCTCTTCACAATCCTTGTTCAAAAAGCACATAACACTCCATTAATTATAGATATTTTTAAGTTTTTACATGTCTTGGCAAGCCGATGGACGCCCGAAGATTCGTCAGAAGGCCCTCTTTCCTCCGCCATGCCGGAAAAAACGGGCGCTGCAAGGAAAACATACGGCGACTTCCGCTTCTGAAGCGCGGATTTTTCTGCATTTAATGGCAATTCTGTAAGAAATCCCAAAAATTTATGCTGATAAAATGAGAAAAAAATACCAAATACGCATTGACTTGCTTTTCTCCTTGGTGCATAGCTGATAGACAGGAGAGACACTCTGGGCAATCGGTTTGCCGGAGCAGGGTGTGGGTTTTAGATTTCTTTTGTGTGAGGTTTTTCTCATGGCCAAGTCTATTTATGTCGGGAATCTTCCCTGGTCCGCCACCGAAGAGCAGGTTCAGAATCTTTTTGCCGCCTACGGCAACGTGCTCTCCGTGAAACTGGTGAGCGACCGCGAAACGGGGCGTGCCCGTGGTTTTGGTTTTGTCGAGATGGAAGATCCCGCCGCTGCCGCTGCCATTGAAGCTCTGGACAACACCAACTTCGGCGGCCGCACCCTGCGCGTGAACGAAGCGAAGCCCCGTGCTCCCCGCCCCCGCTACTAGTCACTGAGGCTGCCAGGTCAGCCTTTTTCCGCCCCGGCTTGCCGGGGTCTTTTATTTAAGCGCGAAGGCGATGTGAAGCGCATGAGCCAAGCCTTTGCCGGCAAGGCTGCGACGTGTTCTTAACTGGACATTCCCCGCAAGCTGGTTATGATGGAAGCACTCTTGTTTCCACTTCGTCTTTACAGGAGACCCCTTATGCCTTTTCGTAAATCGTCAGCCCTTGCTCTGGCCGCAGTTCTGGCCATCACCCTGCCCGCTCTTCCGGGTTGCGGGCCACAGCTCGGCGGTTACGACTATAGTGCCGGAGAAGCCCGCCAGTCCTTTACCGTGTACCGTGCCACGGCCACGGAAGTGAGGGAAGTGAACATCAACAGCAACGCCAGTTCCCGGCAGACGGCGGGCGCGCTCGTGGGCGCCATTGCCGGCGGCGTCATCGGCAGCACCATAGGCAGCGGCTCGGGCCGCACGCTGGCCACCGTGGGCGGCGCGCTCTTAGGCGGTGCGGCCGGCGCGGGTGCGGGCAACCTCACGTCTCAGCAGACGGGCCTTCAGATCACCGTGCGTTACGACAACGGCAGCGAAGAAGTCATCGTTCAGGGCAAGGATCCCTACATCACTCCCGGACAGCGCGTGCGCATCGTCGTGGGAGCCAACGGAACCCGTCGCGTCGAGCCTGAATACTGATCCTCCGCAGGATCCATGTTTACCCTTTTCAGCAACACTATCTACTCTGGGAGGACCAGATGCTTGATCCGAAACAGTGCGTTCTTTTCAGCGGCGGCGCGGCCGGCGCGGAACAGTTCTTTGGAGCTCAGGCCGAAGCCTGGGGCATCGAAGAGGTCAACTACAGCTTTGAAGGCCATCAGATAGAGCGCACGCGCGGCGTTCGCGTGCTCACTCAGGACGAACTGGCGCTCAAGGACGTCAGCATGACCTATGTTTCCCGCCTCATGGGCCGCGAGTACACCCGCGCTCCCCTGTTCCGCAAGGTCCTCCAGTCCATCTGCTGGCAGGTGAGCAGCGGCAGCGAAGTGCTGGTCGTCGGTGAAATTCAGGACGACAAGACCGTCAAGGGCGGCACGGGCTGGGGCGCCGAATTCGCCAAGCTGTGCAACAAGCCCCTCCTGGTCTTCGACCAGAAGCGCGACGCCTGGTTCCGCTGGATCAACGACGACTGGGTGAAGAAGGAAGATCCCATCATCAAGCATTCCCGCTTCACCGCCACCGGCACCCGCTTCCTCGAAGCCAACGGCCGCCGCGCCATCGTGGAGCTCTACGCCCGCTCCTTCAACCGCTAGCGCGCAGCCCGAAGACCTCTGCCTTTCCGTCCGGACTTCCGCATGACGCCGGTTTCCTGATGGAGCAGTCTTCCGCCCGCTTCTGCGGGCAACAGTCCTTGTCTCTTGCAGTCCGCTCTTCCGCCTTCACACGGGAGAGCGGACTTGCTGACTGCAGAGAAGCCGCAGCCGCCGCGCGGAGCGTCTTCTTCCTTCCGGGCGTCAGCTCTCCCTCTCCGCCATGATGCATCCACACCTGCCCTCCCTTCTGCCCAAAGAATGTTCCGGTTCCTGCGCCGGCACCGGAGCGGGACTTTTCGCCCATCTGCTCTGGGGCGTCGCCGTGCTTTTCTGGCCGCTGCTCGGCGGTCTGAATCCCATTTCCATCATGGCGCACCGCATGATATGGACCGTGGTCTTCCTCGGGCTCGTGCTCGCGGCAAGCCGCCAGTTCCATGCCGTCAGAACGGCGCTCGAAAACAAAAAACTGCTGCTGCCTCTCTTCGCCGCCGCGCTTCTGCTCGGTCTCAACTGGAGCGTGTATCTGCTGGCCGTCACGAGCGGCCGCATCGTGGAATCCTCGCTCGGCTACTTCATCACGCCTCTTCTCAACGTGCTCATGGGGCGGCTTTTCCTCGGCGAAACGCTCTCGCGCCCGCAGGCTGCGGCCATCGCTCTGGCATTCGTGGGCGTGGCGGCCAGCATCATCGCCTACGGGCACATTCCCTGGATAGGCTTCATCCTCGCGCTCTCCTTCGCCCTGTACGGCTATGTGCAGAAAACCCTGCGCATGGCTTCGGCTCCCAGCCTGTTCGTGCAGGCGCTCATGCTCATGCCCGCCGCGCTTCTCTGGCTCGGATTCACGGAAGAAGGCTTCGGCATCGTGGGATACGGTCCGCTCAGACCCGTGCTGCTCGTGAGCACCATCGCCTTCACGGGCCTGCCTCTTCTCATGTTCGGCTATGCCGCGCGCCGCGTCACCCTGGCCACCATAGGCATACTCCAGTACGTCAGCCCTTCCATATCCTTTCTTCTGGCCATCACCGTGCTCGGCGAAAGCATGAAGCCTTCCGACATGATATCCTTCCCCGTCATATGGCTGGCTCTTGTCATCTATACCTGGGACGCGCTACACCATCTGCGCACCTTCAAGGAGAAATCATGAACGCTCCCCACAGAAATCACACCAGGCAGCTCAAGCTCGGCAACGTGCTCATCGGCGGCGGCGCGCCCGTCGTGGTGCAGAGCATGACCAATACCGACACGCGCGACGCCGAGGCCACGCTGGAACAGATTCAAAGGCTCTGCGCCGCAGGCTGCGAGGTGGTGCGCCTCGCCGTGCCCGACGAAAAGGCAGCCTCCGCGCTCAGAACCATCGCCGACCGCTCGCCCGTGCCCCTCGTGGCCGACATCCACTTCGACTACCGCCTGGCGCTTGCCGCGCTCGACGCAGGGCTCAGGGGACTGCGCATCAATCCCGGCAACATCGGCGGCGAAGGGCCCGTGGACAGTCTTGCCGCGGCCGCAAAGGCAAACGGCGCCGTCATACGCGTGGGCGTGAACAGCGGTTCCGTGGAAAAGGATCTCCTCGAACGCTACGGAGGCCCCACGCCCGAAGCACTGGTGGAAAGCGCGCTCTCCCACGTGCGCATGCTGGAGAAGCGAGGCTTCTACGACATCAAGGTGTCCCTCAAGTCCTCCTCCGTGCCCGACACCATAGCCTCCTACCGCCTCATGGCGGAGCGGGCGGACTATCCCCTGCATCTCGGCGTCACCGAGGCGGGCACGCCCATGCGCGGCACGGTAAAATCCGCGGTGGGACTCGGCCTTTTGCTTTTTGAGGGCATAGGCGATACCATACGCGTCTCTCTCACGGCCGACCCCGTGCGGGAAGTGGCCGTGGCCTGGGAAATTCTGCGGGCCACGGGCCTTCGCAGCCGCGGACCGGAAATCGTGTCCTGCCCCACCTGCGGCCGCACGGAAATAGACCTCATCGGCATGGCCGAAAAGGTCGAGGAATACGTGCAGTCCCACCCCGCAGCCGCAAAAAGCCGTCTCAAGATCGCCGTCATGGGCTGCGTGGTCAACGGGCCGGGAGAAGCCCGCGAGGCCGACATCGGTCTGGCCGGCGGACGCGACAAGGGCGTCATTTTCCGCAAGGGCAGAATCCTGCGTTCCGTGAACGGTCAGGAAGCGCTGCTTGCGGCCTTTCTTGAAGAACTCGACAAACTTCTTACCCCTAACGACTGAAGGATCCTCTATGCGCTGGAGCCGTTACTACATCCCCACCCTGAAGGAAGCCCCCGCCGACGCCGAAGTCATCAGCCACAAGC
The DNA here is from genome assembly GCA_037230945.1 of bacterium. Lineage (GTDB taxonomy): Bacteria > Desulfobacterota > Desulfovibrionia > Desulfovibrionales > Desulfovibrionaceae > Mailhella. The sequence goes on from JAXUUT010000104.1 coordinate 25,657, forward strand.
TGCTGGTGCGCGCGGGCATGATTCGCAAGCTCACGAGCGGCATCTACACCTGGCTGCCGCTCGGCCTCCGCACCCTGGAAAAGGCCAAGGACATCGTCCGCCGCGAAATGAACGCCGCCGGAGCCATTGAAGTGCTGCTTCCCATGGTGCAGCCCGCCGAACTGTGGCAGGAATCCGGCCGCTGGAAGAAGTACGGCAAGGAGCTTCTGCGCTTTCAGGACAGGCACGACCGCGACTACTGCCTCGGCCCCACCCATGAAGAGGTCATGACCGACCTTCTGCGCGGCGAAGTGAAGTCCTACCGCCAGCTTCCCCTGAACCTGTATCAGATTCAGACCAAGTTCCGCGACGAGGTGCGTCCCCGCTTCGGCCTCATGCGCGGCCGCGAATTTCTCATGAAGGACGGCTATTCCTTCGACGTGGACGACGAGGGCGCGAACAGAAGCTACGCCTCCATGAAGGACGCCTATCACAAGATATTCAGCAGCATGGGCCTCGACTTCCGTCCCGTGGAAGCCGACTCCGGCGCCATCGGCGGCAACTTCTCCCATGAGTTCATGGTGCTTGCCGAAACCGGCGAAGACGCCATTGCCGCCTGCACCAACTGGCCCGAGTGCACCTGGGCCGCCAACGTGGAGCGCGCCCCCATCAGCACGACCTTCACGCAGGACGAAACGCCCTGTCCCGCCATGGAAGAAGTGGCCACGCCCGGCCAGCACACCATTGAGGAAGTATGCGCCTTCCTCGGCGTGTCTGCGGACAAGCTCATCAAGACCCTGCTCTTCATGGCCGACGGCAAGCCCGTGGCCGTGCTTCTGCGCGGCGACCGCGAGCTCAATGAAATCAAGCTCGCCCATCTCATCGACGCCGACGACATACAGTTCGCCACGCCCGAACAGGTGCAGGCCATGACCGGTGCGCCCGTGGGCTTTGCCGGTCCCGTCGGACTTGCCGGAGTGGAAAAGATCTACGCCGACAAGGAACTCATGGCCGCCAACGACTGGATTGCCGGAGCCAACAAGGCCGACGCCCATGTGCGGCACGTGAGCCTCGTGCGCGACGTCACCCTGCCCATCGAATGGGCGGATCTGCGCAACGCCGTGGCCGGCGATCCCTGCCCCTGCTGCGGACGTCCGCTGGAAATCAAGCGCGGCATCGAGGTGGGCCACATCTTCAAGCTCGGCACCAAGTACAGCGAAGCGCTGCACGCCGTGTTCCTTGACGAAAACGGCAAGGAAAAGCTCATGATCATGGGCTGCTACGGCATCGGCGTGTCCCGCGTGGTGGCTGCCTGCATCGAACAGAACTTCGACGAGCACGGCATCATGTTCCCGCCGCAGCTCGCGCCCTTCGACGCGCACATCGTCTGCCTCGACCCGAAGAACGCCGACGTGGCCGCCAAGTGCGACGCCATCGACGCCTTCCTCACCGCGCGCGGCATGGAAACGCTGTACGACGACCGCGAGGAGCGCCCCGGCGTGAAGTTCAAGGACGCCGACCTCATCGGTCTGCCCATCCAGATCACCGTGGGCGGCAAGGGCCTTGCTCAGGGCGTGGTGGAAGTGAAGAACCGCCGCACCGGCGAAAAGTCCACCATTCCCGCCGACAGCTTCGAGCAGGACTTCCCCGCCTGGTATCAGTCCGTGCTGGAATGCTGGAAGCGCTGACATGACGCCGCCGGGGCTCTGCCCCGGCGGCATTTTCCGCTCCGCGCTTCTTCCTTCACGGGAAGACGCCCGGGGCGGACACGTTTATCCCGCGGATGCGCCAAGAAGAGAACTTTTCCCTTTTTCTGAAGCCGCAGACGCACGTCCTCCGCGCCGAAAGCGTTTTTCTCCCGCACTTTTCGACACGGACGTTTTTCGGAGACGAGACATGGACGCCATTCTCAGTGTGCGACAGGTGACGGAGCGGCTGCGCCAGACCGTGGAGGCCCGCTTTCCGTACGTCTGGGTGCAGGGCGAGGTGACCAACCTCTCCCGTCCCTCCTCCGGCCATGTCTATTTTTCCCTGAAGGAAGACGACAGCCTGCTGAACTGCGTCTGGTTCAAAAGGCAGCAGAAGGACGAAGCCTTCGACCCGCTCACCGGGGAAGTCTGGGAAGACGGCCCCCGGCCGAGCCTGGCGCGCACCATGGAAAACGGCCAGACGCTCGTCTGCGCCGGACGTCTTACGGTCTACGGAGCGCGCGGCCAGTATCAGATGATCGTCGATCTTGCGCAGGCCGCGGGACTCGGCCTGTGGCATCAGGAGTTTGAAGCTCTCAAGCGCAGGCTCGAGGCCGAAGGCCTGTTCGATGCCGCCAGAAAAAGGCCCATTCCCCGCGAGCCCCGGAGAGTCGCCGTCATCACCGCGCCCGGCGGAGCCGCCATACGCGACTTCATCCGCATAAGCTCGACGCGCGGCCTCGGCTCGGAAATACGCATCTATCCCGTGCCCGTGCAGGGGGAAGACGCGCCCCCGCGCATCGTGGAGGCGCTGGACAAGGCCGGACGCGACGCCTGGGCCGAAGTCGTCGTGCTCATTCGTGGCGGCGGTTCCGTACAGGATCTCTGGGCCTTCAACGACGAACGCGTGGCCCGGGCCGTATACCGCTGTCCCATTCCCGTCCTTGCGGGCATAGGCCACGAAATAGACCACAGCATCACCGACTTCACGGCCGACTATTCCGCCGCCACGCCGAGCCACACCGCTCAGATTCTCTGGCAGGAACGTCACGTTCTCGCTCAGCACGTCGACGGGCTGGAAACGGCGCTTCAGGCGGCCCTCTCCCGCAGGATGAACACGCTGTCCCTCCGGCTCGAACATGCCCGCCGCGCGCTCTCCCTTCTCTCGCTCTCCGAAAGGATGCGGGCTCAGAGCGAACGACTGGATGCGCTGACGCGGCGCATGCGCGCCGGACTGGAAAGCCGCGTGGAAAAAGACGCGCGCACCGTGGAAAAACTGAGCGCGGCACTGCGTTCCCAATCCTCCCGCATGGATGCTCTCGCTTCAACGCTGGAGCGGCTTTCCCTGCGCCTTGCCGGCGCGGGCGAAGCCCGTCTTCAACGGGCCCGGGCAGAGGTGGAGCGGCGACAGGCGGCGCTGCTGCCGCTCGGCCGCATGGCGGGCATGGCCGAAGAAAAGGCGCTCACGCGTCTGGAAGCGCGCCTTCAGGCGCTCGATCCCTTTGCCCCCCTGCGCCGGGGCTACGCCATGGCCTGCGACGAACGGGGAAAGCTCCTGCGTTCCGTCACGCAGACCGCACCGGGGCGCACGCTTTCCGTCATGCTTGCCGACGGACGCATTCTCGGCACGGTGACCGGCGTGGAGCCGTCGGAGTCCGACACTGCCCGGCAGTCATGATTTTCCCGAACCTTTTCAACGCATCCGAACGGATTGTCTCATGAAACGTCTTCTGCTCTCGCTCATGCTCGTTTTCGCGCTCTCAGCAAATGCGGAGGCCGCGGAAATCTCCGTACCCGCAAAAGTAAGTCAGGGCCACGCCTTTCCGGCAGCCGTCACGGACTCCGCGCCCTTTGAAGCGGTCTTTGCCTGGCGAGGCGAAAGCTTCCGCGTACATGCCCTGCGCGAAGCAGAAAATCTCTGGAAGGCGGAAATGCTTCTGGCCATGCCGCTGGACGCACGGGGAAAACATTCCCTCACGCTGACGATCAACGGAAAAAGGCAGTCCGTCGCCGTGACGGCCGTATCCGTGCCGTGGCCCGAAAGCATTCTGAAGGTGGCCCCCAAATACGTGGAACCGCCCCGCGAGGTACGGGAACAGATAGCCCGCGACGTGAAGCACAGCCGCGCGGCGCTTGCCACCCGCACGGAAAAGCGCTGGACGCTGCCGCTGCTGAAGCCGGTTCCCGGCGGCGTGACCAGCCCCTTCGGAGGTCGCCGCGTGTTCAACGGCAAGCCCCGCGCACCGCACAAGGGCACGGACATGCGCAGTCCGGGAGGCGCAAAGGTTCTCGCCGTGGCCGACGGCACCGTCATTCTTGCCGAAGCGCAGTATTTCGGAGGCAATACCGTATACATCGACCACGGTCAGGGCGTCGTGAGCACCTATGCGCATCTCTCGGCCTTTGACGTCGCGCCCGGACAGAGCGTAAGAAGAGGACAGGTCATCGGTCGTTCCGGCTCCACGGGACGCGTGACCGGGCCGCATCTGCATCTCGGTCTTCTGATTCAGGGCACGGCTGTGGACGCCATGCCTCTTTTCTCGGAGCCGCCGCAGCTTGTGGGCGGTCCTACCCGCAGCATTTTCGACAACAAGCAACCGGCCGGGAAAAACCGGAGTGCCCGATGAAAAAGAAAGAACCCACCTTTGAAGAACGACTGGCGCGACTTCAGGCCATAGTGACCGCTCTGGAGACCGGCGACAGCCCGCTTGAAGAAAGCGTGGCCCTGTATAAGGAAGGCCTGGCCCACGCCGCCGCCTGCCGTGAGCAGCTGGAAAAGGCCCGGCACGACATACGCCTCTGCACGGAAGCGGGCACCGAGCCCTTCGACGCCGGCAGTCAGGAAGAAGACGAATAACCGAGCCGGAACGCGTTCCGGCGCCCCTCAGGGGCGGCTTTCATCATGCAAGGGGGACATATGCCCGCAGATCTTCGCGGCAGAGTGGAACAGTACCTCTCCGCCTCTTTTCTCGACAAGGAAATACCTTCCCGCCTGTCCGACGCCATGCGCTACAGCCTTCTTGCCGGGGGCAAGAGACTGCGACCCGTGCTCTGTCTTGCCGTGGCCCGCGCCTGCGCAAAGGACCGGGCCGAAGAAGTGACCGAGGCCGTTCTGCCCTTTGCCGCCGGTCTGGAAATGATACACACCTACTCGCTCATCCACGACGATCTGCCCGCCATGGACGACGACGATCTCAGACGCGGACATCCCACCTGCCACAAGGCCTTTGACGAGGCTACGGCCATTCTTGCGGGCGACGCGCTGCTGACCAACGCCTTCAGTCACATGACGCGCGCAAACGTGCCCGTGCATGTGCTGCTCGAAGCCGTGCGGCTCACGGCGTACGCCGCAGGCGCGGCCGGCATGGTCGGGGGACAGATGCTCGATCTGCAGGGAGAAGGAAAGAAACTTTCTCTGGAAGAGCTGCGCATTCTCAATGAAAAGAAGACCGGGGCTCTGTTGTTCAACGCCTGTGAATGCGGCGCGGTGCTTGCGCAGGCCTCTCCGGAACAACGTCATGCAGCGCGCTGCTACGGCAGTGAATTGGGCATTGCGTTTCAGATAACCGATGATATACTCGATGTCGTTGGCGACGAGGCCACGGTAGGCAAAGAGGTCCGGCACGACGCAGAAAGCGACAAGGCCACCTGGCCGTCCCTCGTCGGCCTGGATCAGGCCCGGGAACTGGCGCGCAGGCACTGCATGGCCGCAGAAAAGGCGCTGGACGGCGTCTTTTCCGGTCCCGACGCCGACTTTCTGCGCGAAACGTCCCGCAAACTCGTCAACCGCACGCATTAGTCCGATCAAGGATTCCCATGACAAGTACGCCCCTGCTCTCCAGCCTGCATCTTCCCGAAGATATTCCGGGCTTGTCCCTTTCCCTCAAGCAGGAACTGGCGCAGGAGCTGCGCGACACCATCATCCGCGTGGTCACGCAGAACGGCGGACATCTCGCGCCCTCCCTCGGCGTGGTGGAACTCACCATAGCCCTGCTCTCCTGCTTCGATCCCGCGCGCGATCCCATCGTCTGGGACGTGGGTCATCAAAGCTATCCCTGGAAGCTTCTCACGGGCAGAGCCGACCGCTTCGACACCCTGCGCCGCTACGGCGGTCTTTCCGGCTTTCCCAACCGTTCGGAAAGCCCCTACGACTATTTCGGCGTGGGGCACGCCTCCACCTCCATCTCCGCAGCCCTCGGCATGGCCGCAGCGCGTGACCTGCGCGGCGGCAAGGAACACGTGGTCGCCGTCATCGGCGACGGCGCGCTCTCCGGCGGCATGGCTCTCGAGGCGCTGAATCAGGCCGGAGGCATGGGCAACAGGCTCATCGTCATTCTCAACGACAACAAGATGTCCATTTCCGAGAACACGGGAGCGCTCTCCCGCTTTCTCAGCCGCAACCTGTCCCACAGCACGGTCATGCACATCAAGCAGCACGTGGCCAAAGTGCTCTCGCGCCTGCCCAAGGGGGACTCCCTCGTGGACATCATCCGCAAGAGCGAAGTCAGCTTCAAGTCGTTCTTCACCCCGGGCATGCTCTTCGAGGCCTTCCAGTTCAACTACATAGGCCCCATCAACGGCCACGACATAGCCCAGCTCGAACGTCATCTCGAAGCCGCCAAGCAGCTCGACATGCCCGTGCTTCTGCACATACGCACGCGCAAGGGCAAGGGCTACGGCCCTGCCGAAAACGACCCCTCGCATTTTCACGGCATTTCCGCTTCCGTGGCCGACGAAATAGACGTGCCTCCCCAGCCCAAAGGCTGGAAGCCTTCCGGCCCGGGATTCAGTCAGGCCTTCGGCGAGGAACTCTGCCGCCTTGCCGAAAAGAATCCCAGAATTTTCGCCATCACGGCGGCCATGCCCGACGGTACCGGTCTCCAGACCTTCCATGAGCGCTTCCCGGAGCGCTTTGCCGACGTGGGCATCTGCGAAGAGCACGCCGTCACCTTTGCCGCAGGACTCGCCTCGCGCGGCTTTCATCCGGTAGTCGCCATCTATTCCACGTTCATGCAGCGCGCCTACGACCAGATCATACACGACGTCTGCCTGCAGAACCTGCCCGTCACCTTCTGCCTCGACAGGGCCGGACTCGTGGGCGAGGACGGTCCCACGCACCACGGCGCGTTCGATCTGTCGTGGCTTCGCGTGGTTCCCAATCTCACGCTGGGCGCGCCCCGCGACGAGGCTTCGCTCCAAAAGGCGCTCGGCATCGCCCTTTCCATGAACAGGCCCGTGGCTCTGCGCTATCCGCGCGGAAGCGGCCGCAAGCTCGACGCCTCGCGCCTCAGATTTGCAGGCGCCCTTCAGACTCCCGGAGACTATCCCCCTCCCGGCGAAGGTCAGCTTCTTCTGCGCGGCAACGCGAAGGCGTGCATACTGGCCGCCGGTCAGCGCGCCTTTCCCTGCGTGGAAGCCTCTCTCTGGACGGCGGAAAAAACCGGACTTCTCGCCTCCGTGTTCGACGCCTGCTGGGTAAAGCCTCTGCCGGAAAAACAGATACTCGAGCTGGCTCTTCAAAACGACGCGCTGCTGCTCGTGGAGGAAAACAGCCGTCTCGGCGGCTTCTCCTCCGCCGTTCTGGAACTTCTTGCCGATCACGACGCCCTCGGCCATCTCAAGATCCGCCGTCTCGGACTGCCCGACCGCTTCATTCCCCACGGTCCGGTGCGCCGACTGCGCGCCGACGTGGGACTCAACGTTTCCGGCATCGCGGCGGCGCTGAAAGAACTTCTGCAATACGCCGCGCCTGCCGATGAAAAAGCGTAAGTCCTTCTTGTCCCGCAGACGAAAGAGCTCCGGTCGCTACGGGCTGGAAGCCGCCGTTTTGTGCGTGCTTCTCATGGCGGCCGCCTACGTGGGGTCCGTGGACAGGCCGGAAGACGCCGTCCGGCAGGTCGCTCAGGAAGTCACCTCCCGGAAAAGCCAGCCTGTCGAAAAACACGTGACGGATGCCGCAAAAAGCGCGATCAAAAGCCTGCGTGCGGCCTCTGCCGGAAAATCGGCTCCTGCTGAGGATGACAGGGAATACCGCCTCGTCCGCGCCGCCGACGGTGACAGCTTCGAGCTGAAAGACGAAAGAAACCGCACCGTCCGCGTGCGCCTTTACGGCATTGATGCGCCGGAAAGCGCCCAGCGCTTCGGCAGACAGTCGCGCGAGCACCTGACAACGCTCATCAGGGGCAAGGATCTGCGCCTGAAGACCATGTACCTGGACAACTACAAGCGCTCCGTGGCCATCGTGTACCTTGTCGAGGGAAACGGCATCGATGAACGTTCCGTGAATCAGCGTCAGGTACAGGCAGGCATGGCCTGGGTGTACGATTACTTCTGCACAGGAGACATCTGCAAGACCTGGAAGGTGGAAGAGGCCATGGCCCGAAAAGAAAAACTCGGTCTGTGGAAGGACGACGACCCGACGCCCCCCTGGCAGTGGCGGAGAAGCCACAAACGCTGAGACAGGCCGGGCGACCACATCAAGGACGCAACTTCACATCTTTGAAAAAACGCAGAAGTCCAAACATCGCTTGACGGTTCTCCTCGTTCCCGTCTATCCTTTTCGCATTTCCCGAGATCATGGCCCCGCACGGCTTTTCGCGCCGGGCCTCAACCCTCTTTGCATCGAGGCGACCGTGAATCACATTGTCATTTCTGTCATCGGACGCGACTGTCCCGGCGTGGTCTATGCCATTGCCAGCGCCCTGTCCAAGGAAAAATGCAACATTGAGGAACTGAGCCAGACCATTCTGAAAGGTCAGTTCGCGTCCATATTCATCATATCCGCCCCGGAAGACGTCACCGAGGAAGACATTCAGCGCGTGGTCAGCCTCAGCCTCGAAGCCCGTCACATGGATCTCACCGTTGCGGCGCGCACCTTCGAGACGGACACCTTCGCCAGCACCGAGGAGACCGAGCCCTTCGTCGTCACGGTCAACGGTTCCGACAGGCCCGAGATCATCGCCATGATTTCCGGCGTCTTTGCCGAACAGAAGGTAAACATCGAAAACCTCAAGGCCATCCGCATGGATGAGGACAGCAACGAATGCGTGCTGATGTTTGAAGTTGCGCTTCCGCTTTCCATCAACCGCAATGCCTTCCGTCAGATGCTTCAGGCCAAGGCCCGCAGCGTGGGTCTTGCCATCAGCATCCAGCATGAAAACATCTTCGAAGCCATCCATCGCGTACCCATCGTCTAACCCGCATCACAGGTCTGCCCCATGCTTACTGAACGCGAAGTGCTCAGCACTATCAACATGCTCCGCAACGAACATCTCGATGTTCGCACCGTCACCCTCGGCATCAGCCTCTTCGACTGCGTCAGTCACGACTTCGACGTGTTCTCCTACAAGGTACGCGCCAAAATAGCCAAATATGCCGCCCATCTCGTGGAACACTGCAACGAAGTGGGCGCAAGATACGGCATTCCCGTGGTGAACAAGCGCATCAGCATCAGTCCCATGGCCGTCGTCGGCGCGGGCTTCGATGCCGATCAGATGGTGCGCGCCTGCCAGATGCTCGACGAAGCCGCCAAGGAGGCGGGCGTCGACTTTCTCGGCGGTTTCGGCGCCCTTGTCGAAAAGGGCATGACTCCCGGCGACCGCGCGCTCATTGATTCCCTGCCCGAGGCCCTCGCCACCACCGACCGCGTATGCTCCTCCATCAACGTGGCATCCTCCAAGGCCGGCATCAACATGGACGCCGTGGCGCTCATGGGCCGTCAGATCGTCAAGGTGGCCGACGCCACCAGAGACCGCGACGGCATAGGCTGCGCCAAGCTCGTGGTGTTCGCCAACATTCCGCAGGACGTACCCTTCATGGCCGGCGCCTATCTCGGCATCGGCGAGCCCGACGTGGTCATCAACGTAGGCGTTTCCGGCCCCGGCGTGGTGAAGAAGGCCATCGACCGCGCCAAGGAAACCCATGAGAATCTCACGCTCAGCGACGTGGCCGAAGTCATCAAGTCCACGGCCTACAAGGTGACCCGCGTGGGCGAGCTCATCGGCAAGGAAGTGGCCGGACGCATGAACATTCCCTTCGGCGTGGCCGACCTTTCTCTCGCCCCCACCCCCGCCGTGGGCGACTCCGTGGGCGAAATCTTCCAGAGCGTGGGCCTCTCCTCCATCGGCGCTCCCGGCTCCACCGCCGTGCTCGCCATGCTCAACGACGCCGTGAAGAAGGGCGGCGTGTTCGCCTCCTCCCATGTGGGCGGACTTTCCGGCGCGTTCATCCCCGTTTCCGAAGACTCGAGCATCGAAGCCGCGGCCAACTGCGGCGCGCTCACCATGGAAAAGCTCGAGGCCATGACCAGCGTCTGTTCCGTGGGCCTCGACATGATCGCCATTCCCGGCGACACCCCGGCCACCACCATTTCCGGCCTCATCGCCGATGAAATGGCCATCGGCATGATCAACACCAAGACCACCGCCGTGCGCGTCATTCCCGTGCCCGGCAAGGGCGTGGGCGAAACCGCCATCTTCGGCGGCCTTCTCGGTCAGGCCAAGATCATTCCCGTGAACACCGGCGACGCGTCCGCCTTCATCAATCTCGGCGGCCGCATTCCCGCCCCCATTCACAGTCTGAAGAACTGATCCCGTTCACCATGCATTGAGATAAAGGGAGGAAAACAGCGTCCGTTTTCCTCCCTTTATCTTTCCGTCCGGCCGTTTCTCCGCAGTCCTGCCGACAGAACAGTAATTCTGGCCCCTCATCTGCACAGGCCTGGGCATTCAGTCCGACGCAGGAACCGCTCGTAACGCTGAAAAAAACGATTTCCCCTCTGCCGCCGTATGCGGCGGTCACTCCGGTCGGGATGGACATTCTGAAATAACAGACTCCGCCCGTCCTGCGCTGAAGGTACATTTTCATGCTCCATAGTTCCGACAAGAAAAGTTCCATAACTGAAAATGAACAAAAAGTCGGAGCCGATTGAGAAGAATCAGTTGAGGGGAAGCAGTACAAACGTACGGTACAGGCGGATTTTCTGATTTCTTCTTTCAGCAGCAAAAAAAGCCGTGTAAAAACACGGCCTTGCTTTTGAATAATTTAAAATGGTACCCGGTGCGGGGCTTGAACCCGCAAGTCCTTGCGGACGAGGGATTTTAAGTCCCTTGCGTATACCAGTTTCGCCACCCGGGCACCCTTCTTTCGTATCAGCACCGGCAAGGGATGACAAGAGAAAAGGTTGAAAGCGAATGCCGTGTTATGCATTCCGCGCTCTTCCCGCCTGCGGTCGTCGGCTTTTACTCCCCTTGCCAAGAGCGACGGGAGCTTCTATCCTGAGTCAAACTTTGACCTGCTGGAGTTTTCATGATCTCCTTTGATTCCATCATCCTGCATTTCTGCCGTCTCGGTCCCGCGGGGCTTGCGCCCAAGGCTCCGGGCACCGCAGGAGCCTTTTTTGCGACGCTTCTCGCGCCTTTTCTCTATCTTCCCCTTTCCCTGCCGTGGCGGCTCGTTTTTCTGCTGGTGCTCTTCATTCTCGGCGGCTTTGCCGCCTCCCGTGCGGAAATTCTGCTGAATCGTCAGGACCCGGGCTGCGTGGTCATCGACGAGCTTGTCGGTCAGTGGGTGACCATGCTCTGCCTCGGCAGCTTTTCGTCCGCTTCCGGCTGGAGAAACGTGGCATTTCTCCTTGTTCCCTTTCTTTTCTTCCGCTTTTTCGACATCCTCAAGCCGTGGCCCGTGCATGCCTCGGAAAGCTGGCTTCCTTCCGGCTGGGGCATCATGATCGACGACGTGCTGGCCGGCGTGTGGGCTCTTTTGTGCACCAGCGTGGTCATGGTGATCATCAACCTTGTCCTTCCCGGCACTCTGACTCTGTAACTTTATGAAATATCTGGCCATAGACTACGGGCTCAAGCGGGTGGGCATTGCCGTTTCGGACATGGACGGCGCCTTTGCCTTTCCCAGGTGCACCTTGAAAAGAGAAACCAAGGCTGCCTTTTTTGCCCAGCTCCTGGAGCTTCTGGACAAAGAACAGGCAGACGCCATTGTGGTCGGACTGCCCCTGTATACCGACGGAACGGAATGCCTCACTACCGTGCAGGTACGCCATTTCGTGGAGTCCCTGAAGCGGCGCACGACGCTGCCCGTATACTGGATGAATGAAGTGCTGAGCAGCGCCGCCGCGGAACACGAACTCTACAACTTCGGCATGGGCTTTCGGGATGTCAAGAAGGTGGTGGATCAGCAGGCCGCCGTGCTCATTCTCGAGAGCTTTCTGAACCAGCCGGAAGAAAGGAGACTGAGGGCATGACTTCTGAAAAACCAGAAAACGAGACTCCCCTCAACGACAGCCCGGTAACCGGTTCTGCAATCGAAAAGGCCGATGAGTCTTCAACCGAAGACTCTCATGCGGCACAGAACAAAAAGCCGCAGGCTCCCCGTCGCAGACGGAGACCGCTGCTGTGGCTCATGGTCTTCGTGCTCGTGGTCTGCCTCGGTGCGGGCACCTGGGCATGGCGAGACGCGCGCAACTTTCTGGACACCCCGCCTCAGGAGCCGGGCAAAAGCCTCATCGTAGACATCGAGCCCGGCATGACGCTCGCGCAGGTAGCCGCCATGCTGGAAAAGGAAGACGTGATCACCGATGCCTGGCGCTTCCAGATGCTGGTCCGCTACAAGGAAAAAAGCCGGAACATTCAGGCCGGACGCTTCCTGGTAAGCACGGGCTGGCTTCCTGAAACGGTGCTGGACATGCTGGTATCCGGCAAGGCCATGCTCTACAGGCTGACCATACGCGAAGGGCTTGCCTGGTGGGACGTGGCGGAGCTTGTGGAGGAAGGCGGATTCTGCAAGGCCGCGGACTTCACCTCCGTCATTCACGATCCGGAATTTCTTCGTCACTGGGGCATTCCCTTCGACTCCGCAGAAGGCTTCCTGTATCCCGAGACCTATCTTCTGCCCCGTCCGCGCGAGCTGAACCGCGACGCGGCAAAAGCCGTGGCCAACCGTCTTGTGGAAATGTTCTGGCGCAGGGCCGACAAACTGTGGCCCAACGGCAAAAGGCCTTCCACGGAGGAACTCAAACGCCTCGTCACGCTGGCTTCCATCGTGGAAAAGGAAACCAGCGTGCCCGAAGAGCGTGCCCGCGTGGCCGGCGTGTATGCCAACAGACTGGAAAAGAACATGCTGCTGCAGGCCGATCCCACAGTCATCTACGGACTGGGACGCAGCTTTGAAGGACCGCTTCTGCGCAGTCAGCTGGACAACGCAAACAACCGCTACAACACCTATCAGAATCCCGGTCTGCCGCCCGGCCCCATATGCTCGTTCGGCGCTTCGGCGCTCAAGGCAGCCATCAGCCCGGAAAAGCACGACTATCTCTATTTCGTGGCCACAGGGCGAGACCGGGGACACACCTTCTCCAAAAACCTGAACGACCATAACCGGGCCGTGCGCGACTACCGCGCAGCGCTCAGGGAAAACAGGAAATAGCCGGGCCGCCAGGCTCCGGGGAGGACTTCCCCTTGAAACTTCTCTCCTCGCTTGTGCTCATGGTCTCCTGTCTTCTGGGACTCGGCGCGTGTCTCGTCATCCTGAAAATGCTGGGATTTTTTGCCTGATCCACCGCATGACGCCGAGGCCTGCACAGCCCCGGAACTGGAACCACGCCAAAGAGGAGCCACAAAAAGTCGCTTTCCGAATGCGGAAAAAAGGTCTGCCCGCCAACAAAAGACGCCGCGAGACGCCGGCGGGCATTCCCCCTCTCCGCTGAACGACAAAGTCCATGCGCGCCCGGTGGAAGAAAAGGATTCTTCTCCGGAACGTCATGAAAAAACGGGGCTCCGCCGTCATGCGGAACCCCGTTTTGTGTTTTCATGCGAAGGCGTCGCCTGTTTCCGCTTCCCAAGCAGCCATCAGGACATGCCCGCCATGAACGCGGGAATCTGGGAAACCAGCGCGAACTCGAGAATATAGAGCGGCAGCAGCGCAAGCACCGTGCGCGACCAGGAAAGGTTGAGCGCGAACTTGCAGCCCATGAAGGCCGCCGCCACGAACCAGACGGACGCGATGAGGCTGCCCACCATGGGCACGATGCAGAACACGAGCGGAGCGGCGCTGTAGCACACCACGCGCAGCGTGGTGGAGAAGTCCGCCCGGTCCGGCTGCACCATGCGTATCATCAGATGATAAAGCCCCGCCAGAATCACCGCCTGAAAAATGGAGAAAAACGGCGTGACCAGCAGCATGAGCGGCAGATTCATGCTTTTCATGAGCGCTTCGGCCATGGCCAGCGTCTGCGGATCGGTGGCCGTGCTCGTCAGCTCCTGCAGAGCCTTCATGGACCAGAGACGTGAGGCAAGCATCTGGAAAAGGCTCAGAAGCACATAAAAAAGAATGGGGCGGACAAGCGAAAAGCTGCAGCGCACATGCCGGAAGAAGTCCGGCGCGTGGAAGAGCACACCGAGCAGCGTGCGGGAAAAGCTGCCCCAGAACCCGTAATATTCGGGGCTTTCCCAGGGGGCGCCGTCCGGTCGGCCGTCGTGACGGGAAGCTGGTTCCTCCTGCCCCTCGTCATACTGGCGCACATGCTCGCGCACGCTCTGCCAGCGCTCCCAGAGGCTTTTCGGCCGCTGAGGGCTCTCCGGCTTCTCTACGTGCGTCTCCTCCTTCTTCTCCGCAGGCTCCTCCCTGTTGAACTGCGGAATCTCGGCTCCGGGAGGAAGCGGGTCATCCCCTTCCTGTTCCGTGGAAAGATGAGGAACAGCAGGCCTGGGTTCCGCAGCGGGAACGCCCGGCCCCGAGCTCTGAGCGGCTGCAACGTTCTTTTCCGGCTCATCGGAAGAAGGCTGCGCTTCCTCCGGCAGGGCGAAATGAAACACGGTGGAGCAGCGCGGACAGGTCACCTTGTATTTCTTTCCGGGCCGTATGGAGGCCGTGGGCACGTCACGCCTGAAGCGGCAGGAAGGACATTCAATAATCATGACAACCTCACAACGTATTTGCTTTCAACAAATATAGACCGGCCGGCCCCTCCGGGCAAGACGTAAGGCGAGCTTTTATCCCTTGAGCAGCATCTGATCGTCCGTCATGCCGAGAGCGCGGAGATGAAGATAGATTTTTGCGGCGGCCAGGGCGTCGGACGCCGCATTGTGATGATCCAGCTCCAGTCCGAGGTATGCGCACACATCATTGAGGCGATGATGAGGAAGATGAAGCCCCCGTCTCGAGCCCTTGACCGTGCAGGCGAAGGGAAGATTCGGCGCTTCCAGCCCGAAGGCCCGGCAGCAGCCGAAAAGAACCCTTCGATCAAAGCTTGCGTTGTGCGCGACCAGAAGCTGCGCGCCGCCAAGGAAGGCGCGTATGTCCGGCCAAAGTTCGGCGAACGTGGGCTTGTCCTTCAGCATGTCCCAGGTGAGTCCGTGAATTTCGGTAAAGTACACCCGCGGGCGGGGCGGACGGATGAGGCTGTACCAGTTGGCCGTCACCTGTCCGTCTTCCATGCGGGTCATGCCCAGGGCGCACGCGCTGTCGGCATGCTTGTCGGCAGTTTCAAAGTCCAGCGCCACCACGCAGGCCATGTCACGCGCTCCTGCCGCGAAGAACCCGCTTGTCGCCCACGCGCATGGTGAGCTGCTCCTTGTCGAAGTGCTCGAGCAGGGCAATGCCGTTCTTTCGTGAGATGCCGGAAATGTCGCGGAAATCGCCGGGCGTTATTTCACTGTGTTCCTGAAGGAACTGCCGCACCTTTGCCCTGAGCTCGTCCATGACGGAAGAAAGATAATAGAGATCCTCCTTGATCTTCACGAGCGAGCCTTCCGAAACGAGCAGCTTGAATATGGGCTGGGCCTGACGCGCCGTGATGCCGAGCTCGGCAAAGAGCTCGGTATGGTTCGGCGGCATGAGCGGCGAGGCCTCGTGAGCCTTCAAAAGAGCCTCCTTGAGCGCCTGCTGATCGTCGGCCAGAGACACCTTGTGATCAGGCAGGCGCAGAAGCTCGCCTTCGGCCACGAGTCTGCCCGAACGGATGAGCCTCTCAAGAACAAAATGCGCCAGCTTGGGCGGCACGCCGGCGCCCATGCCGGCAAGAATGACGCCCTTGGCCATGCCGTGTTCCAGAGGATTCTTCTTGTGGAAGGCCTCCGTGGCGGCAAGAGCACGATCAAGGAGCCTGTCCAGCCAGGCGGAGGAAATCCAGCAGCGGGCGTCCTTGTCCCAGCACAGGGCGCTGCCTTTGCCGGACATGGCCTGAAGATGCTTTTCCAGCGACTTCCGGCTGAGATCGGTCAGAATGGAAAGATCGGCCAGCGTTGCGCCGAAGCGTCCGGCAAGCTCGAGCTGCACGCCGATGCGCGTCTGCTCGTCGGCGTCGGGCAGGGCCATGAGACGCTCCTGCATGGCTTCGTCGATGTGACTGCGCCTTGGCGCGCCGTCCAGCGGATACAGGATGGAGCCGCCGGCCACGGTGCGCAGGGGCGAAAAGGCCCGCACGATGCATCGGTCGCCGAAAATGCCCGCCACGGGCTCGGAAAAATGCACTTCCGCAAGCGCGGTGTCGCCGGGCTCGAGCCTGTCGCGGTCATAGAAGTACAGTCGCGCGGCAAGTTCCCGGGCGCTGTGATGGAAATGCACCTCACCGCGATGACGCAGTCCCCGGGGCGAGGATTTGAGGCAGGTCAGCTCCACAATCCAGCGCTTCGAGTTCTTCATGGTTCCCACATGGGTGACCACGTCGCCGCGGCTGATGTCCTCAACGCCGAGGCCGTGCAGATTGAGGGAGATGCGGTGACCGGCCTCGGCCACCTCCTGCGCCTGACCGTGGCTCTGAATGCTGCGGATGTGCGAAAGTTTTCCGCTCGGCAGAAGCTCCACCTCGTCGCCGCACTTCGCGGAGCCGGAAACGAGCGTTCCCGTGACCACGGTGCCGTGCCCCTTGAGGGAAAACACGCGGTCCACGGGCAGACGGAAGAGGTCGGAACGCCTTCTCGGCTGACGGCGGCTTTCCTCGACTATGGCGGCGCGAAGGGCGTCGAGGCCCTCGCCGGTCACGGAGGACACGGGAAAAATGGGCGCGCCTTCAAGGAAGGTGCCCGTGAGGAACTCCCGCACGTCCTCCTTCGCAAGCTCCAGCATGTCGGCATCGACCATGTCTGTCTTGGTAAGCGCCACAATGCCGTGCTTCACGCCGAGCAGCGTGCATATTTCCAGATGCTCGCGGGTCTGCGGCATGACGCCCTCGTCGGCGGAAATGACGAGCAGCACGAAATCTATGCCGGAGGCCCCGGCCACCATGGTGCGCACGAATTTTTCATGGCCCGGCATGTCCACGATGCCCATGCGCTCCCCGCCGGGAAGATCGGCGTAGGCGAAGCCCAGCTCTATGGTGATGCCGCGGCGCTTCTCTTCACCGAGACGGTCGCAATCTATGCCAGTAAGCGCCCTGATGAGCGATGTTTTTCCGTGGTCGATGTGACCGGCGGTTCCCATGATGACGGACATGACAGCTCCTGAACGTTCATTTTTCCTGAGAGGAGCACAGGATACCCGTGCAGGCGCGCGAGGGCAAGAGGCGGAAGACGACGCGACAGGCAAAGGCGACACGGACGTCGGAGGCACGTTTGACTTGACTTGAGGGAAAAAGTTGCGTAACGGTTCTTAGTTCCAAGTCATAAGAACAGGAAAGACGATGTTTGAAAGCCTGACAGACCGACTCTCCGGCGTGTTCCGCAATCTCAGCGGTCGTGCCCAGCTCACGGAATCCAATATCCAGGACGCTCTTCGCGAAGTCCGACTCGCGCTTCTTGAAGCCGACGTCAACTTCAAGATCGTCAAGGAATTCGTGGATCGCGTGCGCGAGGCGGCGCTCGGCGTTCAGGTGATGAAGGGCGTCACTCCGGCACAGCAGGTCATTCAGGTCGTTCACGAAGAACTGGTCAAGCTGCTCGGCGGAGAAGACACGGAGCTGAAGCTTCAGGGCGCGCAGCCCGCCGTCATTCTCATGGTCGGCCTTCAGGGTTCCGGCAAGACCACGTCTTCGGGCAAGCTGGCCCTTCTGCTGCGCAAGCAGAAGATGCGCCCCTATCTCGTGCCCGCCGACGTGTACCGTCCCGCCGCCATTGATCAGCTGCGCACACTGGCAAAACAGCTCGACATCCCCTGCTTCGATTCCACGCCGGACATGAACCCGGTGGACATCGCCCGCGCGGCCGTGGAGGACGCAAAGGCAAAGCAGTGCACCGTGGTCATCCTCGACACGGCCGGTCGTCTCCATGTGGACGAGCCCCTCATGCAGGAACTCGTGTCCATCAAGAGCGCCGTGAATCCGCAGGAAATCCTGTTCGTGGCAGACGCCATGACCGGTCAGGACGCCGTTACCGTCGCCGAATCGTTCAACGATCATCTCGGCATCACGGGCGTCGTTCTCACCAAGATGGACGGCGACGCCCGCGGCGGCGCGGCGCTCTCCATCAAGTCGGTCACCGGCGCGCCGGTCAAATTTGTCGGCATGGGCGAAAAGCTTTCCGAAATGGAAGTGTTCCATCCCGACCGTGTTGCGGGCCGCATCCTCGGCATGGGCGACGTGCTCACCCTGCTGGAAAAGGCGCAGAGCGAAATGGAGGCCGAAGAGGCCGAAGCCCTCGCCAAAAAGATGCAGAAGGCCAAGTTCGATCTTGAGGACTTCCGTACCCAGATGCGCCACATGCGCAAGCTGGGCTCTCTTGAATCGCTCATGAAAATGATTCCCGGTCTCGGCGGCCTCGCCAGCAAGCTGGGCGACATGAGCGGGCACGAAAAGGAGCTGAACAGAACGGAAGCCATCCTGAACTCCATGACCAGTCAGGAGCGCCGCAACCCCGACATCATCAACGGCAGCCGCAGGGCCCGCATCGCCAAAGGTTCGGGAACAAAGGTGCAGGACGTGAACATGCTTCTGCGCCAGTTCGAACAGATGAAGAAAATGATGCAGTCCATGATGCAGCCCAACCGTCACGCGCCCCGTATTCCCCAGGGCATGATGAACCGGCTGGGAGGCATGGGCGGCATGCCGGGCTTAGGTGGTCTGCCCGGCATGGGTGGCCTGCCGGGAATGGGCGGCATGCCGGGACTGCCCGGCGGCGTGCCCGGATTGCCTGGCAGCGGAAAGTCCGCTACCAAGAAAAAACGCGACAAGCAGAAACGTAAAAACAAAAAAAGGTAGCCCCGCTGCCTATCCTATCAGGAGTGAGATATGTCCGTTAAAGTGAGAATGACCCGCTCTGGTTCCAAGAAGCGTCCCTTCTACCGCATCGTGGCCATCAACAGTGACAGCCGCCGCGACGGCCGTCCGCTGGAATTTCTGGGCTACTACAACCCCAACACCAACCCCGGCACCCTGAGCCTCGACAACGAAAAGCTTCAGGCCTGGATCGGCAAGGGCGCCGAACTGTCCGACACCGTGCGCACCCTTCTCAAGAAGCTGGGCAAGTAAGGTCTTTCCTTCAAGGACTCGATCCCGTCTCCCGCTTCGGCGGCTGACGGGTTTTCGAGTTTAAACGCTCGTCTGTCGCGAAAAACGCAGAAAAGCGCTTTTTTCGCCGCTTCACCTCCGACCTCTGCGCAATGCGGCGGCCACGGAAGGTCATGCGTGCGCACGACACGCCGGGCATCGCATATTCTGCTGCGGTCTCCCGCTTGCCGGATCGAGTTCAGAACGCGCAGCGGATCGTCCTTCCCGGCATCCCGGACTCCCGCAACCGTCCTCACAGTCCCGGCGGCTTTTCATTCACAGCAAAGACCGCTCGTCGTCCGCCCGAACTGACGGGCAGGACTCACTTTTCAGGGACGCTCGTCCCCGCATTTTCGCGCCTCCCACGCCTGAAACGCATTCAGAATGCTCTTCACGGCTGCCGGCGCCATCTTTCAAACCGTTGACCTGCAAAAGGGATGAGGTTCGAAACAGGGAAGCCGCGTTCTGCCGATCCGGCTTCTCTTCCCCGCAAGACCTCCTCTCCCATCGGGAGGAGACATCATGTTCAGACATTTCAGCAGGCAGGAAGCCCGCAATCTGGTCTTTCTCGCCATTCCCGTCTTTCTCGGCCAGATCGCGCAGATCGCCATGTCCTTTGTGGACACCGTGGTGGCCGGCCGCGCCGGTACCGTCGACATGGCCGCCGTGGCCGTGGCCACGTCGTTCTGGATTCCCGGCACCATGTTCGGGCAGGGACTCATCATGGCCATAACGCCGCTCGTGGCCCAGGCCACGGGCTCCGGCAACCGCCTCCAGAGCAGACATTTTCTGCGTCAGGGCCTGTGGCTTGCCGTCGCCATTTCCCTGCTGCTCATGGCCATTTTCCTTATCATCAGCCGGACCATTCCCCAGTGGGGCACCATGGATCCGCTGCTCGCCCAAAAGACGTCGGAATATCTTTTTGCCGTGCTCTGGGGCGTGCCTGCGCTCATGTTCTTCGTGGTGCAGCGCTGCTTTCTGGAAGGACACGGCAGAACGCGGCCTGCCATGGTGTCCGGCTTCATCGGCCTGGCACTCAACGTGCCGCTCAACATCATCTTCGTGTTCGGCAAGTTCGGCCTGCCCGCCATGGGAGCCGCGGGCTGCGGCGTGGCCACGGCCATTCTCTTCTGGTTCATGGCGGCATCCATGCTCTTCTTCGTCCGTCATACGGACAGGGCCGCCCTTGCGCCGGAAAAGCCCATGGTCGCCATTCTCAGACGACTGGTGCGCATCGGTCTGCCGAGCGCCTTTGCCATGCTCAACGAAACCGCAGCGTTTGCCCTCATCGCGCTCATCGTTTCCCCGCTCGGCGTCACCACCGTGTCGGGCCATCAAATCGCCATCAACGTGAGCGCCTTCGTGTGGATGTGTCCCTTTTCCATAGGAGCGGCCTCCACCATACGCGTAGGAACGCTGCTCGGCGCCGGAGACATGGCAGGCGCAAAAAAAGCCAGACTCACGGCCCTCACCATCACTCTGGGCATGGCCTGCGTTCTGGCCGTGCTCATCTATCTCGTGCGCTATCCCGTGGCGGCGCTCTACACCGAGGATCAGGCCGTCATTCAGATGGCAAGTCTTCTGCTCATCTGCGAGGTCTTCTATCAGTTCCCCGACGGCGTGCAGACCAATACGCTCTGCTCTCTGCGCGGCTGGAACGACACAAGGGCCATTTTCTGCATATCCTTCGTCGCCTACTGGGTGGTGAGCCTGCCCGTGGGCTGGATTCTGTGCATGACCGACTTGTTCACGCCCGCCCCCCTCGGCGTGCTGGGCTTCTGGATAGCCCTCATTTTCGGTCTCAGCGTGGCCGCCCTGCTCTATCTTGTGCGCATCCACAAGCTGGAACAGCTCTCCGTGGAAGCCATGAAGAAAAAAATCGGCCGCTGAGAGAGCAGCGGATCTTTTGGGGAAAAGCGCCGGAACACGCCGAAAGGACGTTTCCGGCGCTTTTCTTCCACAAGGCGGCCTCTGACATGAAAAAATATCATATGTCAAAACCGCGCGGGGACGCCGTGCTCTCAGCGGGCTTTCAAGCCCGGCGCACGGCAGAAGCGCCGCCTTTTCCCCGCAGACCAGCCTGAAGGCAAACGGGAGAGGACCCCGCAGGGTCCTCTCTCGCACATGGGGGACGGGGAGAACAGGCCCCCAAAGAATGCAGGCCACAGGCTCTGCATTCAAAGATCTCATGACTGCCATGCCCAGTTTTCCTTCATTCGTCACCGTGAGCGACGGCATGAGCCTCACGCACACCTTCTGAAGACTTAGCCGGCCATGGAAAACCGGATTCCGTACCTCTGCCGCCCTGCGCAGTCATGATGACTCTGCACGGCAACAGCGGTCTTTTCGGAAACGGAGCTCCCCTGCTTCTGCTGCCACCATTCATGAAGCAAAAGTCATGCCAATATATAAATCATGGTATTTCAATATATTATACATTGATAATCTGCTAAAATGAAACATAATTGTTACAAAGGTCGTGTCCTTTGATATAAAAACGGGAAGACGAGAGACCGGAGGCCTTGAAGAACAGGATTCCGCCCATGAACAGCCCGCAGCCGACGCGCCGGGTACCGTGCACAGATGCGCAGCGCGAGGCCTTCGCCTCCTGCACGCACGCGAAATGAATTCCGAACGCCGTCTCTTCCGCCATTTTTGCTTCCCCGTTCTTCCGAGAAGGCACAAAAGGCCGGAGGCATCCATTTGTCGGCGCGCTTAAAAAACAGGCCGCCCGCAAAATGCGGGCGGCCTGTTTCACAGACGCTTTGCGCGCTGTTACTTGATAGCATCCTTAAGAGCCTTGCCGGGAAGGAACTTCACAACGGAGCAGGCGGGGATTTCAATCTTCTCATTGGTGCGAGGGTTACGGCCGGTACGAGGCGCACGCTTGACAACCTTGAAGCTGCCAAAGCCCATCAGGGTGATGGAATCGCCAGAAGCAAGACATTCAGAGATGGCAGAAATCACAGCGTCAAGAGCTGCTTCCGATTTTACTTTCGTCTCAAGTCCGCTTTTGGCGTAGATCTTCTCGACCAGTTCAGCTTTCGTCATGGTTTCACTCTCCCAAAAATTTTTTGACTCTTTCACTGAGTCACTTTTCAGTAGAATGAGAATCCCCGTATGTCAAGCTCAGCTCCGCTAACCAGAGAAAATTTTTATGAAAAAGCTTTTAATGGTTTTTTTTGCGAACTTCCGGCGAAATGCCGAAAACGCAAGCGCCGCAAGCATTGTCCCCCTTCAGCCCCTTTTTCGCCATTCTTCGAGGTTCACCCACGTCAGTTCATGCTTGTTGCATGAAAGATGCATGACGCAGGAGCCCGGAATGTCCCGGAAGGCCTGCACGACATCATGATCGGTGCGGCCCTGAAGCTTGAGCGTGCAGACGAAGTTCGCCGCGGCATCGGTCTTCAGCCATTCCTTTACGGCGCCGAGAAGACGGGCGGGATAGCAGGCCATGTCCGAAAAAAGCCAGTCCACTCTTCCCGCCGTCTGCGGCTCCAGACCGAAGCCGCTGCCGAGGCAGTGATCGACGCCGGGCATGGCCGCCACCTTCGGATCTATGGGCGACTTGTCTATGCTGAACACCCGCGCGCCCATGCCGGCAATGACCCAGGTCCAGCCTCCGGGCGCGGAACCGAGATCCAGGCAGAGCTCTCCGGGACGGGGCCCGCGACCGAGCAGCGTAAAGGTTTCCCAGAGCTTGAGATAGGCGCGGCTCGGCGGATTGACCTTGTCTTCCTCGAAGCGGACCTCCCCGTCGGGAAAGGCGGAGGAACACGCGGCGGACACGAGCAGGGTATCGTGATCCCACAGCGTCCATGAACCGAGCGGAGAAGAGGGAACGCTCTCACCGAAGCGAAGCGGTCTCGCCTTCACCGGCGGAAGCTGCTGCTCAATGAGCGCTGCCCTGCGGTGAAAGTCCACGGCATGAAGCTTCCAGTTTCTCTGAATGGACTTGAGCGTGCGCACCGCGTTGCCCACGGAGGCGACAGGCTGAAAAAAGGGCTCGAGCCAGATGTTCTGCGCCCATGCGGAACGAAACAGACCCTCGGCCAGAACAAGCCGCTCC
The DNA here is from genome assembly GCA_037230945.1 of bacterium. GTDB lineage: Bacteria > Desulfobacterota > Desulfovibrionia > Desulfovibrionales > Desulfovibrionaceae > Mailhella. Next base: position 48,821 of record JAXUUT010000104.1, read on the forward strand.
TTCACCTCGAGCACGCGCACGCCGTGAAGCTTCAGCTCGTCCACGAGATCCGCTTCAAAGCCCCGTGCCGCCAGATAAACGATGAGAGGCCTACTTGACATTGGGGAACAGCTCCGCCGCCATTTCGCGCAGCTTGAACTTCTGCACCTTGCCGTTGGCCGTCTTGGGAAAGTCGTCCACCACGGCGACGTAGCGGGGAATCTTGTGCCAGGCCACGCGGCCGCGGCAAAAATCGCGCACGTCTTCCGGCTTCACTGTTCTTCCCTCGCGGGGAATGAGAAAGGCCGCCACGTCCTCGCCGTAGCGACGGGAGGGAATGCCGAGCACCTGCACGTCTCGCACGGAATCCATTTCAAGCAGGAACTCTTCAATTTCGCGGGGATAAATGTTTTCGCCGCCGCGCACTATCATGTCCTTGATGCGTCCGGTGATGCGAAGATACCCCTCGGCGTCCATGACGCCGAGATCGCCGGTATGCAGCCAGCCCTCGGCGTCTATGGTTTCCGCCGTGGCCTCGGGCATGTTGAAGTAGCCCTTCATCACGTTGTAGCCGCGGCAGCAGATTTCGCCCTGCACGCCGCGGGCGACCGTCTCATGAGTCACCGGATCGCGGAGCTTCACTTCCACGCCTTCCAGCACGCTGCCCACGGAGCGGCAGCGATGCTCGTCGCTCTCCTCAATGCCGGTCATGGTGATGACCGGAGAACACTCGGTAAGGCCGTAGGGAATGACCACGGCATCAAGCCCCATGGATTCCATGACCTGACGGATGAGAGGCTCGGGACAGACCGAACCGCTCATCAGGGCAAAGCGCAGGCTCGAGAAGTCGTACTGACTGAAGCGGCGATGCCCCAGCATGGAAATGTAGGTGGAAGGCACGCCGTACACGCCGGTGCACTTTTCATCCTGTATGGCGGCCATGACCCGCTCAGGCGAAAAGGTTTCCGTAATGACCATGGTCGAGCCGTGGCTCACGCAGGCCAGAACGCCCACCACGCAGCCGAGGCAGTGGAAGAGCGGCAGCGGAATGATGACGCGATCCTCTTCCGTGAGACGCTCGCGTTCCCCCACGCTGAAGCCGTTGTTGCCTATGCCCACGTGCGTGAGCATGACGCCCTTGGGAAAACCCGTGGTGCCCGAGGTGTACTGCATGTTGACCACGTCATAGGGGCCGACCAGACGCTTGCGGGCCTCGTACTCGGCTTCGGACACTTCTCCGGCCTTCTCCAGAATGGCGGAAATGGGCAGCACGCCGGGATGCGGAATGTCCTTGAGACTCATGACCCGGCGAAGATGGGGGAACTTCTCGCAGTGAAGCTCGCCCTCGTGCTGATCCTTCAGATTGGGAATGACGCGATAGAGCGCCGAAACGTAGTCATAGTCGAGAAAGCCGTCGATGCAGAAGAAGTTTTCGCATTCCGACTGACGGATGAGATATTCAAGCTCGCTGTCGCGATAGTTGGTGTTCACCGCAAGGAGCGTGGCTCCTATGCGGGCGGCGGCAAACATGAGCGTCACCCAGTTGGGCACGTTGGTGGCCCACAGGGCGATTTTTTCTCCGGGCTGCACGCCCAGCGCCATCAGGCCTCGTCCCAGCCTGTCCACAGTGTCGGCAAACTCGCTCCAGGTCTGCCGGTAATCGTGTCCCACGTAAACAAGGGCCTCACGATCAGGAAAGCGCCCTACGGTTTCATCAAGCATCTGACCGAGGGTGCGTTCCTGCAACTTAAATTCTGACATATTCCGTTCCTTTACATCAGTGCGCGGAAAAACCGGGGCCATCGGCCGAACGCCGGAAGGGCCGCGTCATGGGAGCAGACCTCGACATGGAGGTTCCCCGGCAGGAGCTGCCGTTTCCGCCGATCCACAGGAAAATACGGCGAAAAAACCTCTCGCGGCAGCGTCCGAGGCGGTTATCTTATGGCATCCCGCGGGCTTTCTCAAGGAGAAAAGCGCTCCCTTCCCCGTGGGAAAAGGCGGCGCTTTTCTTTGGAGAACTTGGCGGCTATAGTCGCACGCGGAGGACCACATGACGGCAAGGCATATCTACATTGTGACCGGGCAGGTGCAGGGCGTGGGCTTCAGGCCCTTTGTCTACAGGGAAGCCGCAAGACTGGGACTGACGGGCTTTGTGGGCAACACGCCCGAGGGCGTGCGCATAGAGGTGCAGGGCGAAGAAGACGCGCTTGAAATGTTCTCCGCCTTTCCGGAGCGCGTGCCGCCGCTGGCCCGCATCGCCTCGCTGGAAAGGCGCGAATCCTCCATTGTTGCGGATGAGAAGGACTTCGTCATTCATGCCAGTCACGGCGGCGACCATCACGGGCACAGCGTGCTCGTGAGTCCCGACGTGGCTCCCTGCGACGACTGCCTGGCCGACATGGCCGATCCCGGCAACCGCCGCTTCGGCTACGCCTTCACCAACTGCACGAACTGCGGGCCGCGCTACACCATCACGCGTTCCATCCCCTACGACAGGCCGGTGACGAGCATGGCCTGCTTTCCCATGTGTCCCCCCTGCGAGAAGGAATATCACGACCCTGCGGACAGACGCTTTCACGCCCAGCCCAACGCCTGCCCCACCTGCGGCCCCATGCTCTGGCTGGAAGGAAAAAAAGAAGCGATCGCCGAAGCTCTGTCCGACGCCCCGCATATTCCCGCCATGCTGAACGGCAGGAATGAATACAAGCCGATGCATGAAGAACGCAGAAAGCGCTACGGCCTGCCGAATGACGCCGTCATGGGCAACGCCGCCGTTCTCGTGCTTCTTGCCGCGCTGCGCAGAGGATGCATCGCGGCCGTACGCGGACTCGGCGGATTCCACCTCGTATGCGACGCCCGAAACGAACGCGCCGTAGCGGAACTTCGCCGCCGCAAGGCGCGTCCGCACAAGGCCCTTGCCGTCATGGTGGCGGACATCGAACACGCGCGACGCCTTGCCGTCGTGAGCAGGGATGCGGAAGAAAAGCTTCTCTCGCCGAGACGCCCCATCGTCATCTGTCCCCGCAGAACGGAACCCTCGGAAGACGTTTCCCCGCTTCCCCCGATTCTCGCCCCGGACACCGCGAGCATCGGCCTCATGCTGCCGTCAACGCCGCTTCATCATCTGCTCTTTCACCCGGAATGGACGGGCGGAGACAAAAAAGACGCCCTGCCGGCCCTCGTCATGACGTCGGGGAACCCGCACGGCGCGCCCATCTGTCTCGGCAACCGTGAAGCGAAGACGCGTCTTGCGGACATGGCCGACCTCTTTCTTTTCCACGACCGGGACATTCTCGTGCGCGTGGACGATTCCGTGCTCTTCCCGGCCGGGGACGGTGATGCCTCCGAACCGGCCGCTCCCACGCTCATGGTGCGCCGGGCGCGCGGCTTCGTTCCCGAGCCCGTGCTTCTGCCCGATCGCCCTTTTCTTTCCCCGGGAGATTCGGTGTTCGCCGCCGGGGCGGAGCTCAAGCACACCTTCTGCATCACGCGCGGAAACGAAGCCTTTCTGAGCCAGCACGCGGGCGACGTGAGCAGACCTGAGAACCTCGCGTTCTTTGAGGAAACGCTGCATCACCTGCTCGGACTTCTGGAGGTGGAACCCTCTCTCGTGGTGCGCGACCTGCACCCCGACTATCTTTCCAGCCGCCTTGCCGACGACTTCGCCGGACAGCGCGGACTTCAGGAACTGACACTCCAGCACCATGCTGCGCACGTGTGCGCCGTCATGGCGGAGCACCGTGTGGTCACCCCCGTGCTCGGCCTCGCACTGGACGGCTCGGGCCTCGGCGACGACGACACCATATGGGGCGGGGAACTGCTGCTCGTTCAGCCCGGCTTCTGGCAGAGGCTCGGGCGCTTCTCCCCCTTCGCACTGCCGGGAGGCGAATCCGCCATACGCTCACCGTGGCGCACCGCGCAGGGGCTGTGGCGCAAGGCCGGACTTTCCGACGCGGCGCTGCCGTGGCTCACCGGTTCGCCGGAAAGGGAAAAGCTCGCGCCCATGATGGACGAAATGCTCAAGCATGACATACGCTGCCCGAAGACCTCAAGCTGCGGCCGTCTTTTCGACGCCGTCGCCGCCCTCGCCGGTCTGTGCTTCGACATCACCTACGAAGGACAGGCCGCCATTCGTCTGGAAGAAGCGCAGGACAAAACAGAGCAGGGAGCCTACCATCTTCCTGTCCTGGAAAGGGACGGGCTGCTCGAAGCCGACGTGGCCGCGTTTTTTGCCGAGGCCGCACGGGACAGAAACGCACCCGCCATCCTCGCGCGCCGCTTCCACCGCGGCCTTGCCGCAGGCCTTGCCCGCTGGGCGCGCATGGCGGCGGACGTATGCGGCGTCACCACCGTCGCGCTCTGCGGCGGCGTGTTCAACAACCGCACGCTCCTTGCAGAACTGCCCGTCGAGCTCCGCGCTCTCGGTCTCACGCCGCTCATCCCCTCCCGCATCCCTTCCGGCGACGGCGGCATCGCCCTCGGTCAGGCTCTCTGGGGCGACTGGTTCCTCGGCGCGTAAAAATCGCCGTCGGCACGCCAAAGAAGCCCCGGGCCTTTTGAAAGAAGGCCGCCTTTTCCCGCGGCTCACGCCCCCTCCGAACAAAGGGAACGATGAACAGAAAAACGAGCAGATACGACGGTCCCGCAAGACAGCGCCCGGCAGACCATCATCACGAAAGACCCGGGCGCCTGCCCTTTCCGCCCGTCATCCTCAGCGCCGCAAAAAAAAACGTTCCGCTCACGCTTTTTCCTCCTGCCCGGCCCGCCCTGCACGCACATCGTCCGCCCGTCCCGACGACGACCGGAAGAACCTTGCGCTTTTCATGCCTTCATCCCGTCGCCGCGCCCTTTCGCCCACAAAATTCTCAGCGCCGCTTTTCTTTGCCCGCCAACGCTTCTTGACTATATGAAGATAAACGGATATATTGTATCGATAAAACTTGATATTTGTTATATTTCAAAAAGTTATGAAAGCTCTTCGGTATCTCAAGGCCCTTTCTGATGAAACGCGTCTGCGTCTGGCGCTGGTGCTTTTCCACTATGAGCTGTCCGTCAACGAGCTGGTTTCGCTTCTCAACATGGGGCAGTCGCGCATATCGCGGCATCTCAAGATTCTTACGGAAGCGGGCCTGCTGCATTCCCGGAGGGACGGCCTGTGGGTGTTCTACTCTGCCGAGACGGAAGGCCCGGGACACGATTTTCTGAGCAGCGTCGTCACGTTCGCGCAGGATGACGAAGCCTGCCGAGCCGACCTCGACATGGCCTCCCGCATCATTGAGGAAAGAACGCTCAAGACACGGCAGTTCTTCAATGAGATCGCCGACGACTGGGACGAGATGAACCGGGAAATTCTCGGCGACTTCTCCCTGCCCGACGTGATCCTGCACGCCGTGCCGGAAAACTGCGGCGTGGCCGCCGATCTCGGCTGCGGCACGGGCGAGGTGCTCGAGCATCTGCGCGGCGCCTGCCGGGAGCTCATAGGCGTGGACGATTCGCCGCGCATGCTGGAGCTGGCCCGCCGCCGCTTCGGCGAGAACATGAACGGCATTTCCCTGCGCATAGGAGAGCTCGACTATCTTCCCCTGCGCGACGGCGAAGCGGATTTCATCTGCATCAACCTCGTGCTGCATCATCTTTCCCGTCCTTCCGCCTCGCTGGGAGAAATCGCCCGGGTGCTGCATCCCGGAGGCCTCGTGCTTGTCACGGACTTTGATCAGCACAGTCAGGAATCCATGCGCACCATGTACGGAGACCGCTGGCTCGGCTTCACCCTCGACGAGCTTTCTTCCGCACTGACCAGAACGGGACTCACCATCGTGGACTACCGTCGTCAGCCGGTAAAGAAGGATCTGGCTCTGCATCTCATTCTGGCCCGCAAGGGGACAAACGCGTCTTCCGCCGGGCTGTGACCCTTTTTCAACCTCTATCTGGAGCAATCATGTCCGCCAAGAATCTTGATCTGTCCCTCGACTACAAAGTCGCCGACATCTCTCTTGCCGACTTCGGCAAAAAGGAAATTCAGCTTTCCGAGCGCGAAATGCCCGGTCTCATGGAGCTCATGCACCGTTACGGCGACAAGAAGCCTCTGAAGGGCCTGAAGATCAGCGGCTCCCTGCACATGACCATTCAGACGGCCATGCTCATCCGCACCCTCTACGAACTCGGCGCAGACATCCGCTGGGCTTCCTGCAACATCTTTTCCACGCAGGATCATGCCGCCGCAGCCATTGCCGAACAGGGCATGGCCAAGGTGTTCGCCTGGAAGGGCGAATCGCTGGAAGACTACTGGTGGTGCACGGAAATGGCCCTCACCTGGCCCGACGGCTCCGGCCCCGACCTCATCGTGGACGACGGCGGCGACGCCACGCTGCTCATCCACAAGGGCGTGGAGGCTGAAAACGATCCCTCCGTGCTGAACCGCGAGCCTTCCTGCAAGGAAGAGGGCATCATCATGGAACGCCTCGCCCTTTCCCTCACGTACGACCCCTACCGCTGGCACCGCGTGGCCGCCGCCGTCCGCGGCGTGTCCGAGGAAACCACCACCGGCGTGCATCGTCTCTATCAGATGGAAAAGGAAGGAAAGCTTCTCTTCCCGGCCATCAACGTGAACGACTCCGTCACCAAGTCCAAGTTCGACAATCTCTACGGCTGCCGTGAATCGCTGGCCGACGGCATCAAGCGCGCCACCGACATCATGGTGGCCGGCAAGGTCGTGGTCATCTGCGGCTACGGCGACGTGGGCAAGGGCTGCGCCGCCTCCATGCGCGGCTTCGGCGCCCGCGTGCTCGTCACGGAAATCGACCCCATCTGCGCCCTTCAGGCCGCCATGGAAGGCTATCAGGTGGTCACCATGGAAGACGCCCTTCCCTATGGCGACATCTACGTCACCTGCACCGGCAACTGCGACGTCATTACCGGCGAACACATGATGGGCATGAAGGATGAAGCCATCGTGTGCAACATCGGTCACTTCGACAGCGAAATTCAGATGTCCTGGCTGGAATCCAATCCCGAATGCCGCAAGATGGAAATCAAGCCGCAGGTGGACAAGTGGTTCCTGCCTTCCGGCCGTTCCATCATCGTGCTTGCCGAAGGCCGCCTCGTGAACCTCGGCTGCGCCACGGGTCATGCGAGCTTCGTCATGTCCAATTCCTTCACCAATCAGGTGCTCGCTCAGATGGACCTTGCGGCGAACAAGCACGAAGCGCGCGTGTATACGCTGCCCAAGAAGCTCGATGAGGAAGTAGCGCGCCTCCATCTCGCCCGCCTCGGCGCCAAGCTCTCCACCCTCACCCAGAAGCAGGCCGACTACATCGGCGTTCCCGTGGACGGTCCCTTCAAGAACGACATGTACCGCTACTAAGCCCCGTCCGGTTCCGCCTCCGGCAGAGCTGAGACAGGCATGAAGAAAGGGCTTCCGCCGCTGGCGGAAGCCCTTTCTCTTTTCTGACTTCACGACTGAAAAAACGCGCTAGAACTCCGTGTAGCTTCCCCCGGTGAAGGGCATCCTGAGCGAGGGAAGCGTTCTTTCCAGAAGCACGCCGTCGCGGTGCGGCGTGTCGTAGCCGTAGGTGGCCTGAATGCCGAGATAAACGAAGTGCACGGCCCGGTCCACGGCCACGGGAAGGGAATCTCCGAGAAGGAGGCTGCCCGTGAGCACGCTTGCAAAAGCGTCGCCCGTGCCGGGATAAAAGGCGTTCAGATGCGGCACTTCCACCTGCCAGAACCGGCGTCCGTCGAACGCCACGGTGGCCGTTCCCCCGGCAAAGGACGCGGGCGCACTGGTGATGACCACGGCCGACGGCCCCATGGCCGCCAGAGCGCGGAGCTCGTCGCGCAGCGCCTCGCGGCTGATGTCGGCACGGTACGGCTCTCCCAGCAGAAACGCCGCTTCCGTAAGATTCGGCGTGATGATGTCGGCCTGACGCACGAGGCTGCGCATGGCCTCCACCATTTCCGGCGTCTGCGTGGGATCGAGCGTTCCGTTGTCGCCGAGCACGGGATCGACCACGGCAATGCCTCCCGGCGCGCGGAATTCCCGTATGCAGCGCCTTGCCAGCTCCGACTGATCCGGGCTTCCCAGAAATCCCGAGTAGACGGCGTCGAACTTCAGGCCCATGCGCGCCCAGTGATCCATCATGGGCCCCATCTGATCGGTGAGATCGAGAAAGGTGAAGTCGTCCACGCCCGAAGTCTGCGAGGAAAGCACGGCCGTGGGCAGCGGACAGACCTGTATGCCCATGGTAGCCAGAATGGGAATGGCCACGGTGAGAGAGGCCCGGCCGAAACCGGAAAGATCGTGTATGGCCGCAACGCGGAGAACGGGAACGCCCTGCATGACTGCTCCTTCGCCGCCAAGGCGGCTGAACTTGTGGGCGAAGTCTAAGCGCAAACGTCCGTTTTGTCATCCGCAAGGGACTGCAAGCGCCCGAAAAAGCTCAAAAGTCCCGAAAGGCGCGTTTTTCCGGCGAAAACCCCTTTTTAATGCTTGCCCGGAAGCATGAGTCGGCATACACATAGACCTTGCCGCGCCCCTTCCGGGGGGAGGCTTTCTTTGCGCCCTGCGCTTCCGACTTGACGGGAACAGCAAGGCGCGCTATACCCGAATGTTCCAATCTCAGTAAGGAGACCGCGCGTCATGAAAAGAACGTATCAGCCCAGCAAGATCAGCAGAAAGCGTACTCACGGCTTCCGCGCCCGCATGAGCACCCCCAACGGTCGTGCCGTCATCAGCCGCCGTCGTGCCAAGGGCCGCAAGACCCTGTCCGCCTAGTCAAAGCGGTGCGCTTCCCGGTTGCTTTCCTCGGGGAAAGTCCGGGCAGACCATGCAAATGTTTCGGGCGCGGCGTTCCGCCACGCCCACATTTTGCGTTTAAATTCTGTCAAAGCGCAGCATGGATTGCCTTTCCATGTCACTGACCTGGCCCAGAGAACGACGCATCACCCGCCGGGCGGAATATACCGCCTGCTACAGCGGGGGAGAACGCCTGTTCACCAAATACTTTGTTGTGTTCGCCCGTAGTTCCGGCACGGCCGGAGCCGGGCGTCTCGGGCTTGCTGTCACAAAAAAATGCGGCAATGCCGTTGCCAGGAACCGCATCAAGCGCGTTCTTCGCTCCTTCTTCCGCCTGCATCAGAATGAAATGCCCGCCATGGACATTGTCGTCACGCCCAAGAAGCATCTGCGTGCCGACAAGTTCAGTCTCTGCCTTGCGGAAGCCGAACTTCTGCCCCTGCTTGCCGAACTTTCCCCGGCCGCAGACGCAGGGCCCGACGCTTCCACGCCCTCGGGAGACGCGGCATGACTCTCGCCCAGCGGCTTCTCATTCTGCCCATCCGGTTCTACAAGCGTTGCATCTCGCCGCTTTATCCTCCCTGCTGCCGCTTCTATCCCTCCTGTTCCACCTACGCCATCCAGGCCATAGAAATCCACGGCCCCGTCAAGGGACTGTGGCTGGCCGTCAGGCGCATCCTGCGCTGCCATCCCGGCAACCCGGGTGGCTTCGATCCTGTGCCCCCTCTCTCAAACGATCATCCCTCTGCGCACGACGCAGACTCTCAGGAACGTCATGGATAACCGTCGCCTCATCATTTCCGTCGTCCTCTGCATCGCCCTTCTCATCGGCTGGCAGACCTTTTCCGAATACATGGGCTGGATTCCCGAACAGCCCCAGCCCACGGCCACCGAAGAACAGGCTCAGGCCGAAGCTCCGGCTCCCGCGCCTGCCGCTCCCGTGGTTCCCGTGGCCAAGTTCGTGCCTTCCGAAGGCCGCGAAGTGCATGTGAACACGCCTCTCTACGAAGCCGTGTTTCATTCCGGCGGCGGCGTGCTCCAGTCGTTCAAGCTGAAGAACTACAACGCCTCCATCACGCCCGGCTCTCCGCTGCTCAACATGGTTTCCCCCGCTGCCGCCACCGTGGCTCCCATGGGCCTGCTCATCAACGGTCAGCCTTCGTGGAACATGGGCCAGTGGAGCTTTGACGGCTCCGACGTCAATCTTGAAAGCGGCGACGCCACGCTGACCTTCACGGGCGAGATGAACGGCATCCGCATCAGCCGCGCCATCACCTTCCATGCCGACACCTATCTCATGGATGAAAAGGTGACCCTCACCTCCGCCGCCGGCAATCCCGCCGCCCGCGTGTCCTACAGCCTCGGCGCCACGGACATGAGCGGCAAGAGCAACTACGACACCATGAGCATGGCCTGGGACCTCAAGGGCTCGCTCAAGCGCGACACCGACAAGGAAGACCTCACCAAGGAAGGCGTGATGAGCTCCGGCGAAATCTACTGGGCCGGTCTCATGACCAACTACTTCCTCTCCGCCGTGCTGCCGGAAATGGGCCAGAACACCGTGTTCAAGGGCCGCATCACCGAAGGCGGCGTATGGCGTGCCGCCGTGGAGCTGCAGGACATCAACCTGGCCGCCGGTCAGCCCGCCGAGCTCAAGACCTCCTGGTGGATAGGCCCCAAGAGCCGCGATCTGCTCGACGCTGCGCCGAACTCCCTCAAGTCCTCCATCGACATGGGCATCTTCACCTTCCTCGCGGTGCCGCTGCTCAAGCTGCTCACCTTCTTTGAAGGCTTCCTCGGCAACTGGGGCCTTGCCATCATTCTGCTGACCATCCTCATCAAGATCGTGTTCTGGCCTCTCTCCCGCAAGAGCTTCAAGTCCATGGAGCAGATGAAGAAGCTCCAGCCCATGATGAAGCAGCTGCAGGAGAAGTACAAGAACGACAAGGAAGCGCTCAGCCGCGAAATGATGCAGCTCTACAAGACCTACGGCGTCAACCCCATGGGCGGCTGCCTGCCCATTCTCATTCAGCTCCCCGTGTTCGTAGCCCTCTATCAGGCTCTTCTCAACTGCATCGAGCTGCGTCATGCCGCCTTCATCACCTACCTGCCCGGCACCGATCTGCTCTGGCTGGCCGACCTTTCCGTGAAGGATCCCTTCTACATCACGCCGCTCATCATGGGCGCCACCATGTTCCTGCAGCAGTGGCTGAGCCCCGCCATGGGCGATCCCCAGCAGCGCAAGATCATGATGATCATGCCCGTGGTCTTCACGGTCATGTTCATCAACTTCCCTGCCGGCCTCGTGCTGTACTGGCTGTGCAACAACATTCTGTCCATCATCCAGCAGTCCTGGACCCTGCACAAAGCCAAGTAGCAGGGGCAAGACATGAGTGAATCCAAAGAATTCCTGGGGAAAACCCTGGATGCGGCCATTGCGGAGGCCTGCGCCTACTACGATGTGCCCAGAGAAAAGCTTGAAATAGACATCATTGAAGACGCAAAAACCGGCATTTTCGGCATCGTAGGCGCGCGCAAGGCAAAAATCCGCGCCCGTCTGGCCAAGCTCCCCGACTTTATGCAGAACCCGCTTCAGCAGGAAAAGCCCGAACGTCAGGAAGGACGCCGCCGCGGACGCGGCGAACGCCGTCGCGAAAAGACCGAAAGCGCGGAAGCTGCGAAGGAAGAGAACAGAGAACGCAGGGAAGGCGCCAAAGAAAAGCGCCAGGACGACGAGAAGGAACGCGAAGTTCCCGCCGGGGAAACACGCGTGCTGCCCGCCCTCCGCACGGCGGGCGTTCCCGCCCTTGCCCCGGTCGTTGAACCTCCCGCCGGAGAAATTCCGGCAGAAGAAGAAACGCAGGAAGAGCCCGACGCTCCGACGGAAGAAGCTCCCCGTTCCCGTCGTTCCCGTCAGAGCCGCGCATCCCGAAAGGAATCCGCGCCGAAGAACGAGGACGCCGACGCTCTCGAAAGCACCCTGCCCCGCGTTCCTCTTGCAGAGCTCGATCAGGAAAGGCTTGCGGGCACGACGAAGAACATCATCAGCCGTCTCGTCGCCCCCATACTCGACGTGGACGCCGAAAACGTGGATCTCTCCCTGGAAATCGGCGAAGACCGCGTGCAGGTTTCCGTGAAGAGCGAAGACACGGGCCTTCTCATCGGCCGCGACGGGCAGAATCTTGCCGCCGTGCAGTATCTGGCCTCCCGCATGATCACGCGGGCCATGGGCTCGCAGGTTCGCCTGCAGGTCGATGCCGGAGACTACCATGTACGGCAGGACTCCCGACTGCAGGAGCTTGCCCTTTCCCTCGCCGAAAAGGTGAAGGCCACGGGCAAGGTGCAGACCACAAGGCCGCTCAGCGCCTACCAGCGCAGGGTCATCCATCTGGCTCTTCAGGATGATCCCGACGTACAGACGCGCAGCTCCGGCGACGGACCGCTCAAGCACGTCGTCATCCTGCGCCGCAAAGACTGACCACATCGCCCGGCAGACCCCATGTCTGTCGGGCGATTTTCTCATACGTTCCGCCCGCCCTTTTCCGACAGGCCGGTCTCTTCTTCCCGCTGTCGCTCCCTTGCGCGTCGACGCTTCCTGGTTTAGAACAGAGAGCTCTTGGAAGAATGTGCGGCTTCATGAATCCCGCTTTCCGCGCGCGTTGCGGAAGAACTCGTCTTTTTTCTGTATCCGGGCGCGGTCGACCCCGCCCGTCCGAGCGGCATGCCTTGCACGATACGCTCGAAAGGAGTTTCTGATGAACAAGCCCGGCATCGGCCTCGCGCCCGAAGGTGCGCCCGTCATCGGTCTGCTTACGGTCCTTTCTCTCTGCTCCGCCCTTCTCGACTGGTGGCCCGTCACCGTCGTTGCGCTCATCCTTCTGTGGTTTTCCGTCCATTTCTTCCGCGACCCCGAACGCGTGGTCCCCCAGGAAGAAAACATTGCCGTCAGCCCTGCGGACGGCCGCGTCGTGCGCATGGAGCCCCGCACGGATCCCATGACCGGCGAAATCAGGCTGTGCATTTCCATCTTCATGAACATCTTCAGCGTGCACGTGAACCGCGCTCCCGTTTCCGGCACGGTCACCGGCATACGCTACCTGCCCGGCAAATTCTTCAACGCCGCTCTGGACAAGGCTTCCACGGACAATGAACAGTGCCGCTGGCTCATGCGCGATGAAAACGGCGATGAATGGACTTTCGTGCAGATCGCCGGACTCATCGCCCGCCGCATCGTACCGCACGCCGAACAGGGCGACTCGCTCAGGAGGGGACAGCGCTTCGGCATGATACGCTTCGGCTCCCGCGTTGACGTCTATCTGCCCGCCGACTATACTTCTTCAGTTTCCATCGGTGAAAATGTCTTTGCCGGTCAGACTGTTCTGGCCAAAAAGTCCGCTTCCGAAGAAGCGTAAAAGAGGCTCTCATGCACGATCCCAACAAGCCCGTTCCCCGCGGCGTCTATATTCTGCCGAACCTTTTCACCACCGCGAGTCTCTTTGCCGGCTTCTTCAGCATCATTCTCGCCTTCAAGGATCAGTTCGACATGGCGGCCTGGGCCATTCTCGTCGGCGCCGCCATGGACGGCCTCGACGGCAAGGTGGCCCGTCTTACCGGCACTGCCAGCCAGTTCGGCATCGAATACGATTCCCTGGCCGACGACGTGACCTTCGGCGTGGCCCCCGGCCTTCTGGCCTATGCCTGGCAGCTTCACAACTTCGGGCGTCTCGGACTGGCCGTGGCCTTTCTGTTCTGCGGCTGCGCGGCCCTGCGCCTGGCCCGCTTCAACGTGGGCGTTTCCACCACGTCCAAGCGTTTCTTCGTCGGCCTGCCCAGCCCGGCCTGTGCCTGCGTCCTGGCCACCTTCGTGCTGTTCATGCCCTACTATCCCGACTTCCTCATGCCCATCCTGCCCGGCCTCACGCTGATTCTCTCCGTCATCGTGCCGCTGCTCATGGTGAGCCGGGTGCGCTACTTCTCCTTCAAGGAATTCGGATTCATCAAGGCCCATCCCTTCCAGACCATGGTCGCCACGCTCATCGTGCTCAGCATGGTGTTCTCGCTGCCGCGTCTGTTCTGCTTCCTCATTCTCATAGGCTACGTCATTTCCGGCCCGGCCTACACCTACATTCTGCGCCGCAGAGGACGTCAGATCGATCCTGAAGCCGCCGACGCCGCAAAGGCTGCGACCCGCAAGGCTGAACAGGCAGCGGAATCCGCCGCCGGGAAAGCCGCAGAATGATTCTGCCCTGAAAAACGCCGAAGGCCGCCGTCCATAAGACGGCGGCCTTTTTCATGTCCGAGGAGCAGCAGGAGCAACGGACCTTGTCCCCGTCCTTTGTTGCTGAAAAACGCGCCGACAAGCTCGACTCCCTTCCCGGCAAAAAACGCCCTTCCTTGCGTATCCGCATGCCGGCCCGTATTCCCGAACGTCATGCCGACTCTTCCGGCCATCAAATGCCCGGCACCATTCTGCGTTCCGCCCGTTCAAAAAGGCCGCGCTCCCGGGAGGAGCGCGGCCTTTTTGAATGGCAATCCGAACCCGCTACCGGTAATTCTCCAGCAGAAACATGGGCTTGATGGCCACGACTTCGTCGTATTCCGTCTGACTGACCTTCACGCTGGAATTGAGAGAGCGGAGCACGGCCTTCATGTCTTCGTAGGCCCCGGAAACCGTCTCGGAACGTCCCTCCCTAATGGAACGGATCATGCGCGAAAGCGTGGCGGGATGCGCATAGCGGGCAGGCAGAGGGAAATCGGGATAGTCCTTTATGTAGTCCTCCATGTCGGCGCGGGCTCTGTCCAGCGCGGCCGCTATGGCCCGGCTGTTGTTGCGGGCCGTAGGCAGAACGTTGGCCCCGGCAAAAAAGAACAGCACAGCGAGACCTATGAGCGTGACGTATATGCCGTAGTCGCCTTCACCGGAAAACCACGTGTACGCACCGTAGGCGGATGCAACGAGGGCAAGACAGAAAATGGCGAGCGCCACCCACTTGTGCACGGGATTAGTCAGTTGATCGACGCGTCTGGCCTTGCTTGCCGCGGCAAGGCGCGTGGCAAGGTCGGGGCGCTTTTCCAGAAACGCCATGGCGTCGCGAAGCATGGCAAGACTTTTCTCAGCCTCGGCAGAAAGATGCTTCACATATCTCGCCTCTTCCGCGGCTCTGGCTTCGGCGAGCCTTTTTGCCGCAGCCTCGGACATGGTCTTGATGTGGGGGAAACGGTGCTGAATTTCGGCAAGCATCATGTCCACATGGCTTTCATGCTTGAACGTGCACTGCACCTTCTCTCCGTTGTCGTATTCCACCACGAGATAGGGAATGGAACCGAAGATGCCCTTGCCGGTAAAACCGCCCTTGCTCATGGCCACGCGCTTGTAGGCCCGCTGAATGTTGGAGGCGGGCACATAAAAACGGCGCTCCATGAACAGACTGTTCAGATACAGAGCCTTGTGCCCGACGCCGCAGGGACCGAACACGAGACAGGACTTCCGATCGTCCCTGAGCTCCTTGTCGCCCAGCCCTGCACTGCCGAGTCTGGCTGGTTTGAAATACAGCATCATGCGCTCTCCGGGGAAGTGAATTTCGCACTCGTGCGGCACCATGCCGCAAGACAGAAATAAAGAAAAGGGGGCCGCCCGTAAAGGCGGCCCCCGTACGCTCTGAACAAGAGGGGGTCGGAGCGCCTCGGCGTTCCGTCACTGCATGTTTCTCAAAAGGCGACTGACTCTTTCAGAGTGTTCCGTCATGCCGCTTCTGCAAAAAAGCGGCTCCTCGTCAGGCGCGACGAGCGCGGGTCGCACGCAGGAACAGGGTCAGGAACAGCGCGGCCACGACCACGCCGATCACATAGGAAACGGCGACGGGCAGCTGCACCACAAGGCCGAGACACTCGGGAGCCATGCAGAAGTAGGTGCTGGACACGGCGCTCATGAAGGTGGCGGGCACGGCGGTGATCCAGAAGTTCTTCTTGTTGAGGAAGAGGTACATGGAGGCGGCCCACAGCACGATCATGGCCAGAGTCTGGTTGGTCCAGCTGAAGTAACGCCACACGATGGTGTAGTCGAGCTGGCTGATGAGAGCACCGGCACCGAGCAGCGGCACGCAGAAGATGAGACGGTTCTTGTAGCTGGTCTGCGAAACCTTGAACCAGTCGGCCAGCACCAGACGGGCGGAACGGAAGGCCGTGTCGCCGGAGGTGATGGGGCAGGCGATGACGCCGACCATGGCAAGGCCGATGCCTATGCCGCCCATGGTCTTGCTGCACACGTCGTAAATGGCGGCGGACTGGCCGGCGGCGAGGCTGGCAAGAAGACCGGTGGTCTGACCGTCGGTGATTTCATAGATGGTGCAGCCGGCAGCGGCCCAGATGAGGGCGATGATGCCTTCGCACACCATGGCGCCGTAGAACACGAAGTGTCCCTGATGTTCGCTCTTCATGCAGCGGGCCATAAGAGGAGACTGCGTGGCATGGAAACCGGAAATGGCGCCGCAGGCCACGGTGATGAACATGAAGGCCCAGATGGGCGTACCCTTGGGATGCATGTTGGTGAAGTGATCCCAGAGTTCAGGAATCTGATAAGCGGGGTTCACCACGATGCCGGCGCCCACGCCCACAGCCATGATGATGAGGCAGATGCCGAACACGGGATAGATCTTGCCGATGATCTTGTCGATGGAAATGAAGGTGGCGATGAAGTAATACACCAGCACGACCGTCAGCCAGAAGGAAGCGTTCAGCAGAATGCCGGAAGCGCCGGCTTCGCTGCACAGCTTGACGATGAGGCCGGCAGGACCCACCGCAAACACGGTACCCACCATGACGAGCAGCACCACGGAGAAGACGCGCATGATGGTCTTCATCGTGGAGCCGAGGTAGATGCCGGTGATTTCGGATACGGAAGCACCGTTGTTGCGCTCACTGGTCATGCCGGAGAAGAAGTCGTGAACGCCGCCGGCAAAAATGGTGCCGAAGGTGATCCACAAAAACACGACGGGCCCCCAGAGCGCACCCTGAAGCGCACCGAAAATGGGGCCGAGACCGGCGATGTTCAAAAGCTGAATGAGGAACAGCTTCCACTGAGGAAGCACCACATAGTCGACGCCGTCATTGATGACCACGGCGGGAGTCTCCCGGTCGTCCGGACCAAAGGTATTCTCTACCAACTTGCCGTAGGTAAAGTAACCGATGATCAGCAGGGCCAGGCACAGAAAGAAACTTACCATACAAACAACCTCTCAAGGGCCTGCAAGTCCTCCGTACCACCAGAGCCGGAGGGGCATGCCGATAATCTTAGATGCCAAGTAGTCCACTTGACAAAATTATGCAAGACGATACATTGACCGGCCCTTGAACTTTTTGAGAAAAAAAACTCTAATCAGGCCATATTACATATTTTTATTTTTCCGGTATTTTTTGATGCCCGACTGAGGTGAAAAAGAGCCCTTATTCCCGCCGCAAAGCCTGAAAAGCGCGGCATGCAGGCGGCAAAGAGACCGTCGACCACGCACACCGCCACCTTCTCTGAAAAAAATCATGCGTTCCGGAAGGCAAGACGCATCTGATGCCACGCGACATTGCCGTGCGTGGAGGAGGAAAGTCCCTCGTCCTCAAAGCCGAGGGAAGCATAATAGGGAACAAGTCTCTCCTTGCAGGTGAGCACCACGCCCGCCTTCCCTCTTTTCCGGGCCTCTTCCGTCAGTCGCCTGACGAGCATGGCGGCATAGCCTCTCCTCCGGAACTCGGGAAGCGTATTGAGTCCGAAAACCATCTGCCAGCGTCCGTCCTTTCTGTGCAGCGAAGCGTCGGCGTACATCTCGTCGCGCAGATCGCGTTCATCCGTGGCCATGCCGTCGATGAAGGATACCAGCCGCCCACCCTCAAACAGCAGCCAGAAACAGTCGGCATAGGCCGCAAGCCTTTCGCGAAATTCCTCTTCCGTGGCCGCCTCGGCGGCAGGAAAGCAGCGCCGTTCCACCTCGGCTATGGCCGCAAGATCGGCCATGGTCGCATTTCTTATGAACATGCATCCTCCCGGCTCCTGCAATGAACAATGAGGAGCCGCCTGTTTTTAATCGTCAGACGCTGCGGCGCCGCACAAGGCATCCCGCAAACGCCGATGGCAGATTCCGGTTCAGAAAAACGGACGCCCTTCCCCGCCCGGACCTATCTCGCTTCCTCATGCAGGGCGCAGGGAGCCTCAAACCGCTTGGCGCAGGACACGCAGGCGTCCGGAGGATCGGCCGTCTGCACGGATGCGCGAAAGCTTGCGTATTCCGAATCGGCCCATATGTCTGCAGGGCTTTTCTCCCGCACGCAGCCGAAGACCGTGCGGTTCGGCTGCGGCTCCTTGAGCGGCACGTTCAGATACACGCAGGGCGAAACAAGCCCGTCGGCGTCCACGTACAGCGTTCGATGCGCCCTCTCACGGCAGCACGGTGCGGGCTCCGGCGCGGGAAGCGACGCATAGAAATCGCGGCCCCCGGCTCGAACGCGCGCGCCCACCTCCTCAAGCACCGCGCGCGCAGCCTCTATCTTGTCCCGTTCATGGGGCGCAAAGGCCTCCTTCGCCATGTCTGGCGAAGGAATGTAGTCCATGGTGCTGATGACCGCCGCATGCACGCCCCAGTCCTCCATGAGTTCAGGCAGCCCGCGCACGGCCTCCACGTTTGAGGCAAGCATGAGATAGGCCAGATGAATTTCCAGATGCACGGCATTTTTTTCCCGGCGGATCTTCTGCAGAGTTTTCACGGCGTTCTCCACGCGGGAAAAGGGAATGCCGGCACGGGCCCCGTTGCTCTGCTCGTCCGTGCCCACCAGAGAAAAGGCCACAATGTCCATGCCGCTTGCCACAATGTCTTCCGCCAGCTTCTCATTCATGACCATGCCGCAGGTCGTCGTGGAGACGGCGCATCCGGCTCTGCGGGCAAGCGACACCAAGTCCATGAAATGCGGATTGAGAAAAGGTTCTCCCCAGCCCTGCAGATGCACGCGTCCCGCCCGCGTCATGACGGGCCAGAGCGCGGCAAAGGTCTCGGCCTCCATGTGTCTGCTCTTCCACACGTCCGCACGCGTGGTGTGCGGGCAGTACACGCACTTTCCCATGCAGCATGAGGTTACTTCCACCTGCAGACATTCCAGCTCACGCGGCCGAAGAAAGTCGCGCAGATCCTGCAGAATTCCGGGAGCCCGAAACCTTGAGAAAAGCCGTTTGACGTCGGTTGCCATGCATTTTCTCCTGCTAGAGCGTCCAGCTCGTTTCCAGATGCGGCATGAGCTCGAAGGCTCCCCACTTCTTCTTGAAGAAGGTGATGCCGCCGTCTATGCCGAGCCCGAGGTTCAGCACGCTCTGCCCGCGGCGCACGGCCTCGTCTGCAAGCGCCTGCAAAAGCGCGTCGCTCACGCCGGGAGGACAGTCGTCCTGCCGGAAGGCAAACATGTAGAAGGCCGTGCAAAGCGCGCTGTAGTCGCCCACGGCCATGGCGAGCAGCCTGCCCGAGGCATTGCGCGCGGCAAAGAGCACGGCATCCGGCGATGCCTGCACATATGCCCCGACTCTGCCGAAGATGTGCCTGGTTCCGGGGGCGAGCGTACGTACCTTGAGGTAATGATCCACCAGCGCGTCGTGTTCCGGTCCCCAGTTCTCCACGGCAACGACGGCTTCCCTCTGCGCACGGCGGAGCATGTTGCGCAGCTTCTGCCCCGGCGTGTGAGGAAGATTCACGCACCACCACGCGTCGCGCTCCACCACGGCCCTGTCCGGCGCGGCGGCGGGCACGACAGGCGCGAGCACCGTGATTCTGCGAAGGTTCGGCATGGCAAGCGCGCAGGCAACGGCCTTTCCCAGCCGTTCGTCATACGCCGCGGAGCCGACGGCGCAGAAAGTCTGCTCATCCTGCGCGGGAAAGGCCACCAGCGTGCAGCTGTCGGCCGTGGTCCAGGCGGCAAAGCCCTCGCACGAACGCAGCGTGCGTCCCGACACCGCTCTCACGTAGGAAGGAATCTGTTCCGGCACCACGGCCCTCGCACCGAGATCGGCGAGTCTTCTGCCGGAAGACGGACCGCGGGACGCCACAACCCGTTCCGCGCGTTCTCCGGCGCCTTCCCTGCGCAGCGCGGACGAGCGCACGTTTTCCGCCGGAGCCTTTTCCCACGCGGGCGCGTCGGGGTTGCCCGGCAGCACCACGGAATCGTCCCTCCGGATCCAGGCGGAGAATCGGTGCTTCCAGGTCGGCAGCACGCGGGTCACGGTAAAGCCGTCCTCGGACAGCATCTGCCGCAGATTGATCATGTGGGCCGAGCCCACGAACACCGCCGTTCCTCCCCGCTCGATGTACGGACGCATTCTCTCGCGGAAGCGCTGATCGCGCACGCTGATGATGGTGCCCGTGCGGGTGGGAAATTCTGCGCTCGTCCCCATCATGCCCATGAGGTCTCCCGCAAGATAGCGGGAACGGTTGCTCTTCATGAGCTTCGGCCAGAAGGAACACTCCTTCATGAATCGTACGATGCGCTCCATGGGCGCGGACTCAAGCGAAGCTATCTGCTCGGCAAGACTCTCCATGCCCATGACCGACTTGCCCATGTCGAGCGCGACGTCCCACACTTCGAGATCCACGGAGTTCGTCCAGCCGTTGCGCTCAAGATACGACGTCCAGAGCGAGAAGAAGGCGTACCACTGACGGCTTTGTGCAAGCACGGCGCGCACGTCGATGCGCCGCTCCTGCTGCACGCCGACAAGCCGTGCAAGAAATCCTTCCGGCCCGTAGACCATGCGTTCAAGCCGGACGACGTCCTCTTCGGAAAGAAACTGCGCCACGCGCGGCGCATCGGGCTCGGGAGAACGGCCGATGCGCGCCACCTCGTCCATGCTGTCGGAATCTATGGGCCCTTCCAGAAGCACGGTGTCCACGTTTTCAAACAGTCGCCGCAGGGAATGTTCAAAGGAATAGCAGAAGAAGTGTGCGGAGCCGCCTATCCACGACGTGCGTCCGTTCTTGTCGAGGCGCCAGAGCATGGCGCAGGGACGCTGCTGGGGAAGGGAATCAAAGAACTTCCAGCGCGACATTTCATAGATGCTCGACGAGGAGCCTATGCTTATGGCGAGATACGCCGCCATGTCGAAAAAGCCGCCGCTGCCCGTGAGACTTGCGGAAGGCTGCCACACGGCAAGCTCATAGGGCGCATCCTTCACGCCGCCCCACTTTTTCTTGAAGCGGGTTATGCCCTCGTTCACGCCGAGTCCGAGCAGCACGGTGCTCTTTCCCTCGGCCCGGGCCCGCTCCAGCATTTCGGCAAAAAGAAGGTCGGGCGCGTGCGGGACGTAATGGGTCTTGGAGTGTGCGCCGAGCACATAGCTCACGTGCTCCGGCAGGGAATAGTCCAGCAGAAGACAGGCAGCAAGCTGTCCCTCGGCGTCCCAGGCGTTGAGCAGCCTGAGATCGGCCTTTCCGCGGAGGGCCGAAGCCGTGCCGGAATAGAGCTGGCGTATGCGCGGAGGAAGCGGAATGCGGGAGAGAAATTCCGCCCACAGCCGCCTGTGCTCCGGCGAAAACTCCCGCGTTTCATCCACCGTAAGGCGTTCCCCCGCATGCCGCACAGGCCCGCGCAGCTTTGCGGGTACGGCAGCAGAGGCGGAAAGCGTGTAGTATACGTCGCGATCCTGCACGCAGTCCTTCAGTCTCTCGGGCATCTGCGGCGCTATGGCGAAGCAGTCGGAAGGCTTGACCCGGCGCAGGGCTTCGTCAAGCGCCTTCTCGAACCTCTGTACGGAAAACTCTCCTTCCAGCGGATAGCCTATGGCCATGAGCCAGTCGCCGTCCGCGACGAATATGTGACTGTCCAGCTCGAAGGAATGACCTGCCGACAAGGCCTCAAGAAGGGGCCGTGAATGTTCGGGAACGGTGACTGCGGACATGAGAGACTCCTTGGCACGCTTGTGAGGAATATGCCATATCCATGCCGGACGGTAAAGAAGACCCTGCTGCCGCCCGTCTGCAGCGCCGTACCGCAAACGACGCAACGCCGGACAGGCCGCCCCAGGCGTCATGCCCGGGATTGCCGAGGGAAACTTTCTGTTATAGGGTATCCGGATATCCCTTTGTTTCCCTTAAAAATTTTTTTGGTGTCTTCATGACAAGCTTCCTTCAGATCGTGCTCATACTCGTCTGCGGCGGTTCGCTCGTCGGTCTTCTGTCCGGCATGTTCGGCGTGGGCGGAGCCTTCATCATCGTGCCGCTTTTGAACATTCTCTTCACGCAGATGGGCATTTCACAGGACATCGTGCAGCATCTGGCCGTGGGTACCGCGCCTTCGACCATGCTCATCACCTCCCTGACCACCTTCATCGCGCACACGCGCATGGGCTCCATGCGCTGGGACGTCTGGAGAATCATGCTTCCCGGCATCATCGTGGGCGCAGTCTCCGGCGCGCTTCTGGCCCATCACGTCAACGGCCGCACGCTCGAAGCGCTCTTCGGCGTCATTCTCCTGATCATATCCTCGCAGATGTTCATCGGACGCACCCCGCGCCCCAACGAAAAAATGAAGAAGTTTTATGTGCCGGTCAGTCTGTTCGTGGGCATGATCGCCAGCATGACCGGCGTGGCGGGTTCCATGCAGATCATCATCTTTCTCGTGTGGGCCGGTCACGACTGGTGCGACAGCGTGAGCACGGCTGCCGCCCTCACGCTGCCCATATCGCTCACGGCCACCATAAGCTATGCAATCCTCGGCTGGAATCAGCCGGGGCTTCCCGAATGGTCTCTCGGCTATGTCTATTTTCCCGGCACGCTTTCGCTCATGATCCCAGGCGTCATCATGGCCGTGGTGGGGGCAAGGCTCGCCCACTGGTCCGGCCTGCCGCTGACGAACCTGAAACGCTTCTTCGCCCTGTTCAGCCTCTTCATCGGCGTGTCCTCCCTGTATCGGGCTTTCTTCGCCTGATGCGGCACGGAACGCCGCGCTGCCCTTCTGTTCAAGACTTTTTTCTCATGGTTCTGACATATTGCCTTTTTTGAAAGGCCGTCTACAGTTACCCGCAGAAGCACGGCGTGCCTCAGGCCCGCCGCTCCCCACTCCGCAAGAAAACGAGGTTCCCATGTTTGAAACAGTCGTACTTGGCAGACGTTGCAGCGACAGGGAATACAAGGAACAGGCCCCGGATCTGCGCATGAAGTTTTTTGAGGCGCAACGGCAGTGCATGGACCGCAAGATTCCTCTGCTCATCATCATAGCCGGCATAGACGGCGCAGGCCGCGGCGCGGTCATCAACCTGCTGTCGGAGTGGATGGACAGCAAGCACGTGCACAACCATGTGTTCTGGATGGAAACCGACGAGGAGCGTGAACGCCCCGAAGACTGGCGCTACTGGCGCAGGCTCCCGGAGGCCGGAAGCGTGGGCGTATTTTTCGGCGGATGGTACGGCCTTGCCATGCGCAAGTTCAGCTCGGGCGACATGAGCGAGATGGCCTTCAGCTCCCACATGCATCACTGCCGCGGACTTGAGGAAAGTCTCGCCGCTTCGGGCATGGCCATAGCCAAGATATGGCTGCACCTCGACCGGAAAGAGCATGAAAAACGGCTCAAGAAGCGTCTGGCACACAAGGAAGTGCTTCATTTCACGCCCTACGACAAAAAGGCCTCCGAAAATTACGACGGCCTTGCCAGCGCCGCGGCACGAGCCATCACGCTGACCGACCGTGCCTTCGCCCCCTGGACCGTCGTTGACGCGGCGGACGCAAACTACCGCAATCTTGCCGTGGCAAAGGCCGTCATCGCCACGGTGGAGCGCGCCGTTGCCGGACAGGAGGCCAGAAAGGCCCGTCTTGCAGAAAAAGCCGCCGCGCCGCAAAACGTCATTTCCACGCTGGATGCCATAGACCTGAGCGCAAAGGCAGATCCTGATACCTACAAAAAGGATCTGGCCGATCTGCAGACCGAGCTGCATGAACTCACCTACCACGCCTGGCGCAAGGGAATTTCGAGCACGCTCGTGTTCGAGGGCTGGGACGCCTCGGGCAAGGGCGGCAGCATACGACGCCTCATGGACGGCATAGACGCCCGCATAAGCCGGGCCATTCCCATAGGCGTTCCGTCCGACGAAGAGCTGGCTCATCACTACCTGTGGCGCTTCTGGCGACATGTGCCCCGTGCCGGATTCATCACGGTGTACGACCGCTCCTGGTACGGCCGCGTGCTGGTGGAACGCGTGGAAGGGCTTACGCCTCAGGAGGACTGGAGCCGGGCCTACTCGGAAATCAATCTTTTTGAGGAACAGCTCATAAATCAGGGCAACGTGCTTCTGAAATTCTGGCTGCACATTTCCCCGGACGAGCAGCTGCGCCGCTTCAAGGAACGGGAGTCGACGCCGTGGAAGCAGTACAAGATCACGCCCGACGACTGGCGCAACAGAGAAAAATGGCCGGAATACGTGCTTGCCGCCGACGAAATGTTCCTTCGGACCAGCACGGACTACGCGCCATGGCACATCATTCCCGCGGAAGACAAGAAATACGCCAGACTTTCGGTACTGCGCACCTATCGTGACGCGCTGAAGAAGGCCCTGAAGCAGGCCGACGGGAAAAAGGACGGCCGCGACAAGAAATAGCGGATGCCATGCAGCCGCCTGCACCGGTCTCTACCGGCGACGCTGCGGTCCGCCGGACATCAATGGTCTGTTTTTTCAAGCGATTTTCTTGCTTCCCCCTCTATTAATGAGTACAGTGCACAGAACGCACATCTTTCCGAGACAAGCATAAGGAGGCCTCATGCCCGAACTCTCTCATGAAAAAAAACTTCTCCTGGATGAAATCCAAAATCTGTCCGACCAGATGAGGGAAACAGCCTCCGCCATCTTTGCCGAACCGGAGCTGGGATATCAGGAATTCAAGTCTTCCGCCCGTCTTGCCGACCTTCTCGAGTCAAACGGCTTCAAGGTGGAACGCAACCTGCTTGACATGCCCACGGCCTTCCACGCCAGTTTCGGTTCCGGAGAAGGACCGCAGGTAGCGTTTCTTGCCGAGTTCGACGCGCTTCCCGGCCTCGGGCACGCCTGCGGGCACAATCTTTTCGGCACGGCAGCCTGCGGCGCCGCCGTGGCGCTTGCCCGTCATCTTCCCGCCGGAACCGTGCACGTGTTCGGCACACCCGCCGAGGAAGGCAACGTCAGAGACGCTGGCGGCAAGGTTCCCATGGCCGACGCCGGCCTCTTCGACAACATGGACGCCGTCATTGCCGCCCATGCCGAAGGACGCACCATTCTCAAGCAGCAGCTCATTTCCCGCGCCAATCTTGAAATGGACTTCAAGGGCAAGGCCGCCCATGCCGCCGGCGCTCCGGAAAAGGGCATCAACGCCATGGACGCCGCGGCCCTTGCCGTCATGGGCATCAACAGCCTGCGCCAGCACATGACCCGCGACGTGCGCATTCACGGCCTGCTCACCGACACCGGCACCTCCATCAACACCATTCCCGAGTTCGCCCGTCTGCGCTACGGCGTGCGCGCCCGCAAGCCGGAAACGCTCAACAACGCCATCGAACGCGTGGTCAACTGCGCGCGCTGCTGCGCCATGGCCCTCGGCTGCCAGTTCTCCTATCGCCATTCCGCACATCCCTACTACACCATGCGCCACAATATGCCTCTGCTGCACGCCTTTGCCGCCAACCTTGACCTGCTCGGAGAGGACTACATCGAAGAAGTGCAGAGCAGCTATTCCACCGACATGGGCAACGTCAGCTTCAAGGCTCCTTCCATCCATCCCTACATTTCCATCGGCGGAGCGCACCTTGTGGGCCACACGCCCGAATTCGCCGAGGCCTGCAACGGCGAAGGCGGCTTCAAGGGGATGATCCTCGCCGCAAAATCCATGTGCCTGACCGGATTCGACGTGCTCACCAATGAAGAGCTCCGCAAGGCTGCGCGCAAGGCGTTTGAAACGCTTGACGACTTCGACTGATATCCCTATCCCTAATACCCCGGCGCATCACGTCGCGGACCTTCCGCGCCGTGATGCTTTGTATAAGGACCTTTTTACATCTGCACCACGCCCAAGGAGCTCCAGGCCATGGCGAAAGAACAAATCGAAAACCTTTCCGGCATACTCGGCTTCATCGAACGAGCCGGCAACAGGCTGCCGCATCCCGTCACCATCTTTCTGATCCTTACGCTGATCGTCATGGTCATCTCCTACCTTCTGCAGGGAATCACCATGGTCGACCCCAAGGGAAAAACGCTGGTCGTGCAGAGCCTCGTCTCGGTGGACGGCCTCACCTGGTTCCTTAAAAACTGCGTGGACAACTTCGTGCGCTTCAAGCCCCTCGGCCTCGTGCTCGTCATGATGCTCGGCCTCGGCGTGGCCGAAGAGGTGGGTCTTCTCTCCGCCGTGCTTCGCGCCACCATTCTCAGCGCGCCCCGCAGCATGGTCACGGCCATCATCGCCTTCTGCGGCGTCATGGGCAACATGGCTTCCAGCGCGGCCTTCGTGGTGGTTCCTCCCCTCGGCGCCATGATATTCAAGGGACTCGGACGCAATCCTCTGGCCGGCATGGCCACGGGCTTCGCCGGCTGCGCCGCCGGTCTCAACGCCAACCTTCTGGTGGTGGGCACCGACGTGGGCCTTGCCGCCATCACGCAGCAGGCCGCCCAGATCATCGATCCTTCCATCACCGTGCATCCTGCCGTCAACTGGTACTTCATGTCGGCCTCGACCTTCCTCGTCACGGCCATCATCGTCTTCCTCACGGAAAAGTTCGTCGAGCCCCGGCTTGAAGGCGTGGTCATGCACGAAGGCGCCATGGGCAGCGAAGACATGACCGTCACGCCCGAAGAGCGCCGCGGACTGCGCGCCGCCCTCATCGGCGGACTCATCTACATCTGCCTCATTCTGCTCACCGTGGTGCCCGAACACGGCATTCTGCGCAACCCCAAGACCTTCAGCATCGTGCCTTCCCCCTTCCTTGACTCTCTCGTGCCCATCCTGCTGGTGTTCTTCCTTGCCGTGTCCATTCCCTACGGCGTGAGCACCAAGGTCATACGCAACGACAAGGACGTGGTCCGCTTCATGGGGCAGGCCATGCGGGAATTCTCCTCCTTCATCGTGCTGTGCTTTGCCGCCGGTCAGTTCGTTTCCAGCTTCGCCTACACGCATCTTGACATGTACCTGTCCATACAGGGCGCGGCATTCCTCAACGACACGGGCTTTTCCGGCATTCCGCTCGTGGTGAGCTTCCTCATCCTCACCGCCTGCATCAACTTCTTCATCGGCAGCGCCATGGCCAAGTGGGCGCTTCTGGCCCCCATCTTCGTGCCCATGCTCATGCAGATGCAGCTTTCGCCCTACTTCGTTCAGGCCGCCTACCGCGTGGCCGACTCCACCACCAACGCCATCTCGCCGCTCGAGCCCTTCATGGCCTTCATCATCGGCGTGGCTCAGAAGTATGCAAAAAACGCGGGCCTCGGCACCATCATTTCCCTCATGCTGCCCTATGCGCTCGGCATCCTCTTCTTCTGGGGGCTGTTCCTCATCCTCTGGATGGAAATGGATCTGCCCCTCGGTCCCGGCGCACCCGTGTTCCTGTAATCCTTTCAGGCCGCGCCGGGGCGATTCGCCGCTTCGGCGCGGCAGGCGTCACAAACCTGCCCTGCTCCCGCAAGGTCATGCCCCTCAACCCTGTTTAAAAATTCTCTTTCAATATGCTCTATGCAGGAGGCCATGTGGAATACTTCGACTTTGAAATCATGGGACTCAAGCGCAAGCTGCCCTTCGTCAAGATAGGGGAAAATCTCGCTCTTGCCAGCTTCGTCGTGCTTTCCGACACCGAACTCATCCAGACCGTCGCTCCCGAACTCATGAAGCGCCTGCCGGAAGTGGACGTCCTCATGACGGCCGAGGCAAAAGGCATATGCCTCACCTACGAAATCAGCCGGCTCATGGGCATGAAGGATTTTGTGGTGGCCCGCAAGAGCCGCAAGCCCTACATGCAGAACCCCATCTCCCATTCCGTGTTCTCCGTCACCACGCAGAAGGAACAGACCCTCTGGCTCGACGGATGCGAGGCGGAAAAAATCCGCGGCAAGCGGGTCGCCCTCATCGACGACGTCATCGCCACCGGCGAATCCATTGAAGCCATCGAGTCTCTGGCCAAGTCCGCAGGAGCCAACGTGGTGGCC
Source organism: bacterium (assembly GCA_037230945.1). Taxonomy (GTDB): domain Bacteria; phylum Desulfobacterota; class Desulfovibrionia; order Desulfovibrionales; family Desulfovibrionaceae; genus Mailhella. The sequence continues at coordinate 76,759 of JAXUUT010000104.1, forward strand.
CGAGCCGCCATTCTGGCCGAGCTTCAGTCCGTGCACCGCAAGGACATCATCTATCTGAAGGAGCACTATGTGTTCCGTCCCAATCCCGACGGGACCTACACGCCTCTGGACAGGCTCGACTGATTCCGCCTGAAGCTCTTCTTTCCGGTTCATCCCGCAAAAAGGCGGCCGCCTCCGTGCGAGCCGCCTTTTTTTCGACTCCCGCCGGCGATATCTGCAGGCATCCCTGCCCCTGTATTCAACAGCAGGCATCCGTCACGCTGCCGAAACAAGATCTCCCTTCCGTGTTCCGGCCTGCATACGCAATCTCCCTCTCAGCAACGCCGACGTCTTCTTTCACGTCTCTCCAGTTCCCGCATTCTTCCGGCATCCTTCAGCCGTGTGCTTGCAAACCACGTAAAAAACAAGTCATGAAAAACGTCGTCTCCCTCCCGTTCATGATTCTCGGCATCGTGTTCTGCGTATGCCTCATCGCCTCCAACCTTCTGGAAACCAAGGTCATTCAGATCGGTCCCGTCACCATCACCGCCGGTTTTCTGGTCTTTCCCGTTTCCTACATCATCAACGACTGCATAGCCGAGGTCTGGGGCTTCGGCAGGGCGCGCCTCATCATATGGCTCGGCTTTGCCACGAACTTCGCCATGGTGGCCCTGTTCCGGCTTGCCGTGGCTCTTCCCTCCGCTCCCTTCTGGGAAGGCGACGCCGCCTTCCGCTTTGTCTTCGGCCTTGCACCGCGCATCGCCGCGGCCAGCCTTGCGGCCTTTCTTCTCGGCTCCTTTCTGAACGCCTACGTCATGAGCAGAATGAAGATTGCCAGCCGGGGAAAACACTTTTCCCTGCGCGCCGTTCTCTCCACGCTCGTGGGTGAAAGCGCCGATTCCCTCATCTTCTTTCCTCTCGCCTTCGGCGGACTCGTGCCCGTGCATGAACTTCTGAACATGATGGCCATTCAGGTATTTGCCAAAACAGCCTATGAAATTCTCGTGCTGCCCGTGACCATCCGGGTGGTGGCACGGCTCAAACGTCTGGAGGGACTCGACGTCTACGATACGGGCATTTCCTACAACATATGGAAAATAAAAGAAATTTAAAATATCTTCATAACTTGACCCCATACAGCCCTACAGACACCCCCTTTTCTTCCGGCGGCCGGGCCCCGGCGGACGCCGGACGGACTTCATGACATGCCCCCTCAGACGCAGTGAAAGCGCCTGAGCCGTACTCTTTCTTTCCACGCTGTGGACTTTCTTCCGGCTCACGACGCGCGGCCGTCGGAAACGCCGGATTCCGCAGTCCGTAAATGACGATAGTGCCGTTTTCCCCCTTCCGAGACACAAAAGGCTCCGGCGGACCTGTTTGTCCGCCGGAGCCCTAAGGGGGATGACGCGTTTCTGCAAAAGCTGTTAGAGCTTCAGCAGATAGGCGGCATTGTCATAGAGGGTGAGCTGCAAAGACTCGTGCGTGAGCCCGCGTTCATGCCAGTTTTCCACGCACTGCTCAAAGCCTCTAATGGGATAGCCGGTACCGAAGAGCGTGCGATACTTCATGAAGGAGTTGGCAGCCTTCACATACTGTTCCGCAAACGGCATGTTGCGGACATAAAAATAGCAGTCTGGAATGATATAGAGGTTGGGGCAGACGGCGGCCACACCCATGACTTCCTGAACATGAGGCCAGCAGCCGTGACTGAGGACGAAGGGCAGCTTGGGGAACTGCTTCAGCACGGGCATGAGGCGACTGGGATCGCAGAAGGTGAGATCGGGGCCGGTGTAGGCGCTCATGGCAATGCCGACGACCGTATCGAGCTGCTGGCACAGATCCAGAATGGGCAGAATCTTTTCATCATACGCATAAATAGCGGGGTCGCACCAGCCCGGATCGAGAGAAATGCCCTTGAAACCATACTCCTTGATGCAGCGCTCAACCTCTTCGAGCGCATGCGGATCGTGGGGGCACACGCCACCGAAGCCGAAGAAGCGTCCCGGAAAACGCTGCGTGAGCTCATAAATGTCCTCGTTGGGTACGCCGCCGTATACGGGATTTTTGGTTTCGCGTCCCATGATGACGCCGTAGGTGATGCCCGCCTCATCCATTTCCTTGACCATGAGATCAATGTCCGCCTCCGCCACGGAAGGCACGTGACGCCGCTCGAATCCCGTGGGACGCATGGCTCTGGGATCCGTGGGAATGTTGCGCCAGGCCTTGATGATGCCGAGATTCATGAAACCTTTGAAGGGAGGACGAATGCGAAAGTCGATGATCATGAAAAACTCCTTCGGGTGGTGAAAGATGGGGGAACCCTGCCGGGGCCGGGTTCCGAAAGCAAATCCGTCGCCGTTACTTGATCAGGCCTGCTTCCCGGTAATAGCGTTCCGCACCGGGATGCAGAGGAGCCACGAGGCCCTTGGGCATGGTTTCAGGCTTCAGAGTGTCCCATGCCGACTGAATCTGATGCATGTATTCATAGTTTTCGCAGAGCATCTTGGTGATCTTGTAGACGCTCTCTTCGGGCATGTCCTTGCGGCATATCATGTGCACGGTATCGGCAAGCGCGAGAATGTCCCGTCCCACGGCACCATTGTAGAGTGATCCGGGAATGATGGCCGTCTGTATGCCGGCTTCCGCCGCCACCTTCTTCAGGGTTTCGGGATTGACGCTGAGCCACTTGATGCCGGCGGAGGTGACCATTTCCTGCAGATGCGCCTGATTGAGAGAGCCGAGCATGAAGCACGCGTTTATAGTGCCGTCCTGCATCATGCCCACTCTGTCGGCGGACGAAACGGGCATGACCTTTCCGCCCCACTTCCGTATGTCGTCATAGGAAGCGCCCATGGCATTCAGCAGCATTTCGCCGAGCACGAAGTGCAGCGTGCCCTTGGCTCCGGGATCAAGGCGAATGGGAATCTTCTTGGCTATGACCTCTTCCAGAGAGTCGGCTTCCAATGACTTGGAAGCGTAGATGTGAATGACCGTCACATCGTTGATGTTGGCGATGGATGCAATCTGCGTAAGGGGCTTCTTGAAGGGGGGCTTGCCCTTGAGGCCGTTGACGATGTTGAAGGACTGCGTGCACGTCACGTCGCCGCCGTTGACTTCAAGCTTGAGGGGATTGCTGAGCGCGGCCCCGAGAAGCACGTTCACGTTGCTGCCGGGATAGTTCTTCTTGAGCAGATTGCCGAGCCCCGTAAAGGCCACATTCCAGGTGCCGCCCATGACGGAACCGCCGATGGCGCGGAAGGTCACGGGAGACTTGTCTTCGGCCATGGCCGTGCCGGAAAGGGTCAGCGAAAGCGCTATGGCTCCCATGCAGAAGGTGCGCATGAATCGGGCAAACATGAAAGGCCTCCTTGCGTTGAAAGTTCAGGATTGGGATGTTTCGATTTCGGGGGTCTGTTCAGGGACGGGAAGCTTCTTTCTGCGGACGAGCTGAAGAGCAAGTCCGAGACATACGGAGCCGAGTCCCAGAATGTCCGTGATGATGCCGGGATAGATCAGGCATATGCCGCCGCCGAAGAACAGCAGTCTTTCCAGTCTGGTCGAGGTAATGAGCATGAAACCCTGCATGCCGGAAGCAATGCACACGGTGCCCACAATGGCCGTACAGATGGCGGGCAGCACGGTATCCCATGAACCGATAAGCAGAAGCGCCGGTTCAAAAATGAAGAAGTAGGGCACAAGATAGGCGGCAATGCCGAGCCGGAACGCCGTAAAGCCCGTCTTCATGGGGTTGGCTTCGGCTATGGACGCTCCGGCATAGGCGACCAGGCAGACCGGAGGAGTAATGCCGGACACAATGGCGAAGTACATGACGAACATATGCGCCGCAATGAGAGGAACGCCGGCATTGACCAGTGTGGGCGCGCCGAAGGTGGCCACAAGCAGGTAGGCGGGAAGCGCGGGAACGCCCATGCCGAAAATAAGGCAGGTGATGGTGAGCACGAAGAGGAACAGCAGAATGCTGACGTGCGCCAGGCCTTCCATCATGCTCACGAAGCCGAAACCGAAGCCGGTCATGCCCACAACGCCGATGATGATGCCTACGCAGGCGCAGCAGGCGGCGATCATGAGCATGTTGGAAGCCGCATCTTCCATGGCATTCAGGAACTTCTTCACGGTAAAACGCGTTTCAGCGTGGAAGATGGAAAGCACGAGGATGGACAGACTCGCCGCTATGGCGGAAAAGTTGACGCTCATGCCCGACACCATGAGCACGACCAGAATGACCAGGGGCGCAAGATAATACAGGCGCTTCAGCAGTCTGGCCTTGTCGGGTACAAGCTCCTTGGGAGTGCCGCCGATGTTGCAGCGCATGGCCTCAAAGTGGATCATGGCGAACAGGCCGAGATAATACAGAATGGCGGGGAACAGCGCGGCCTTGCATATGCCCGTGTAGGAAATGTTGGTATACTCGGCCATGACGAAGGCTATGCTGCCCATAACCGGAGGCATGATGAGCCCGCCGGAGGAGGCCACGGCCTCGACGGCTCCGGCAAAGGGAGCCGAATAGCCCACTCTCTTCATGAGGGGAATGGTGAAGATGCCCGTAGCATAGACGTTGGCCGCCGCGCTGCCCGACACGCTTCCGAAAAGGGCTGAACCGAAGATGGACGCCTTTGCCGGACCGCCCTTGGCGTTTTTGGTGCACAAACAGGCCAGTTCGAGAAACACGCTGGACATGCCGCTTTTGTCCAGAAGGGAACCGAAGAGCACGAACAGATAGATTATGGTGGCGCTTGCGCCGATGCTCACGCCCCAGATGCCGTCCGGCATGATGTAGAGAGACTCGATGATGCGCTGAGGTTCGAGGTATAGATGCCCGAAGGATGCGGGCAGCATGTGGCCGAACACCGCGTAGGCCAGCGCGACCAGCGTGACGATGACGAGCGAAAGTCCGGCGGTGCGCCTTGTGGCCTCAAGAATGCAGAGGACCATGATGATTCCGCAGACCATCTGCTCCGTGGTAAGCTCGTCGATGCCGGGCATCATGTCCTGAATGAAGGTCAGATCCCGTATGATGTAAAGTGCACTCAGGGAGCTTGCCGCAACAAGCACCATATCCAGCGCCAGCCAGAACCTGGGTTCTTCCTCGGGCGCTTTTCTGTAGCGGTCCAGAGGCGGACGCCAGAGAAAGATGAGTGCGAAGATGATTCCCACATGGCCCGCCCGAACCATCATGGGATCAATCAGAAGCAGTCCCAAGGAGGTGGAGAGCTGAAAAAGGCACAAGGCCACGGCCAGTGCAAGAATAACGGGCCGGAACGTCTTTCTCGTAAATTTCATAGGCACTCCGTTTAGATGGCCTTTGCGGCATGATAACCCTGATGTACGGCGGCCATGATCTTGTCCGCCTTCACGCAGTCTCCTATGGCAACGAAGGACATGCCTTCCCTGGTCAGTTCGGCGCACAGGCTCTGTTCCGAACGGTAGCCCACGGCCGCAATCAGCGTATCGCAACGGGGAAGCTGGTATTCGTTGCCGTAGCGGTCCTTCACGGTGACCACGCCGTCTGCGTCTACGTTTCTGACTTCAAGTCCCGTCATGAGCGTCACATGACGCGCGGCGAGTTCCTCCATGAGAAACGCTCTGGCACGCCCCTGCATGTCCGGCGCGATCTCGTCCCTCATTTCGAGCACGGCGACGTCCTTGCCCTGCTCTGCCAGGAATTCCGCCGTTTCCGCCCCCACAAGACCTCCGCCGAGAATGAGCGTCTTCTGTCCGGTCGGGCTTCCCGAAAGAACGTCGGCAGCCGTCACGAAGGGAGCGTTTTTCAAGAATCCCGGAATCACGGGACGACTTCCGGTGGCAACCATGATCACATCGGGGGCCATGGCCTTCAGGTCTGCTGCGGAAACCGCGTTTCCAAGCACCAGCTTCACGCCGTTTTCCACAAGCTCGTGGGACATATGATCAATGAGGCGGAGGAAAATATCCTTGTGCGGAGGAACGGTAGCGATGTTGACAAGTCCACCGAGCCTGTTGTCCTTTTCAAGCAGAGTAACGGAATGACCGATCTTCGCGGCCGTGAGCGCGGCTTCCATGCCGGCCACGCCCGCACCGACGATGACGACGCGCCTGGCGTTTTCCGCATGTCTTGCGGCTTGCTGTTCAAAACCCACGCGGGGATTGACGGCACAGCTCAGGGGTCTGTTTTTGCCTATGTTGCCCACACAACCCTCGTTGCAGCTCAGACAGGGCGTGATTTTCTGCATCTGACCGGCTTCGAGCTTGTGAGGCAGCCACGGATCGGCAATAAGGGCACGGCCTATGGACACGAGATCCGTCTTGCCTTCTCTCAAAATGCGCTCCGCCGTGTCTCCGTCATGTATGCGTCCCGCCACGGTGACGAGTGCGTTCGTGCCCTCGAGTGCCTTACGGATGACGGCCGCATTGTCGGCGTTCCAGCCCATGGGCAGGACGGGAGGCGGCCCCGTAAAGCGGTTGGTGGCAATCATGCCGGCGCTGACGTGCACCAGATCGACGCCGCAGCGCACGACGTACGCAGCTATTTTTGCGGCCAGATCCACGGTGATGCCGCCGGGCAGAAACTCATCGGAGCTCAGACGGAAGGACAGGGGAAAGTCCGGACCGAGTCTGCGACGTATGCCCTTAATGACGACTTCGGCAAAGCGCATACGGTTTTCAAAGCTTCCCCCCCATTCGTCCGTGCGTCTGTTGGTGAAGGGAGAAAGGAAGGAACCTATGAGGTAGCCGTGAGCACCGTGAATTTCCACGATGTCGAACCCGGCCTGAACCGCTCGCTCCGCCGCCTGAATGAAACAGTCCGCAAGACGCTCTATCTCGTCCTTGTCCAGAACTCTGGCGTCCTCTTCCGGGGATATCCCCGGAAGATAGGACACGAGTCTCCGCGCTGTGCGCGAAAATTCCGGCTGAGCGTAGCGGCCGCCGTGACCGAGCTGTATGCCGGCCCGCCCCCCGTGTTCATGAATGGCCCTTGCCAGTTTTTTCAGCCCGGGAACATAGCGGTCATGGGCTATGCTGAGTCCGCGAAAATACGACAGACCGGAATCATCCACGGCGGTCGCTTCGGGAAAAATCAGCCCCGTGCCTCCTCTGGCTCTTTCCGCATAGTATGCCACAAGTCTGTCGGTGACTTCACCATTGACGGAGGCCATGTGCGTAAGCATGGAAGGCATGACGATCCGGTTCTTCAGGGTCATTCCCCGAATGTTCACGGGGGTAAACAGCTCGGTGCAAAGAGTCATGGGCGCACTCCGTCGCTTACAGGGAGAGAAGTCGCTTGGCGTTCAGATACATGGTGTGTTCCAGCGCATCGCTGGTGAAGTTGCGGCTCATCCAGCCTTCCTTTGCCTGCTTCAGGCTGCGGACGGGATACGTGGAGCAGTAGAGCATGCGATATTTCAGATAGCCGTTGGCCGCGTTCACGTATTCCTCGCTCATGGGGAAACCGGGAATGTAGACGTAGCAGTCGGGCATGAGATAGACGTTGGGGCAGCGGATGGCCATGGCGAGCGCATAGTTCACATGCGGCCAGCAGGCATGAGGAACGACGATCTTGAGCTTGGGATATTTGGCGGCCACATGCCAGATGAGGTCAGGCTGACTGAAGCTGAAGTCATCGCCGAGCATGAAGCTGCAGGTAATGGAGGCAATCATGCCGAGTCTCTGGCAGGTCTCGTATATGGGATCAATGATCTTGTCGTCGATCATGAGCTGCTTGCGCAGCCATGCCACGTCGAGGCCTATGCCGCGGAAGCCCAGCGCAGCGCAGCGCTCGATTTCCTCCACCTGACCGGCGTGAAGCGGATTGATGCCTGCAAAGCCGATGAACCGGCCGGGATACTTCTGCATGAGCTCATAGGTTTCGTCGTTGTCCACTTCGCCGTTGTCGTCGGCCTTGCGCCCCATGATGACGGCCTGCTCCGTTTCGGTCTCATCGAGTTCCTGCATGAACAGATCCATGGACTTCTGCTGCTTGGACGGAATGGGCTCCTTGCCGACATCGAAAATGGACATGTCTTCCGGCGCGCAGGCAGGAGAATCCTGAAATATGACGGTGCTCATTTCACTTTTGTAGGGGGGACGGGTGCGGAAATCGATGATCATGACATTATCTCCTCGGGTAACAGGCTGTAATGGGTAACCTGTGAATTATTATGCAAAAGACATGCCAAAAGAGTATAATGTTTAATATATGGGAATTATTTGATATTTTTTATTATTGACCAAATATATGTAATTTTTATATGACATGTATATATAACATGTCATATAAAAATTACAGGATGCCCGTCATGAAAAGAAGCGAACTTCACCAAAAACTGCTCGAGCAGAAAAGACGTCTGCTCAAGGGAGAACATCCTGATCCCGGCATCGTGAGGGATTTCATTCTTCGATCATGGGAACGCTCCGCAGCCTGCGGCATCTCCATGTACAATACGGAGACCCTCACACTTGACCCCGGGCTTCTCCGACACATTCAGGAGCACCATCAGCCGCTCATTCAGTGCACCACGGAAGTGCTGAAGCACATGTTTTCGGGCATACGTCCCTTTTCCTCAAACATGGCGCTCGCCAATGCCGAGGGCATCACCATCGCCGCATTCATCCCGGAAGGCGACGGGGCTCTCATGCCGTATATAGCGCCAGGCGTGCTGAGCAGTGAAAACATCATCGGCACGAACGGCATCGGTACCTGTCTCGCGGAAAAACGGCCCGTCGAAATCATAGGAGCGGAACATTATCGTCGTCTCGGAGAAAACTGGAGCTGCTCCGCCGCGCCCATTTTCGACGAGGAGCAGAACATCATTGCGGTACTCAACGTCGGCCAGCACAGGGAGCACTACCACGCGCACACCTTCGGCATGGTCAAGGCTGCGGCCTACGCCATTTCGGAGCAGATGCGTCTTCGTTCTCTGCTGCGCAGACAGGAAAGCATCATAGAACTTCTCGATGAAGGCATTCTGGTTATCGCCAGAAACGGCATCATCCGCATGATGAACCGCATAGCTGCTCACATCATGGGCCTCCAGGCACCGGAGACCGGCAAAAACATAAAGGCACTGATAGGGGAAAGCACTCTTCCCCTGTTCCGGGAACTTCTTGAGACCGTCGTTCCCGTGCGGGATCGGGAGGGACGCTTCGAGTTTCTAACGCACGGCAAGGCATGCCTCTATTCCGTTCTTCCCGTCGCCGACACCGACGATGTGATCTTCGTCTTCAAGGAATCCCAGAAGGTCCGCAAACTGGCCGTCCGCATGACCGGCAACCGGGCAACGTACACCTTTGACGACATCATCGGACGATCCCCGAAGCTGAGAAAGGCCATCTCCGAGGCACAGGCCGTAGCGCCGCGTTCATCCACGGTACTTCTTCTCGGAGAATCGGGAACAGGCAAGGAACTCTTTGCCCAGTCCATACACAACGCAGGAGAGCACGCGTCCGGGCCGTTCATCACCGTCAACTGCGGAGCCATCCCGCGGGATCTTCTGGAAAGCGAGCTGTTCGGCTATGAATACGGCGCCTTTACCGGCGCAAGCAAAAGCGGCAAGCCCGGCAAGTTCGAGCTTGCTTCCGGCGGTACCATTTTTCTCGACGAAATCGGAGAAATGCCGCTGGATGCTCAGGTGGCCCTGCTGCGGCTGCTGCAGAACGGTGAGGTCACGCGCGTGGGAGGCTCCGTAAGCCGCAAGGTCGACGTGCGCGTCATCGCTGCAACCAACAGGAACCTTGAACACATGATGAAGGAAGGTACGTTCAGGGAGGATCTCTTCTACCGCCTCAACGTTTACCCCATTGTAATTCCTCCCCTGCGCGAGAGGGAGGGCGATATACGTCTTCTGTCAGAACACTTTCTGAAAACGTTCGACAGAAAGCTGAACAAGGACGTCGCTTCCATGGATGAAAAAGTCATTTCATCCATGGAAGGCTATTTCTGGCCGGGCAATGTGCGCGAGCTGGAAAACGTCATGGAAAGAATGGTACATCTTGCCAAGGGGCAGATCATCAGCATGACGGACGTGCCGGAAATCATCACTGTGAAAAACGAAGCAGACAGGAAAAACGACGACGATGCCACACTTGAAGGACATCGCCATTCGGCGGAGGCGCAGCATGTGCGAAAGATGCTTCTGGAGAACGGCGGAAACGTGCGAAAGACGGCGGAGGCGCTGGGGCTGTCGCGCCCCTACGTATACAGCAAAATGAAAAGCCTCGGCATAGACATAGCCGAAGTGCGCCGTGCGGCGCACCAGAATGAGCAGGCCTGACCCCATGCGGCAGAAAGTTTTTCCCCATCGTCACGGCGTATACGGCACAAGAGATGAAAGCGCCACGTCCGTGACGGTCTGACCGCGCGGCAAACAGACATCGCCTGTTTTTCTCCCCGACGGGAGATGTCTGAGCCGACCGCCGGCCGTACCGAGGAAACTGTCGTCCTTTAGGCCTCTTCCTGCGCCCCGGATTGCAGAAGGAAAAAGCCCCACAAGGCATCAGCGACCTTATGGGGCTTTATGACAGTATTGCTGGCGGAAGCGTATAGGAGTCGAACCTACCTCAGACCTCTCAGCCTGACACTGGTTTTGAAGACCAGGCGCAACACCGGTTACGAGACGCCTCCGCCCGCGAAAATAGAAAAAAGCGGCTTCGCCGTCAAGCTTTGCCATTTTCTTCCGTCCGGCCTCCTTGCATTATACCGGAAGAAGCCTTATCGTCATAATGAATCCGCAGAATTGTTGCGGTGAACCTTGCCATTTACCCCTTCGGGAGGAAACATTCATGAATAACGCTTCTCGTGACCAGGTGCAGAGCTACGGGCGCTCCAGCGTTGCCGTCTACATGCAGCAGGTCTATCTCTGGATGACTGCCGCCCTTGGCGTGACCGCGCTTGCCGCCGTGTTCACGGCCTCCAACATGGCCATCATGCAGTTTCTTTTCACCAACACCATCATGATGGTTCTGCTCATGGTGGCCGTCATCGGTCTTTCCATGTTCATCACGGCCAGAATGCACGTGCTTTCTGCCGGAACGGCCACTGGCCTGTTCCTGCTGTACTCCGCGCTCATGGGCGTGTTCCTCGGACCGGTGCTTCTCGTGTATACCGGGGCCTCCGTGGCTCAGGCCTTCATCGTCACCGCCGGCATGTTCGGCGGCATGAGCGTGTTCGGCATGGTCACCAAGCGTGACCTTTCCGGCATGGGCAGCTTCCTCATCATGGGTCTGTGGGGCATTCTGCTCGCGAGCCTCGTCAACGCCTTCATCGGCAACACCGCCGTCGACCTCACCATCAGCGTGCTCGGCGTCATCATCTTCACCGGCCTCACCGCCTTTGACACCCAGAAGCTGCGCATGATGGGTGAAAGCGCTCCCGTGGACGACAGCCTTGCCATGCGCCGCGGTGCCCTGCTCGGCGCGCTTACGCTGTACCTCGACTTCATCAACATGTTCCTCATGCTGCTGCGGCTTCTCGGCAACCGCAACAACTGACATCCGGACATTCAGGGAGGCCGCGACAATTCGCGGCCTCCCTTCACGTTTTTCCCGGCCGTTTTCGTGCCGGCCGTTATCTCATCAGGGGGCTGTTCCGTCCGCCCCGCAAAGAGCCTTTCCCATGAAAAGGGTCAGAATCACCGTTCTGAAAACGACATTCGATCAGGAACTCGCCCGCGAATACGGCGTGAAGGGCCTTGGTCCCTGTCCCATGATGAAGGCCGGCGACGTTTTTCTTGCCGACTACGCAAAACCCGACCATTTCTGCGACGAAGCCTGGAAGGCCATCTACCAGTATGTCTTCGCTCTGGCCCACGGTTCCAGAACCGAACTTTTCTACTACGGCGACTGGATAAGAACGCCGGGCGTGGCCATAGTGAGCTGCAACGACGGTCTGCGCCCCGTCATCTTCAAGTTGGAACGCACGGACGAAGATTCCGTCATAAACTACACGCCCGTTCAGCGCGCCTGACGCGCGGTCCGTCACCGTCCGACGGCCCATGTGGGCACGAACGTCTTTCCGCCCGGTGCCGCCATGGCGAAACGCCATCCTCTCCAAAATATTCTCTCTCCTCTTCTTCTGCCTCTCTCCCTGCTCTACGGTCTGGGGGGAAGTTTTCGGAGACACCTTGCCCGAAACGGTACGCTCAGACAGTGGAAACCTCCTCGTCCCTGCATTTCCGTAGGAAACATCTCCTGGGGAGGCACGGGCAAAACTCCTGTTACGGACTGGCTGCTCTCCCAGGCATCGAAGAGGAATCTGCGAGCCGCCGTGCTCACGCGCGGCTACGGCGCCCATCCTTCCACCCTTCCCCTGCGCGCCTGTCCCGGCGTCCCCGCCTCGGAGTGCGGGGACGAACCGCTCATGCTGGCTTCTGCTCATCCCGATGCCGTCGTCATGGTCGACCCGGACAGAAACCGGGCCGGACGTTTTCTTGAGGAACACGATCCGCCCGACTTCTATCTGCTTGACGACGGATTTCAGCATCTTTCCACGGGCCGGGATCTCGACATCGTGCTTCTCGACAAAGACGACGTGCCCTTCACCCCCTTCCCCGGATGCCCCCCGACCAACTGGAACAGGGTCATTCCTGCAGGAAGCTGGCGGGAACGGGAAACGGCGCTGGATGACGCCGATATTTTTCTCATAAAAACCGAGCCCGAAGACTGGCCCGCCCTCGTTCCCGCTCTGAAAGCGCGACTTTCGAGCCGGCCCCGACCGGTGTTCGCATTCCGCATGGCCCCTGTCGGCCTGCGGTCTCTCGCCGTGCATGAGGCAGGCCATGGCGGCACCCTGCATGAGGATGCCTCTGCCATTGCCGGTCCCTACGCGTTCGTCTGCGGCATCGGCGACCCTGCCCAGGCCCTGCGCACGGTCACCGAATTTTTCCGCAGGCCCCCGGAAAACATACTTTCCTTTCCCGATCATCACGACTTCCGCAGGGAAAAGGCCACCATCGAAGCCATGGGCCTTCCCGTTGTCTGCACCGGCAAGGACGCCGTCAAGCTCACGTCTCTCGATCTTGCCGTTCCCGCCTTTTCTCTCGAGGTATCGGCCGAGTTCTTCGCCTCCCTGAGCGCGGAAGCCGTTGCCGGAGACTCTTCTTCGTGCGAACCGGAAACGGACTTTGAAACCTGGTGGAACGGCTGGCTCACCCGTCATCTCATCTGACGGAACGCCGCCGTCTTCCCACATCTGCAAACCGGGCATTTTCCTGCCCGAAAAGATAAGAACATCATGAAAAAACAGGAAGATTTCGACGAACAGCTTTTGTTCGACATTCTCAGAAACGCAGGACGCCCCCTGCGACTCGACGACATTCTCCGCATCGGCTCCTTTTCCCGCAAGCTCAAAAGGGACGTTCAGGAAGCGCTGCACGATCTTGCGCGCAACGGCGAGGTCGTCCGTCTCGAGGGCGGGAGCTGGGTTCTGGCTGAACACCTGAAAAGACGCCGCGGCGTACTGGCTGCTCAGCGATCCGGCGCGGCCTTCGTCACTCCAGAAGACGCGCAGGCAAAATCCGGACAGGACATCTACATCGCGCCCGAGGACGTGGGCGACGCCTGGAACGGCGACATTGTGGACGTCATGCTCCTTCCCAAAAAGCGCGGTTCGCTCAAAAAGCAGGAAGGCCGCGTCATCGCCGTGGTGAGCCGCGCCCGGACGGACATCGTGTGCCGCGTTCTGCGCAAAGGCAGCAAAGAAAACGCCATGATCTGCCGCCCCGCGGACTCCCGGCTTTGCTTCGACGTTCTGACCGACGTGTCGGCTCTGGAAAAAACGCCTGAAGAAAACGAGCTTCTACGCATTGCCGTGGGCGAAAAGCTCGAGGAGCATGGAGAACGGGACCTGTGGGCCGGAAAGGCTCTTGCCACGCTCGGACTTGAAAACGACGCGCTCGTACAGGAACGCCTGACCAAGCTCAACAACGGCATTCCCACGGAATTTCCCGACAACGTCGTCGCCGAAGCGGAAGAAGCGGCCCGCACCCTGTCGGAAGACATGACGGAACTTGTCGATCTGCGCGGAGAAATGCTCGTCACCATCGACGGGGAAGACGCCCGGGACTTCGACGACGCCGTATGCGCCGCACGCACGCCCGAAGGATGGCGTCTTCTCGTGGCCATTGCGGACGTGTCCTACTATGTCCGCCCGAGAACGGCGCTCGACAGGGAAGCTCGAGATCGCGGCAACTCCTACTATTTTCCCCTGTCCGTGGAGCCCATGCTTCCCGAGGCCCTGTGCAACGGCGTGTGCAGCCTGCGCCCCGGTGAGGACCGCCGCTGCATGGCCGTGGACATGAGTCTTGATAAAAACGGCAATCTGACGAATTCCCGCTTCTTCAACGCCGTCATGCGCTCCCATGCCCGCCTGACCTACCGCGAAGTTCAGGCCGCTCTGGATGATCCGCACGGCAATGCGGCCGCCGCTCTGGAGGAACGGGCGCCGGGCGTTCTTTCCATGCTGCAGGAAGCGGCCGAGCTGGCCGCCGTACTCATGGAGCGTCGCCACAGGCAGGGAGCTCTCGACTTCGACATTCCCGAAGCGGAATTCGTGGTGGAAGAAAAAAACGGCACCTCACGCGTCACGGGCATACGCAACAGAGAAAGGCTGTTCAGCCACCGCCTCATCGAGGCGTTCATGGTACGCGCCAACGAGGCCGTGGCGGAATTTCTCACCCGCAAAAATGCGCCGCTGCTCTATCGCGTGCATCCCGCGCCCGGCGCGGACAGGCTGGAGGAGCTTTATCACACGCTCCGCTCCACGGACGCCGAACTGCCCCTTCCCCGTGCGGCAAAAGCCGCGGTTCCCAACTGGCTCACCCACGTGCTGGACGCCGCCTCGGGCACTGATCAGGCCTTCATCGTCAGCCGCCTCACCCTGCGTTCCATGATGCAGGCACGCTACTCCCCCGAGGAAGACGGCCACTTCGGCCTGGCCTCGGCCTGCTACTGCCACTTCACCTCGCCCATACGCCGCTATGCCGACCTTGTGAATCATCGGGCCTTACGCTATGTTCTCGGCCTCGATACGGGCGGTCCCATTCCCACGGGCCACAAGCTGCTCGAAACGGCCGAGCAGTGCAACGGCAGGGAGCGCGTGGCCACCGACGCCGAGCGGGAAATCGACCGCCGCATGGGCTGCCTGCTGCTCCTAGGCCGCACGGGAGAAACGTTCGAGGGCGTCATCAGCGGCGTCATGAACTTCGGTTTCTTCGTGGAGCTCGACGGCATGCCCGTCGAGGGCATGGTGCGGGTGGAAACGCTCGGCCGCGACTACTACATATTTGATGAGGAAAGGCAGGAACTGCGCGGCGAGCACAGCGGCGAAACGTTCCGCCTCGGACAGCGGGTGACCGTAAAACTGACCGGCGTGCACGTCGGCCGACTGGAGATAGACTTGGAACATCTGAAAGAAGAGGAAGGACGTCGTCCCTTCCGCCGCAGACATGACGACCGCGCGCAAAAGCGCGCCCGCTTTGAGGACAAGGACGAACAGCGTCGCGGCAATCGCCGTGCCTTCGCCGACAGAAAGGGATTCCGTCCCCGCCATGACGACGAGGAACTCGCCCGTCAGCGCCGCTACGCCTCCGACTCGTGGGACGAGGAAGCTCCGCGCGAGGACTCCTTCCGCCCCCGCCGTCCGAAGCCCTGGGACAGGGATCGCCGCAGAGAGGAAGGAAGAGACGAATTCCGCTCCGAACGCAGGCCCATGCACAAAAAAGCATCGTTCCGCGATGAGGAAGAGCGCTTCCCCCGAGAAGAAGGGCGCTCCTTCCGCAGGGAACGCCGCCCCTTCCGCGGCAAGGACGAAGAGCGTTCCTTCCGCGAGGATTCTCCCTTCCGTGAAGAAAGAGAATCCCGTCGTCCGTTCCGCCCTGCCCGTCCCCGCTTCCGTCAGGATGACGAGGAACGCTCCGGCCATCGCTTCTTCCGCGAAAACGACGGCGACGCTCGCAGAGGCGGCCGCTTTTCCGACAGGGAAGAACGTCGCGGCGGCAAAGGCGGCCGTCCCTTCCAGAAGCGGCATGACCGGCAGGAGGAAGGCTTCACCGACGAAGAGCGTTCCTTCCGTCCTTCCCGTTTCCGCGGGGACGACGAACGCAGGGAGCGCCGCTTCCCCGGTCGCCGTGACGACAGGCACGCTCCGCGCGAGCACTCGTTCCGCCCCGGCCGCGAATCCCGCGATCACAGGGAACACGACGGTTTCCACGGCGCTCCCGACGACTTCTTCGCCATGAAAGCGGAGCCGGAAAAGCCGGTGCATCGCTTCGGCAGACGCAAAAAATAGTCCTCGACGACAAGGTCCCGTTCGTCTCGACAAGACGCGTATTCCGGGAGAGGTCATGGCCTCTCCCGGGTCTGGAACGTCGCTCAGTGTATTGACAACCCCCGGCGCTCCAGATAAAAGAGATAGTTCGGCATCATACCGCAAGTTTTATTTTCCCCGTGTCCATTCCGGCACGGGGCCTCACATATGTTTCGATATCACCCGGCTTGCCCGGATAAACTTCCTGGAGGCATTCCATGGCCCGTATTACCGTTGAAGATTGCCAGCGCCGCGTGGACAACCGTTTTCTGCTCGTGCAGATGGCCATCAAGCGCGTGCGTCAGTTCCGCGAAGGCTACGAACCTCTGGTAGACAGCAAGAACAAGGAAGTCGTCACCGCTCTGCGCGAAATCGCCGCCGGCAAGGTCCTGCCCGAAGACAAGCGCTTCTACACCCCCGTTGAAGGCGAAACCACGCCCGACCTTGACGACTAATCCCTGCGTTACGGAACACTCTCATGAGCAAGCGCGATTATTATGAAATTCTGGGCGTCTCCCGGGATGCGTCGGACGAAGAGATCAAGCACGCCTACCGCAAGCTGGCGCTCAAATATCATCCCGACCACAATCCGAACAACCCCGAGGCTGAACAGAAGTTCAAGGAGGCCGCCGAAGCCTACGACGTCCTCCGCAATCCCGAACGCAGGGCCAACTACGACCGCTTCGGCACCGCCGATCCCGGCATGGGCGGCACGTCATTCAACAGCGCGGAAGACATTTTCGCTCAGTTTGGAGACGTGTTCGGCGACCTGTTCGGCTTCGGCGGATCCCGTTCCCGCGGTCCCCGGCCCCAGCAGGGCGACGATCTGCGCTACAACATGACCATTTCCTTCCGTGAAGCCGCCAAGGGCACGGAAAAAGCCATCAAGATTCCCCGTCACGTCACCTGTCCCGAATGCAACGGCTCCGGAGCGGCCAAGGGATCTTCCCGCGAAACCTGCAAAAAGTGCGGTGGCTCCGGACAGGTCGCCATGCGTCAGGGCTTCATGCAGTTCGTGCAGCCCTGCCCCGCCTGCCACGGTCGCGGCTTCACCATTCCCAAGCCCTGCCCCAAGTGCAAGGGCGAAGGCATCGTGGAGACCGTGCGTGAACTTTCCGTGCGCATTCCTGCGGGCGTCTATGACGGCGCACGTCTGCGCCTGCGCGGAGAAGGCGAAATGGGCGTGCACGGCGGCCCTCCCGGCGACCTCTATGTGGTGCTTCACGTCGAGGACGACGACGTCTTCGACCGCGACGAACAGAACCTCATCTACACGGCCACCATCACCTTCCCTCAGGCTGCGCTCGGTACCCGCATTCAGATTCCCAGTCTCAACGAAGGGGAAACCCTCGACCTCGACATTCCCAAGGGAACGCAGAGCGGCAAGATTTTCCAGATTCGCGGCAAGGGACTCAAATACCCCGGAGAAAAGCGCACGGGCGACCTTCTGGTGCGCGTCGTGGTGAAAACCCCCACCAAGCTTTCCGCCGAGCAGGAAAAGCTGCTCAGAGAGTTTGAAAAGCTCTCAGAGGAACAGAACAAGCCCGGCATATTCGACAAGGTCAAAAAAGCCATGGGCATGGAATAATTCCGCCCGCAACAGGCACGTTCAGGCCGCTTCCGCATCTCACGCGGAGGCGGCCTTTTTGTCGCCCTGTCATATCAAACGGACGCATTTCGTTAAAAAGAAAGAAAAACTCCGAGACATTGCACGAAACCAACTGAAAAGCCCCGCGTAACGTCATGCCCCCTCACATCCTTCGACGGCTTCATCGAGAAGGCAAGAGCGTTTCACGCTTCCGCCTCGCCGCGCCCGCATGACGCCGATTCCCGGGACAATCCGCCCGTGCCCCTCCATGATTTAAATTGTTACAAGCCTCGTTGCAGTCTTGCCGCTCAACAAAAAATTGTCTAAAAAATTCACAAGGTGCTTGCGCACCTGCTCCGGAACTACCTCATTCCGAAGCCGTGCCGCCCATCGCCGTTTCTTCGGAAGACGCAGTCTGGAAGGCGCAATTTCATGAGCTGAATCAGGAACAACCATGCCTATCCAACACACGTCGACCGGCTTCCGTCGCATTCTCGCCCTTACGGTTCTTTTCTGCCTTCTCTGCGTCTCCAGCGCGCTGGCAGGCCCCATCAACGCCAAAAGCGCCATACTCATGGACGTGACGACCGGACGCATTCTCTACGAACAGCGCGCCGACATGAAGATCCCTCCGGCCTCTCTGACCAAGGTCATTTCCATGTACGTCGCCATGAACGCCATCAGCGCCAGGAAGGTGGACTATCACGACAGCGTGAAGGTCAGCGCCGCTGCGGCCCGGACAGGAGGATCGCGCTTCGGCCTGCGCTCCGGGGAACGCGTCACGCTCGACAAGCTCTTCTACGGCATGGCCGTGGCCTCGGGAAACGACGCCAGCGTGGCGGTGGCGGAACACGTGGCGGGATCGACATCGGCATTCGTCAAGCAAATGAATGCGCTGGCCAGACGCCTCGGCATGAAGAACACCCGATTCGTCAACGTGCACGGACTGCCCGCCAAGGGGCAGCTTACCACCGCGCGCGACATGCTCAAGCTCGCCAGGGCCTATCAGGCCCACTATCCCATCGCGAGACGATACCACCTTGCCCGTTCCGTTACCCATCGCGGTCACACGGAACCAAACCACAACCCCCTGGTCGGCCACTATGCGGGGCTCGACGGACTGAAAACGGGCTGGGTGACGGCCGCAGGATACAACATCATCGTCACGGCGCGTCAGCGCGGTCACAAGCTCATTGCCGTCATTCTCGGAGCACCCAACTCCGGCGTGCGTGCGGCGGAAGCGAGGAGACTGCTCAATGCAGGATTTTCCGCCGTGGCAAAAAAAAGAACTACCGCCATAGCCGAACTCGGCGTCTCCCAAAAGCAGGCGGCGCAGCTCAAGAAGTCAAACTACTCCGCCCCCCGCAAGGTACAGAAGAAACGTTCTCCCACCCGCAAGTCCGCAGCGGCGGCCCAGCGTCAGTCCACAAGAAAGAAGACCGACCGCTGACGTTTTCCGGACGTTTTTCTTTTTTCCTGGCAAGGAGTCACAACATTCAAAAATACTCCTCATACGCCCGTACAGAGCCGAATTTCATGACGAGAACGCTCCCCTTCCCCATGGAACGGGAGCGTTCTCGTCATGAAGACACGCAGTCCGGCCTGCATCTTTACGCCTGTCTTCCCGAAACATTGTCGAAAACGTCGGCCTCTTTGTTTGGAGCAGGCACGGCGGATTCGTCCGACGCCTTCAGAACGTCCCCCCTGCATCCAGACCAGGCACACCGCTTCCCTGAACGACGCGCACAAAGTCAGGACCGCCCCTTCAAGGGGCGGTTTGATTTGACCCTATAAGGGTCTATT
>JAXUUT010000081.1:0-189648 GCA_037230945.1 bacterium
TATACCCCGACGATTCAAGATACCGGGAAAATTTTGTTTCGTGATGTCCTATTTCTTTCTGATAGTCTTCTGCGGGAATGAGCTCTTCCCACCATTTCCGGAAATGACTGCCGGCAAGGACTCGCTGCCGAAACACCATGAAATAGGACTGAATGTGCTCGTCAAACGTCGATTCCGGGTCGCCGGGAATGAGCGTGACGTCCATTCTGGGATGCCTTGTCAGTCCCCAGAAGTCGCAATCCCGGTCCGCCATGGTCTGAAAGGCCTTTGCGAAGGGATACATGGGGCCGTAGCAGGTGCAGTTGCAGAAGATGAGCTCGTCGTATGTTGTCACGGCGTCCCACCCCAGGGAAAGAAGCGCGTCCTTCCATGCGCCGAAGTCCAGACCTTCGTCCTTTCGGAAGAAAAGTCCGACACCCAGCGTTTCCAGCTTTTTCCGGCCTTCCTCGGACAGGGGGCCGTTCACGATGACGATGATGTCCTGCGCGACATCCCGGAGAGCGTTCAGATAATAGGTGACATAGTCGCGGACGATGCCGTCTTTCTCCCTGAAGACATACAGGGCAAGACGTCTGGTTTTCGCCTGCGCCAGTCCGCTTTCCAGCCATCGTATCTGTTCGTTTCTGTCGACGCCCCAGCGGCTCGCGAGCGCCTGATAGAACCGAATGTGCGGCTCAGCGCAGTGCCTGAACCATGCGTAGGTGCTGGCTGCTCCATTCCACAGACTGCTCTCATGACGGCGATAGGCTGACATGACCTCCGGGAGAAAGCCGATGTCGCCTTTTTCCGCATGAAGCAGATGCAGAAAATGGTCGTTGGGGAGCATGCCTTCCGGCAGGTTTTCGAGCAGAGAGCCGTCGTTGAAGGCCCAGCGGTACATGACGCTGTTGGTCTGCATGAAGTTGACGTCGAGCAGTTCCGACAACGTATGCTTTTTCTGCCATGCCTCTTCAGGGAAAACGGAATTCGCTCTGGATGAGTCATCCCATGTCACGGTCACCGGATGAAAGCAGATGGAGCAGCCGGGGTGAGCGTCCAGAAAGTCCGTCTGAAGCTGGAGCTTTTCGGGGCAGGTGAAGTAATCGTCGCCGTCATTGATGACGACATATTCGCTGCGCACCTGGGCCAGCGTCTGGCGATAGTTTTCTATGGCGCCGAGGTTTTTTTCGCGAAGCAGCAGCTTCACGGTCCGGGGAAAGCGCTCGGCATAGATCTTGAGAATTTCCTGACTGCCGTCGGTGGAGGCGTCGTCTGAAACGAGCACCGTAAAAGGAAAGGTTGTCTTTTGCTGCAGAATGCTGTCCAGCGCCTGAGCAATGAACTTTCCATGATTATAGCAGAAAACAACGACAGTAAGCTTGTTCATGACGGTGTTTACTTCCTGTTGTCGATAAGAACTTCTATGGCGTCGACCGAGAATACCGGTATCCCGCATCTGGTGAACACGTCCTTGCGTTCCGCAAAGGAATCATCAATAAAAATGGAATGTTCGTTTTTTATGAATGAAGATTTTTTCAGACTTTTATCATCTATGATGATTATGTCGTCAAACAGGTTCATGTCTATGCAATGACTTTTCAGTGATTCCTGTATGTTGCTGGTATGCCTTGACAGAATTATGATGTGCTTGTTCTGATTTCTGGCCTGATACAGAAGTTTCATGACGTCGGGATTTACTTTTCCGTGAGACGTAATGGTGTCGTCGAAGTCGATATATATGGTGTCGTAGTCAATATCCGTTTTGTAGCAGGCGTAGAGTGCTCTGTCGTTTTCGATGCGGCATTCATTCATGAACACGTCGACGTCATAGTTCATGGCGTCAAAAAGGCTGAGCTGGGCGAAGTTGACGCCGGCGCCGCGAAAGAGTCCCATGGTCCCGGCGATGCGCGGCGCTATTTCCATGAGCACAAGTTCCCCGTTCGACCGTTCCTTCACCTGGAAGAACCACATGCCCCGGAACGTCATGCTGCTGTTGATGCTTTCGGCCATGGTCCGGAATCCCGGATGTTCCACGGGAACGGCGTGCACGCTGATCCCGTTGCTGATGCGGGCCCGGCGTCGCCCCTTGCAGAACAGCAGACGTCCGTGTCTGTCGGTGAAGCAGTCCACGGTGAATTCCGCTCCCGGCAGAAATTCGCTGAGGACCAGTCCGTCGGTATCGGCAACGAAGTAGTCATATTCCTTCTGCGTGGTTATCTTGTGCGCGCCGCGGGAGCCCTGACCGACGTCCGGCTTGGCGAACAGCGGGAAGGCAAGATCGGCGCCTTTTTCGTAGACCGCGGGCACCGGTACCACGCCGGAGAGTCTGGCGTAGGTCTTGAGCTTTGAGCGGCAGATTTCGCAGGTTTCCAGAGGAGAAGTGACCACGACGGCATGCAGCTTTTCGGCATTGCGCGCAAAGGAGAGCACGGCGCTGTCGTGCGCCGGAAAAAGAAAGTCTATGCCGTACCTGTCTATGACGTCGTTGATGCGGTCGATGCAGTCGTCGTCGCTGATGTTGGGCAGTCCGCCCACATAGTTCCGGTACACATAGAGTCCGTGATCGTCGACGCTGGACGCTCCGTACAGTTCAAAGTGCGTGCTGTCGGCCAGAGAGCGGTTTATTTCCAGACCGATTTCACTTCCACAGGGAAATACAAGGACTTTTTTCATGGCGGTTCCGTTCAGGCAATGGCGTTGCGCAGTTCGGCTATGGAGTTTTTGCGTATGCCTTCTTTTCCGAAGATGCTTGAGGTTCCGGCAACGAAGATGCTGGCTCCGAGGGTACGCAGTTCCCGGGCATGGGCACAGGTGATGTTGCCGTCGACCTCGATCTGCAGATGGGAGACTTCCTTCTGTTCCAGATAGTCGTGCAGCTTTCTGGCCTTGGTGAAGCCGAAGGGAACCATGCGCTGCCCGGCGAATCCCGGATTGACCATCAGAAGGTTCACGCCGTCGACGAAGTAAATGATTTCTTCCAGGGCATGGACGGGCGTTCCCGGATTGATGGCTATGAACACGGACGCGCCGAGCTTCTTTGCATTTTCAATGGTGCGCATGATCTGCATGGAACTTTCATAGTGAATGGAGATGATGTCGCCGGGGCGCACGTCAAGAATGCGCAGCAGCTCATCGGGATTGATCACCATGCAATGATAGTCAAAGGATATGGTGGTCCTGTCGCGCAGGGCATTGATGTAGTCGAGACCTATGCCGAGATTGGGGACGAACTGTCCGTCCATCACGTCGAGATGGAGATATTCGACACGACCTTCTACCAGTGCATCAAACGTTTCCCGCATGAAAAAAGGGTTGGTGCACATCATGGAGGCCGAGATTTTTGAAGGTGCGCTATTCATTGACGTACATTCCCTTGATGAAGAATCCCGCGTTGTGCGTAAGTTCCTCAAAAGCCTTTTGCCCGGAGCTCAGCGGAAACTTGTGAGTGATGAGCTTCGCAAGATCTTCCTTCATAGGAGAGAGTTCCCTGATAACCGCCTGCCAGTCGTCGGGATAGGAGGAATTCCATATGCCGGTCACGGTGATTTCAGAGCGAAGCAGCTTCCAGTAAACTTTCTGCGGCAGGCATATGTCGCCGGCAGGGTTCCCTATGAGCACGATTCTTCCCCTGCTTCTGACAAGCTCGATGGAATTCTTGACGGATTCGACGGTGCCGACCCCTTCCAGCATGACATCCATGCCGCCGGACAGGGATGAGGCGTCACCCTCCGTTACGCCTTCCTTCAGGCGTACGACATGAAAGCCCTGAAAGCTTTTCAGAAATTTTTCCTTTGCTTCCGTCCTTGCAAAAAAGACGACTTCGGCTCCCTGACGCCTTGCCCAGAGACCGGCAAGCATGGCTATCGTTCCCGTTCCGGAAATGCCGACTTTCTCTCCCTTTCGTATGCCGGCAACGGCCACGGCGTGCCAGGCCACGGCGGCAGGTTCTGCCAGTGCGGCAACCTCATAGGGGACATCGTCGTCTACAGGCTGGATGTTCCACACGGGAACGGCGATGAATTCGGCAAAGCCGCCGTCGCACCGTGACCCGAAGTAATTGTAATGAGCGCATTGCGCATAGTGCTTTTCCCTGCACTGCGGGCACGAGTTGCAGGGAAGAAGAGGAAAGACCGCCACTTTTTTTCCTATGAGATGGGGTGATGCCCCTTCCCCCACCTGTTCGACGATGCCGGAAAATTCGTGTCCGGGAATGGTGGGGAAGTGATACGTGCCGGTTTTCAGGACACGGGCAAAATCGCTGCTGCAGATGCCGCACGCCTTGATGTGCACAAGGACTTCTCCCTTTTTGGGGGAAGGCGTGTCCACGTCTTTATAGATAAGCTTGTTTACGGCTTCCAGAACACAGGCTTTCATGCTTCCTCCATACGGCAGAGCAGCTCTCCGAGCTGAATGTCGAAGGGCGTGGTTATTTTGATGTTGCGGGGATCACCGGGTACGGTATGGATGGGAATGCCTTTCATCATGCAGATCTGGGCGGTCCCCGTAATGCGTGTTCTTTCGTCGTCGGTCAGCTCGTTCAGGGCCTTGATGAGCACCGTCAGCTTGAAGCTGTCGGGGGCCTGCCCGTGAAAAAGATGGCTGCGCGCGGGCATGTCCGTCACGGTGTCCCCTTCCTCTATCCAGAGCATGGTGTCGACGACGGGAAGCGCCGCCACTACGGCCTTGTGCTGCTGAAGCGCGTCAAGACTGCTTTTCATCATGGAAACGGGAACAAACGGTCGGACGGCGTCGAAAATGACGATGTCGTCTTCCTCCCGTACGGAGAAGGCTGTTTCGATGTACGTGAGCGTGTTCTGAATGCTGTCGAGACGTTCCTTTCCCCCGCAGGTAATGTGTATGGACGCGCTGTCCATTCCCGACTTCGTTATCAGGTCTTCGAGGTATGAGCGCCAGTCCTGATGGATGGCTATGACCAGCACGTCGAAAAGTCCGCTTGCCAGAATCCTTCGGATGGTTCTGACGATGATGGCCTCGCCGTTGAGAGTGATGAACTGTTTCGGTACCGGGCCGGCCATGCGCTTTCCCACGCCGCCGGCAAGAATGGCCGCATATTTCATGTTGCTTACCTGATCTTCAAGCGCCGTTTCAGCGTTTCCACGATGCGCTTTGAATTGTCGGCGTCGTTGACGCTCATGTCGTAAAATTCCGCTCTCACCCGTTGCCTCCATTCTCCATCCTTGTCCGGGTGGTTTACGTAGGCGTCGAGCTCCGCAAGAACGTCCTGCCAGGTGTCTACCTTGGGGCCCGGAGTAAATTCGTCGAAGGGATAGTTGAACGACACGTCATGTTCCATGAACGTGGCGCGATCCGGCACGAGAAAGATGATGGGCCTGTCAAGAAGAACGAAGTCGAAGGCAATGGAGGAATAGTCGGAAATCATGATGGAGTAGCTTCCAAGCGACGTGTAGACGTCCTTGTCCCTGTCCATGGAAATTCTTTTGTGCCCCTCAAGGGCAGAAAGAATTTTTTTCTGATAGTTCCTCCACGTATGAGGATGAAGTCTTAAAACAAGTTCACCATCCACGCGTTCAAGAAATTCGTCGATATCGGGAACGGCCTTGATGAACCTGTCGATCATGGACGTTTCATCAGCCGGATTCCATCGGAATGTAGGGGCATAAATGATTTTTACCTTTTCAGGCCTTGGGGATGAATGAAGAAAGATATTTCTGGGATGACCGGAAAAAATGCAGGTTTTTTCCGGTATGCGCCATGGTCTTACAAGGAATTTGACATGTTCCTGTCCCGGACAGAGAAAAGCATAGTAATGCTCCTCCAGTTCCCGGAAGGGAGCGATGAAGATGTACCGCAAAAATTTTTTCAGACGCGCCATGACACTGTCTGACGATGAGGGAAGAATATCTGACGACAGTCTGACTCCCGGTACGGCTATGGAAGGAATGTTGTCCCCATGAGGGGTCATGTTTTTTAATCCTACCCCATGCCAGAGCTGGACAACTTTCGTTCTTGCGTTGAAGCCATAGAGGTTTTCATAGTCCGAACGCACATAGTGATCGGTAAAGGCAAGTTCTGCCTGAAGCATGAGCCAGCGCGAACGCAGGGTCTTCATATAGCCGACCGGAAGTCCACGTCCTCTGAGTTTTTGAAGAACGCTGTGGTCGCAGGTCATCCATACGGCGTGTATTTCCGGATGATGCTGAACTATGTACTCAAAAAGATACTTGGTATTATCCACATATCCTCTCTTATAGAAGGAGGAGAATACCCAGAGATTCTTTTTTTTGGGCACAAGAGCTCCAGCCCAGTACCATAGAAATGAAAGCATCAGCCGAAGAGGAGAGAAGGCACGGTCATAGGCGCGTCTGCCTTCTTTCCAGCCGAACGTAAAGAAATGCTCGCGGGGATTAACTCCGGCGGCAGCAACATCGGGATTTTTTGCCAGGTAGAAATTTTTATTGAAGAAAAGATATCCGACATATCTATGGATTTTCTTTTTTTGAAGATCAAGCAAGGCATGCAGCTTTAAAACTTTTTTCACATTATTAATAATATTTTTATCGTTGAATATACTGTTGTATTCTTTTACTCCATAGACTGATATTTGCTTATGGTATTTTCTATATACATTAATAAGATTAGAAAAACACAGAGGCATGGCCTGTGGATACTTTTCAAGTACAGATATAAAAGCATCATAATTATTTATTTTGTTGCAAGCCTCAATAAGATTGATGAATTCTCTTTCAAGACGATTTTTTATTTGTGGGCAGGCATATGAGTTGTAATTTTCCTTAAAAAATTCATATAATCCATAAAGAAATCTTACATATTCGCATCGTGTCTTTATAAAATGATCTGTCTTGTCCTTTGTCATGAAGACGCCGACTTCGCTTCTCCTGTAGACTGAGGTGACTTCAGGAATAAATCCGGCGACTCTCCTGCCGAGTTGCATCATGAGAATGGGAAAATCTCCGACGACTCCGCCGTAATACCAGTCAGGTACCTCGAGCTCATAGTTCCAGCGGAAGAAGTAGCTGGAAGTCTGTGCCGGCATGATATTCAGCAGTTCGTGAGCAAAATAGGTGCTCTTGAACTGATAGCCGGGAAGGGAATCAGGAATGAGAATTTCTCCATTGATGGGATGATACCAGTCAAGGATTCCCCAGTCTTCGGGATAAATAATTTTGGTTTTTGTAAAGCAGAATCCCGCTTCCGGATGGGCTTCCATATAATCAAACTGCTTTTGCAGCTTGTATTCGTCCACCCAGTAATCGTCACCTTCGCAAAAAGCAATATAGGGAGCCGTACAGCGTCTGCACAGATCCATGAGGTTCCGGGTGGGCCCCATGTTCTGGTCCCTGTCCACAGGTTTTATGATGTCGGGATACCGACGTGCATATTCCTCGACTATGGCTTTTGTTCCGTCGGGAGAGCAGTCGTCGCCGACCAGCACTTCAAAGGGAAATGTCGTTTTTTGAGAAACGAACGATTCCAAGGCTTCGGCAATATACTTCTCGTGGTTGTATGTAATGCATACAACTTGAACTTTTTTGTCGTTTTTTTGTCTCATTATGTTTTCTCCGTTATAAGTTCAGAATAATTAATTTATTTATTTTATTAATTATATATTTTTATTTTGTATATATCCATTGCTCCCATTTGAATCCCATGTTATGCCTGTTTTAACAACTTTAGCAGGATTTCCAGCAAGTACACTATGCGGAAGAATTCTTTTTACTGATCCTGAACTTACGATACTTCCAAATCCGACAATACAGTCATCCGGAATAAAAACATTTTTTAAAATTGTTGCATTAGCGCATATCCAGCAATGATTACCTATATTAATATCTTTTACTTTATTTATAATTTTTCCTGTCTCAATGTCGTATATTGGATGAAAGTCAGTATTGAAAATATTTATTCCCCATGAAAACATACATTGTTTTCCTATGGTTATAGATGAATTTGAATTTCTTGATATTATATTGCAGTTTTCAAATGTAGAAAATGCTCCAATGATGATTGTAGTATTTGTAACTGGTCCGAATAAAGTATTATTTCTTCCAATATTTATTCTAAATGAAGTTGTAATCCATATATTATTATCAAAAATATAGTATTATTGTCTCCAAAAATATCTATAGTTATTTTTGCAGTGCAGTTTTTGGCGAGTTTTTTTATTACTATGTTATTATTTTTACCGTTGATATGCATGACAAAGTTTTTTTTGTCCTCTTCATTGATTTCTATATGATTGTTTTTTGAAATCTGTTTCCAGACATCTTCCACTGGTGAATTGGAAGCGGGAACAACAGGAGAGGGCATATCGTTCCCGGTATGACTGTTGTTTATGTGTGCCTTTCTGAATTCCTTTCTTTTTTGCGAGGAAGGAATGAACCAGCACAGAAAGTTTGTCAGCGCCTTATTCATCAGAGAAGCTCACAGATCTTTTTTATGACTTCTTCGGTGAGGCCGACAAAGAGAGGCAGGCAGGCGATGCGGACGGAAATGTCTTCCGACAGGGGACACGCTTCCGTCTGCTCCAGATAGGGCAGGGTGTTCAGGCTGGGATAGAAGTAGCGGCGTGGATACACGTCGATGCCGTGCAGCCGTTCGAAGGCGGCGAGCAGTTCCTTTTCGCTTTCGAACACGACGGGATAGTAGGCGTAGTTGTATTCCAGGCCCGGCTGTTTTGCGGGACGGCGCAGCTTGCCGGCAAGAAGGCTGTCGTAGAGCTCCGAGAGCTTTTTCCGTTCCGCCAGAATGTAGTCGAGATGGGGAAGCAGGGCATTGCCCATGGCGGCATTGAATTCATCCTGCTTGGCGTTGATGCCGAGCGTGAAGTGCTCGTCACCGTTATGGCCGAAGCGCTTGATGAGCTCGAGCTTTTTGTTCACCTCCGCATTATTTACGATGCATGCGCCGCCTTCGATGGTGTGGAACAGTTTGGTGGCGTGGAAGGACAGCGTGGAAATGTCGCCGTAAGAACAAAGAGCTCTGCCCTTGTACCTTGCGGCAAAGGTATGCGCAGCGTCGTAAATGACCTTGAGGTGGTACTTGTCGGCCAGGGCCTGAATGGCTTCCACATTACAGGCGTACCCGAAGACATGGACGGGCATGATGGCTCTGGTGCGGGGAGTAATGGCCGCTTCGATTTTTGCGGGGTCGATGGTGAAATTGCCGGGCTCTATGTCCACGAATACGGGCGTGCATCGTTCCCACAGGATGGAAGACGTGGTGGCCACATAGCTGAACGGCGTGGTGATGATTTCGCCTTCCGTAATGTCGAGGGCACGCAGCGCCAGCTGGAGCGCCACGGTGCCGTTGGTGACGTACTGAAAGTGCTCCACCCCGAGCAGCTTCCGCATGCGCTCTTCCAGTTCCTGAACTTCCGGCCCCTGGTTGGTCAGAATGTCGCGTTCAAAAATGGCAGGCACTCTTTTCAGATATTCTTCCTTCGGGGGAAGATACGGTCTGGTGATGTAGATGCTCATGATTTTTTCTCCGCCTGCTTGAGATACCAGTCCACGGTTTTCACGATGCCGGACTCAAAGTTTTCGTCGGGCTTCCAGCCGAGTTCCGTCACTATTTTGGTGGGGTCGATGGCGTAGCGCCTGTCGTGTCCTGGGCGGTCGGAGACGAAGGTCATGAGTTCTTCGTATTTCGCGCCGTTTTTGCGCGGACGGCGTTCATCCAGAATCGAGCACACCGTATGCAGAATCTGGAGATTGTCCCGTTCGTTGTGGCCGCCTATGTTGTAGGTCTCGCCGCTGCGTCCCTTGTGAAAAATGAGGTCGATGGCCTTGCAGTGGTCGAGCACGTAGAGCCAGTCGCGGATGTTGGAGCCGTTGCCGTACACGGGAATGGACTGTTCCGCGAGGCATTTCGAAATGATGACGGGTATGAACTTTTCGTGATGCTGCTTGGGACCGTAGTTGTTCGAGCAGTTGGAGGTGGTCACGTTCATGCCGTAGGTGTGATGGTAGGCGCGCACGATGAAGTCCGAGCCCGCCTTGCTGGCGGAATACGGACTGTTGGGCGCGTAGGGCGTGGTTTCGGCAAAGTATCCGGTGGCGCCCAGCGTGCCGTACACCTCGTCGGTGGAGATGTGATGGAATCTGGCATGTTCATATCCCGGCTTCACCTTGCCGGGACCGTCCATCCAGTGGCGGCGTGCGGTTTCTATGAGGGTGAAGGTGCCCATGCAGTTTGTTTCCATGAAGGCGCGAGGGCCCTTAATGGAATTGTCGACATGGCTCTCCGCCGCAAAATGAATGACGCCGCAAACGTCATGCTCCGTAAACAGCCGCTCCACGAAGGCCCCGTCGCAGATGTCCCCCTGCACGAAGGTATAGTTGGGCATGGCCTCGCATTCCTTCACGTTGTCGAGGTTGCCCGCATAGGTGAGCTTGTCGAGGTTGATGACATGGTATTCCGGATACTTGGTGCAGAAGTACGGAACAAAGTTGGAGCCGATGAATCCGGCGCCGCCGGTGACGAGGATGGATTTCATGGTGTTGCAAGTCCTGAAGTTTGCGTGTCCTGAACGAAAGAAACATGGAGTGTCGTGACGGAAGCATGCCGGATGCTATGTCGTCATGGCCGTCAGGCATCTTTTCAGTCCGTCCCGCCAGTGAGGGATGGACAGTCCGAAGTCCTTCTTGATTTTTGCCTTGTTGAGCACGCTGAAGGCCGGTCGTGCGGCCCGGGTGGGATAGTCGGCGCTTTCGATGGGGCGCACGGCGCAGGAAAGGCCGGATTCCTCCATGATGGCCACGGCGAAGTCGTACCAGCTTGTCACGCCTTCATTGCTGTAATGGTAGACGTCCTTCATGCCCGGCGCTATCTGCGGCAGCATGGCGACGATGGCGGAGGCCAGGTCGGCCGCATACGTGGGCGTTCCGACCTGATCGAACACCACGCCGAGGCTGTCGCGTTCCGCACCGAGGCGGCGCATGGTCTTGACGAAGTTCTTTCCGAAGGAGGAATAGACCCATGCCGTGCGGATGATCACCGCCGTTTCCGCTTCGTTGAGCACGGCTTCTTCGCCCGCAAGCTTGGTTCTGCCGTAGACGGAAACGGGATTTGGCTCGTCGTTTTCCCTGTAGGGGCGGCAGGACGTTCCATCAAAGACATAGTCCGTGGAAACATGAATCATGCGGCGGCCGTAACGGGCAAGAAGGGCGGGACCGAGACGGTTGGCCCGGTCCGCTGCCTCAGCATCGTCTTCCGCCTTGTCCACGGCCGTGTAGGCGGCGCAGTTGATGACGAGGCCAAAGGACTGCGCTTCAAAAAAGGCCTTCACGGCCGCTTCATCGGCAATGTCGAGCTCGGCGCGTCCCGCGTACACGGCGCGGTTGCCGAGAAGAAGACGCAGCTCCTGACCGAGCTGACCGTTCGCGCCCGTGACTAGAAGCATGACTCAAACTCCGCGAAGAAGGGATGCTGCCTGTCTTTTTCCGAGGTGAGCGCTTTTGCCATGTCGATGCGCCAGTCGATGGCGAGCGTGGGATCGTCGAAGCGGATGCCGCCTTCGGATTCCCTGCAGTAAAGATTGTCGCACTTGTAGGCAAAGACCGCCGTTTCGCTGAGCACGGAAAAGCCGTGGGCAAAGCCGCGCGGAATCATGAGCTGCCGGTTGTTTTCCGCAGAAAGTTCCACGGCCACGTGCTGCCCGTAGGTGGAGGAGGCGCGACGCAGGTCCACGGCCACGTCCAGCACGGTGCCTTCAAGCACGCGCACGAGCTTGGCCTGAGAATGCTCGCCTTTTTGAAAATGCAGGCCGCGTACCGTGCCGTAGCAGGACTTGGACTGATTGTCCTGCACGAAATCATAGTGAAGCCCCGCCTTTTCAAAGGCAGACTTGCTGTAGCTTTCAAAGAAATAGCCGCGCTCATCCGTAAAAATGCGGGGTTCGATGATGAACACGCCTTCAATGGCGGTTTCAATAAAGTTCATGCTGTTCCTCCAGCACCTTCATGAGGTATTCCCGATACGCGCCTTTCTTCATGTCGCTTATGAGATTCTTCATCTGCTCTTCATCGATGAAGCCCTTGGTGAAGGCTATTTCTTCCACGCAGGCAATTTTGAGGCCCTGTCTTTTTTCAATGACCTGCATGAAGTGCGTGGCGTCGGCCAGAGAGTCCGGCGTGCCTGCATCGAGCCACACGATGCCGCGTCCCATGGGCACCACGCTCATGCGGCCTTCCTTCAGGTACATGTTGTTGAGATCGGTGATCTCCAGCTCTCCGCGCGCGGAAGGCGAGAGCCTGGCCGCCTTTTCGCATACGTCCGGCGGATAGAAGTACAGGCCTACGGAGGCGTAGTTCGATTTGGGATGTGCGGGTTTTTCCTCGATGCTGAGCGCCCTGCGGTTCTCGTCGAACTCCACCACGCCGAAGCGCTCGGGATCGGAAACATGGTAGGCGAAGATGGTGGCGCGCGTGCCCATGTTCTGCTTGACGGCCCGGCGGTAGATTTTCATCTGATTGCCCATGTAGAAGATATTGTCGCCGAGAATGAGACATACGTCGTCTTCTCCCACGAAATCCGCCCCCAGCGTGAAGGCCTGGGCGATGCCTTTGGGTTCCGGCTGTACCTTGTAGGAGAGCTTCAGACCGAGCTGTGAGCCGTCGCCGAGAAGCCGTTCGATGTTGGGCGTGTCCTGAGGCGTGGAGATGATGAGAATCTCCCGTATGTCGAACAGCATCAGCGTGGAGAGCGGATAGTAGATCATGGGCTTGTCGTACACGGGCAGAAGCTGTTTCGACGTGATGCGCGTCAGCGGATACAGCCGAGTGCCGCTTCCTCCGGCAAGAAGTATGCCTTTCATGGTATCCCCTTAGATTGCCGTTGTGTGTGGATGTTCGGTTAGAGTTGCAGCCGGGCGCGTCGGGTGAGGATGCGCCTTTTTACCTGTCAGAACGTCATGATTCCGAAGATGATGGTGATGAAGATGCCTGTGTCCGGCGGCTTTTGAAAGAAGCGCTCGCAGGAGATCTCGCGGCGACGATGGGCCCGGACGATCGCTCGTGAGGCCTCGCCTCAAGGAGGCATGGTTCCCTGTCGACGCAGCAAGGCAGAAAGGGATGAGAGCGGCACTCGGGCGTTTTTCAGACCTGCAGAGGATGCACTGCCGAACGCGGGATGGGGGCCGTCCGTCGCTTTGCGGGCAGATGGTCAGGGCGGGAAGATCATGCGATGCTGTGATGTGGTGAAAAAACATGAAAAGTTCTTCCTGATGGAAAGGGACGGGGCGGTTTTGAGGAAGGGGCATGATTCTTCGGTGTGTTGTTCGGGACACGTCTGCTGCTTAAAATTTTACTGTCATATTGACTGACAGTAAAAATTATCAAAAATGCGATGAAATTTCCACTTTAAAAACGTCGGTCTGAAATTAAAGAAAAATCCGTATAAAATTGCATTATTACAGGTTGTTGAATGATGTTTCGGCAGGGCAGGCGCTTTGTTTTGCCTTTCTTGAGGCGCGGTGCTCCCCATGTCTGCGAATCATGGAGGGATGGCAGACGAATTGTCGACATTTTCATGTTTTTGAGAGCGCGTCGTCTGTGGCGCAGACTGGGGTGATCTCATGCGCTTTCAGGAGGTTGCCCATCGGCTGTAAAAAGGGCGGAGATGCGTGTCGGCCGGGCGGGGGCCGCATTTCTGAGTTGTCCGTTTGAGGATGGGAGAGATTTTAGGTTCATGAGGCGTGCGGAAGCATAAGTCCGGCAGAGGCTCAAAAAAGAAGTTTGCCCGTGCTTCCAGGAAGGGCATGGACGTCAGGGCCGGAGCGCCTCATGTGCAGGAAAAAGCGTGAGAGGTCCATGATAATATGTTGTGGAGTCCCGGCTTCATGCCGTCCGCAATTCAAAAGGAAGTCCATGAAGGCAGTCCGCAGGGCAGGAAAGCGCGGACGAGTCATTGCAGCCGGGACTTTCGGGCAGGCGGGAGTCGACGGCACGTCAAGACTGAGAGCCCGGGCCGTCGCGCAGGACGCCGCAGCCCGGAAGAGGGAAAGGTTCTTTCAGGGGTAAAGGTCGGGAGACGGGATTTTGCCCGAGCACAGGCAGGGCGTGTTCGGGGCAAAAGGGGCGTGCCGGCGGCATGGCCGCCGCATCGGAAGGCTATTCGGCGTTCTTTTTTTTCTGGCGTCGTACCCGCAGCGTATTGGGGTGGACGCTGAGCAGTGCGGCTGCGCCGTCGTCCCCGCCTATGCGGCCTCCGGTATGGCGCAGGGCATCGTCGATGTAGCTTTCCGTGAGTTCCCTGAGCGAGGGCCACGGCGAGGAACGGAGCAGATTGCGCAGAGCGACCGGGCCGTTCCATGCATCGTCCGGGGAGGGCGGAACAGCTCTGGACGGGGCGGCGCCTGCCGCAAGCGGGCAGACGAAGCGGGAGTCGCAGGACGGCGAGGGTTCGCCGGCGGCCAGCGTTTTGTCCAGCCTGTGTATGTGTTCCAGCTCGCTGCTCAGTATGTCGTCGAATTTGAAGCTGCTTCCCTTGAGCCGGACCAGCAGTCTTTCCATGAGATGTTCGAGCTCCCGCACGTTGCCGGGCCAGTTGTGCTGACAGAGCTTTTCCAGCTGCTCCGGCGTGAGACTTGGGAAATTGACGCCCATGCTGGTGGCCTTTTCGATGAGAAAAAGCCTGGCGAGAGCCGGAATGTCGCTGCGGTGCGCTCTGAGCGGAGGCACGTGCAGCACGCAGACGTTGAGCCGGTACCACAGATCTTCGCGGAATTTTCCCTGACGCACCATGCTCAGAAGGTCGCGGTGCGTGGCGGCGATGACGCGTATGTCGAGAGGTATGGCGTGGGCGCTGCCGACCTTGCGGATTTCCCGCTGATCCAGCACGCGCAGAAGGCGTGCCTGCATGGAGAGGGGAAGGTCGCCTATTTCGTCCAGAAAGATGGTGCCGCCGTTGGCGGCCTCGAAGTAGCCGGTATGCGCGCCGTAGGCTCCGGTGAAGGCACCGCGCTCATGACCGAACATTTCGCTGTCCACGAGCTGTTCGTTGATGGCTCCGCAGTTGACCTTGACGAAGGGACGGCTGGAACGCAGCGAGAGTTCCTGCACGGCGTTCGCCACGAGCTCCTTGCCCGTGCCGGTTTCGCCGAGAATGAGCACGGTGCAGTCGGTGGAGGCGGCCTGTTCGATCTGCGTGTAGAGGTCGTGCATGCCCTTTGTGGCGCGCAGTCGGTTGGAGGCGCTGCCGCCGGGGTTGCCTATGCGTTCGGCGGGCTTTATGTCGCCCTTGTTCATGAAGTCTTCGCGCAGGCTCTCGCCGAGAGGCGCGGTGAGCAGAAGAAGCTTGTCCACCAGTTCCCGGGAAAAGGTGTTGGCTATGTTGGAACAGAAGATGAGCTGAAAGGTCGCCTCTCCCACGGTGAAGAGCGGAATGCGCAGATAGGAGGCGAGATCCTCCTCGCGAAGGCTCGTCTGGACGTTCTTGAGCATGAAGGCGTTGTTGATGGTGTATGGCCGCAGGGAGTCCGATCCCATGAGCAGGTTGATCTGTTCCTGCGTGAAGTTGGTGGTGGCCAGCGTGCGCACGCGGTTGTGCGTGTCGGAGAGCGTGTCGGCAAGGGGCGTGAAGATGGAGGTCTTGTAGCGCCGGAACCCGCAGAAGATGCGCGTGAGGGGAAAGTGTTCGCTCAGAATGCCGAAGAGGTAGGTGAGTGCGGAGCCGATGCCTATCTGCCGGCTGAGCAGAACGCAGGATTTTGCGCACAGCGCCAACTCGTCGTCATTCAGGCGGAGCACCGAACCGCCGGACGCGGATTTTTTTTCATGGGGGACTTCGACGGACAGAGGCATGGAATCTCCAGAGCTCGCGTGGACGGAAGCAGGTTATTCCGCAACGACGAAAAGACCGCGATATCTGAGGCTCAGGGTTCGGGCGGTTTTTTCGGCGACGGACCGGGAGTGATAGGGACCGAGCTGCACGAAGTTGAGATCGTTGCCGTCATGCGTGGCTATGCGGCAGCCATAGCCCTGCGTGCGCATGAAGTCCGCGAGATTGACGGCACGGGGGCGCTCCCGGAAAGAGCCTATCTGCACGTAGAACAGACCGAGCATGTCGCCGTCGGGCGTGAAGAACGACGGCTCTCTCCCGTCTTCCAGAGCTATGAGACGAACGCGGGCCGTTCCCTTGCCGAGCATGCCGAGGTCGCGGGCTGCAGCGCGGGAAAGGTCGATGATGCGGCTGTCGACGAAGGGGCCGCGATCATTGACGCGCACTTCCGTGGTGCGGCCGTTTTCCAGGTTGATGACGCGAAGGCGCGTGCCGAAGGGCAAAAGCTTGTGGGCTGCCGTCATGGCGTTCTGATTGTAGCGCTCGCCGTTGGAAGTCTTTTTGCCGTGAAAGCCTGGGCCGTACCATGAAGCTACGCCGGTTTCCACGAAGTCGTGCGCGGACTTGAGCGGATAGTAGGTCTTGCCGCGTACCGTATAGGCGCTCGTGCCCCGATAGCGGCCGTTCTGATACCCGGTGTTCTTGAAGGAACAGCCGCCGAGAATGACGGCGGCAGCGGTCAGAAAACACAAAAGCGCAAAAAGCGGTCGATAGGGTCTGGACATGGTTTCTGCCTGAAGCGAAGGAAAGACGCCCGGAAGGCCCGGCACACCATGTGTCCGAGGGCGGGCATGCTTCCCGTCATCATGAATCATGCGAAGCGATTTGTCCAGACCGTGAGCCTCCTGCGGGCGTCGTGCCGCCGCTCATGCCGTTTTTTCGGAAGGCGGTGCAGGCAGGGGAATTTTCCTTTGCCGGCAAAATATGAGAAAAAGGGGTGGTTGACCATTTGCCAAACAAAGGGGCATGACTTATCTTCTGCCTTGTTCCAACGACCTTTTCTGGAGATACCCATGATCAAGTTTCTGATCGGCAAAATATTCGGTACCCGCAATGAACGCTATCTCCGTTCTCTGCGTCCCAAGCTGAAGAAGTGCAACGCCCTTGAACCGCAGATGAAAGCTCTCTCCGACGAGGAGATTCCCGCAAAGCTCGCGGAATACCGTGATCAGGTGCAGAACGGCGGCCGCTCTCTGGACGACGTGCTGCCCGAGGTGTTCGCCCTGGTGCGCGAAGCCTCCTCCCGCGTCATAGGCATGCGTCACTATGACGTGCAGCTCGTGGGCGGCATGGTGCTGCACGCGGGCAAGATTGCGGAAATGAAGACCGGTGAAGGCAAGACCCTTGTGGCCACGCTGCCCGTGGTGCTCAACGCGCTTTCCGGCAAGGGCGTGCACGTGGTCACCGTGAACGACTATCTTGCCCGCCGCGACGCGGAGTGGATGGGGCGTCTCTACAAGTTTCTCGGTCTTTCCGTGGGCGTCATCGTGCAGGGACTGACCGACGAGGAACGCAAGGCCGCCTATGCCTGCGACATCACCTACGGCACCAACAACGAGTTCGGCTTCGACTACCTGCGCGACAACATGAAGTTCTATGCCGAGCAGCTCGTGCAGCGCGGCCACAATTTCGCCATCGTGGACGAAGTGGACTCCATCCTCATTGATGAAGCCAGAACCCCGCTCATCATTTCCGGCGCGAGCGACGAGTCCACCGAACTGTATCAGGCCATGGATGCCGTGGTTCGTCAGCTCAAGGCCGAAGAGGACTACACTCTGGACGAAAAGGCCAAGACCGCCATGCTTACCGACGCGGGCGTGGCCAAGTGCGAAAAGATACTCGGCATCGACAACCTTTTCGATCCTGCAAGCATTTCCTATCAGCACCACATTCTTCAGTCGCTCAAGGCCCATCACTGCTTCAAGCGCGACGTGGACTACATTGTAAGCGACGAGGGCAAGGTGGTCATCGTCGACGAGTTCACGGGGCGTCTCATGCCCGGCCGCCGCTTCAGCGACGGTCTGCATCAGGCGCTGGAAGCCAAGGAAGGCGTGAAGGTGGAAGCCGAGAACCAGACGCTTGCCAGCATCACCTTCCAGAACTACTTCCGCATGTACGACAAGCTGGCGGGCATGACCGGTACGGCGCAGACCGAAGCCGTGGAATTCGACCAGATCTATCACCTGGAAACCATCACCATTCCCACCAACAAGCCCATGATCCGCAAGGATCTGCCGGACCTCATCTTCCGCACGCAGCGCGAGAAGTACCATGCCATCATCGAGTCCATCAAGGAACTCTACAAGACCGGCCAGCCCGTGCTCGTGGGCACCATTTCCATTGAGACGTCCGAGCTTCTTTCCTCCATGCTCAAGAAGGAAGGCGTGCCGCACAGCGTGCTGAACGCCAAGCATCACGCCGAGGAAGCGGCCATCGTGGCGCAGGCCGGTCAGAAGGGCCATGTGACCATCGCCACCAACATGGCCGGCCGAGGCACCGACATCGTGCTCGGCGAAGGCGTGAAGGAACTCGGCGGTCTGCACATTCTCGGTACGGAACGCCATGAAAGCCGCCGCATCGACAATCAGCTGCGCGGCCGTTCCGGCCGTCAGGGCGATCCCGGCTCCTCCCGCTTCTATCTGTCTCTGGAAGACAACCTCATGCGGCTTTTCGGTTCGGAGCGCATTTCCGGACTTATGGAAAAGCTGGGCATGCAGGAAGGCGAGCCCATTGAGAACCGCATGGTGTCCAAGGCCATTGAGAACGCCCAGAAGCGCGTGGAAGGACACAACTTTGAAATACGCAAGACGCTGCTCGACTACGACAACGTCATGAATCAGCAGCGCGAGGTCATCTACACGCTTCGCCGCGACCTCATGCAGCTGCCCGACGTGGAAGGCGTGCTCTTTGACTTCGTCGACGAGGTGCTCGACAACATTTACGAGCCCGTGGAGGCCATCAAGGAAGCTCCCGACGCGCAGATGTGCACCGAGGTGAACAGCCGTCTTCTGGAAACGCTCAACATCGCGCGCGCCATGCCCGAGATGACCATGAGCGCCATTCCTTCCCGTGAGCAGTCTCTTGAAGCCGTGAAAAAGATCTTTCAGGAGCTGCGCGAGGAAGCCGGTCCCGTATACAACGACATTCTGCGCTATTTCCTGCTGGAATCGCTCGACCGCTGCTGGAAGGATCATCTGCGCGCCATGGACTATCTGCGCGAGGGCATAGGCCTGCGCGGCTACGCTCAGCGTGATCCCAAGCGTGAATATCAGAGCGAAGGTCTGGCCATGTTCAAGGATATGCTCTTCCGCATTCATGAGGGCGCGCTTACTTCTCTCACCCATGTGCGCATGAAGCGCGTGGAAGCGGAGCCTGCGGAGAGTGCCGAGGGCGACGCGGCGCAGCCGGAAGGCGAAAATGCCGGAGCGCCGTCCGACGGTCAGGCGACGGAGCAGTCTTCTTCGGCAGAAGAGACGCCCGTCGAGGAAACGAAGGCCGCAGAGCCGGAAAAGGCCCCCGAGCCGGAGGCTCCGGCCGAGCAGCCCAAGGCAGAGCCCGCGCTCAACCTGCGCCACAAGACCGATCCCGCCGCCATGGGCGACGGCGGAGCGTCCGCAGCCAGGGAAGAGCATCACGTCTACAACGGCGTGAAGGTGGGACGGAATGATCCGTGCCCCTGCGGCAGCGGCAAGAAGTTCAAGAAGTGCTGCGGCAGAAATCTGTAAGCTGATGCATGGTCCCCGCGGTTCCTCAGGTTCCGCGGGGATTTTTGTCTCTGCCGTTCTGGAAGCGTTCACGGGCGCTTTGCCATGCCTCGCCGTTTCCGTTTCGAGAAGGAGCTCGGCGTCGCGTCGTCGCGGTGTCGGGGAAGGACGGTGGAGAGAGAACGGCAGGAAGACTTCGGGGCCGCGAGCATGGCGCGTGCTTTTTCGGGCGGAGGTCCTGCCGGTGAGACTTTCTTCACAGAAGAGGAAAGGTGATTCGACGCCCCGGCGGCACAGGGCACGACCTGAGACGGCAGATCCTGGAAACATCATGGAGGAGGTGACGAGACATGATACGCAGAGGGATGGAATGCGACATTGACGCTGTGGAGCGTCATTATGAGGAGCTTCTCGCGTTTGAGGAGAAGCATGGCACTCGTACCAACTGGAAGAGAGGCGTGTACCCGACGCGAAGCGTGGCGGAAAAGGGCGTGGAAAACGGGACGCTGTACGTGATGGAGGACGACGGGAAGATTTGCGCCAGCATGATTCTCGATCAGGTTCAGCTTGAATCGTATGCTTCCATTCCCTGGCTTTACGCTGCGGAGCCGGACAAGGTGCTGGTCATTCATACGCTCTGCGTGCAGCCCTCGCAGGCGGGCAGAGGCGCGGGCTCGGGCATGGTGCGCTTTGCGCTGGAAGAAGGCGCACGGCGCGGCTGCGAGGTGATGCGTCTTGATACCTGGGAGCATAATGAGCCCGCCGCGAACATGTACCGGCGTCTGGGCTTCCGGTATGCCGGGAAGACGGCTGTGCTGTTTGCAGGCTCCATTGCCGAGCATCTTATTTTTCTTGAGAGACGCATCATTGTGCCGGAGAGTGGCTCGGACGCCCTGAACCGGCAGGCTTCCGGGGAAGCATGAACATCTGAGTGTGGATGGTGCTCCGGCGTCGGACGACGCCGGAAGCGCGTTTTCTGCCGCAGGGTTCTTCTGGGACCTTTTTCCGAACAAGAATCCGGGCGACTCTCCTCTGAGAGGTCGGAGCATGATGTGCTCTGCGCCGTGTGGCAGGCAGTCCTGAGAAAAGAAGGGACACTCCGCAGAATGGCGGCGTGACGGAGGAGGTCGTTGTCCCGTCGCCGGAGAGACGGCGGGCATCGACTGACCTCGAGGAGTCAGGCTTTCATGAGACGGGCGGCCGACTTTCAGATCAGACCGGGCGTTTTCTGAAAGCGAATGGACAAAAAAAGGCGGGACGGAACGTTTGTTCCGCCCCGCCTGTCGTTCAGAAAGCGGGAAGCGTTGCGCTCAGGCTATTTCTTTTTGGACTGCTTTATGGCTGCGGCGATGAAGTCCTTGAAGAGAGGATGAGCGTGCATGGGACGGGACTTGAATTCGGGGTGGAACTGGCAGCCCACGAACCAGGGATGGTCGGGAAGCTCCACGATTTCCACGAGCGTGCCGTCGGGAGAGGTTCCGCTGAACACCATGCCGTGCTGGCTGAGGGTTTCGCGGAAGGCGTTGTTGAACTCGTAGCGGTGACGATGACGTTCGGAAATGTTTTCCTGCTTGTAGGCTTCGGCGGCCTTCGTGCCGGGCAGCAGCGTGCAGGGGTAGGCGCCGAGGCGCAGGGTGCCGCCCTTGTTGCTGTCTTCGTCGCGCACTTCCATGGCGTTCTTGCGGAAGTCGTACCATTCGGTCATGAGGTAGATGACCTTTTCATCGGTGAGCGGATCGAATTCTTCGGAGTTGGCTTTGGAAAGACCGGCCACATGGCGGGCGAACTCGATGACGGCGCACTGCATGCCGAGGCAGATGCCGAAGAAGGGCACCTTGTGCTCACGGGCGTAGCGGATGGCTTCAATCTTGCCTTCCACGCCGCGGTAGCCGAAGCCGCCGGGCACGAGAATGCCGTCGCAGCCCTTGAAGGTTTCGGCGGCGTTGTCGGCGGTGACTTCCTCGGAATTGACGTACTTCAGGTTGACGGACACATGGTTGGCCACGCCGGCGTGCACGAGGGCTTCGTGCAGGCTCTTGTATGCTTCCTTGAGGTCGACGTACTTGCCCACGATGGCTATGGTCACCTTGTTCTTGGCGGCTTCGTCGAAGTCGTTCATGAGCTTGATCCAGCCGGAGAGGTCGGCGTTGCGCGCAGGCAGGCGCATCATGATAGCCACTTTCTGGTCGAAGCCTTCTTCGTAGAACTTGAGCGGCACGCCGTACACGTTCTTCACGTCCACGGAGGTGAAGACGGCGTCCTCGTCCACGTTGCAGAACAGGGCGATCTTTTTCTTGAGTTCGGAAGGAATGGTCTGTTCGCAGCGGCAGAGGATGATGTCGGGCTGAATGCCGATGGAGAGCAGTTCCTTCACGCTGTGCTGGGTGGGCTTGGTCTTGTATTCGCCCGCGGCGTGCAGATAGGGCACGAGCGTGAGATGGATGTTCAGGCAGTTGTTGCGGCCGATGTCGGAACGCAGCTGGCGGATGGCTTCGAGGAAGGGCAGACCTTCGATGTCGCCCACCGTGCCGCCGATTTCGATGATGGCCACGTCGGGAGCGTTGTCGCCTTCGGTGAGGCTCAGGATGGTGCGCTTGATTTCATCGGTGATGTGAGGAATCACCTGCACGGTGCCGCCGAGGTAGTCGCCGCGGCGTTCCTTGTTGATGACGTTGTAGTAGATGCGTCCCGAGGTGGTGTTGTTGCGCTGGGAAAGAGAGACGTCGAGATAGCGTTCATAATGGCCGAGATCGAGGTCGGTTTCCGCGCCGTCGTCGGTCACGTAGACTTCGCCGTGCTGGAAGGGGTTCATGGTGCCGGGGTCGACGTTGATGTAGGGGTCGAGCTTCTGGATGGTCACGGAAAGGCCGCGGGCCTTCAGCAGAGCGCCAAGCGAAGCCGAGGCCAGTCCTTTTCCGAGAGAGGAAAGCACACCGCCGGTAACAAAAATGAATTTGGTTTTCATGAATGAGCCCTTCTATGGAAAATTGATGGGAAATTTAAATAATAAACGTACCTTCCTGCCCTGTCTTCAGCGGAAAGGCACCCCGATGACGCATTGCGCTCTTGTCCCTTATACTTGATAGCCCCGGGGAAAGAAAGCACTAAATCATGCCTTCCAAAAATTTTTCCCGAGGCGTCCGTTCTTCTTCCCTTCGGCGTGGCCGGGAAAGAACATCGAGCTTTTTCAGGCGCTTTGTCTCTTTGACAGGGCGGTTTTCCGGCCGTTTCCCTTTCAGGGAACACGGGGAAAGGATTTTCGGGCAAGGGAAAAAAGTTTCATCCCGACGCGGCCTCTTCCCAGACTTTGCGGCTTCTGTCAATCTTTTTTCTGACGGCGGTCCAGGTCTTTCCTGCAAGGAAGGATCGTGGAAAGGCTTCCTGCATGGCGAGGAGAATGTCGGTGGTGACCGTGAAGGAAAGCTCGTCCACGCCCATGAACGGCCGGCAGGACGGGTCTGTCCCGCCGATGACGGCTTTTCTTTGTCCTTTGCGGCGATAGCTGAGCGGCCAGGCGAAGATGTTGGCGCAGCCCGAGCCGAAGGGCATGGCCACGGCGTCGTGATCGTCCAGGGCGAATCCGGCGAGCATGGAAAGGCCGGTGAGCGTTTCGCCGCGGCCGTGGAAGACGACAAGAAGCGGCTCCTCTTCTTCCTCAATCATGGAAAGCGGCCTTGCCGTGCAGAAGGGCGCGGGTGCCGGTTGAATGTCGATATCCTTGAAGAAGCGGCGCATGGAGTCGGGAGCGGGAAGATAGCGTTCCCCCTCTCCGCCTTCCCAGCCCGTGGTGACGAAATGCACGATGCGTTCCGGCGCGGGAAGCCTGTAGCCGAGGTACACCCACCCGCCCATGCAGGTCACGACCTCGGAGGAGAAGTGGACGCAGGTTTTTTTTGTGCGGGCCATGCGCAGATAGTTGATGATGCAGGCGTGTCCCGTGCCCGGCGAAGGCGTGAGTGACGCTTCCGGCGCGCGGGCTGCGTAGCTGATGCCCAGCGGCTCTTCACAGCCGAGCAGGTCGAACATGTCCTGAAGGCGTTTGTGGTCAAGCATGTCGGCTCCCCTGTGACAAGGTTCGCAGAATGATAAAGCGTACAGGAGAGGCGAAAAGGTGTCAACGAGGAGCGGAATTGCAGGAAAACGGCATGGCCGTTTTCCGAGTGCAGACGTGCCTTCGGCACGTTCCGACGCTGCCTGATTCCGTTTCCATTTTTAAATGCAGGAGCCGGAAGTTCGGGATACCTGTCCCGAGGTCCTCCGGCTTCTATGACGACTGAAAAGTTTTGAAGGGAAGGAAGGGGGCGCGGGGGAAGGAAGGGAAAATTTTTCAAAATTTTCCCTTTCTTCCCCCGTTTTCTCCTATTCTTCCATCTGAAAATCCACGCGGATCTTGAACAGCTTTTCGGCGGGCAGGTTCATGACGGCAATACCGGTGCGTTCCTCTATTCCTCTGATGGTGTCGCATACGCTGTCCCACGAGGGGCCGATGAGGGTGAACCACACGTTGAATTCATGATTGCGCAGGTAGTTGTGGGTGACGCCGGGCAGGGCGTTCACGTCGGCGATGAAGGCGTCGAGCTTTTCTTCCGGCACGTGCGCGCCGCAGAGAGTGGAGCGGAAGCCAAGCTTTGCGGACTGGAAGTTGGCTCCCAGGCGGCGGATGATCTTCCTCTGCTTCATGCCCTTCACTCTTGCAAGGGCCTCTTCCTCGGAAATGCCGAGCTGTCTGCCGAGTTCCGCGTAGGGACGGGGAACCAGCGGAAAGGCCGTCTGGATGATGTCCAGCAGTTTTCTGTCGATGGTGTCCAGCTCTTCGTTCTGAGCCATGGCCGTTCTCCTCGGAAGGCGCGGAAAAGGGCCGCGCCCGTCAAGAAATGCGGGCCCGCCCCGTGGTTCGGACGAGGCTGGCCGGAAAGGGAAAAGTCAGACTTTTTCCTGTTATTTTGCAGTCTTCGGCTGATACAGGCACAGAGGTTCCTGCGCCATGGGATCGCCGGTCATGCTGTAGGCGCGGGCACGGCAGCCGCCGCACACCTTGTGGTATTCGCACACGCCGCACTTGCCCTCATAGGCGCTCTGATCGCGGAACTTGAGGAACCACGGCGTTTTTTTCCAGAGCTCGGGGAAGGGGGTGTCCCTCACGTTGCCGCAGTCCAGAGTCAGATATCCGCAGGGCTGGAGCTGGCCGGTATGGCTGATGAAGCAGAAGCCCGTGCCGCCGAGGCAGCCGCGGGTCATGGCGTCCATGCCGAAGTTCTCCATGTTCACGCTCACGCCTTCCTCGCGGGCCTTCTGCCGCATGATGCGGTAGTAGTGCGGCGCGCAGGTGGCCTTGAGGTGCATGGAAGTCGTCTTGCGGAAGTCGTAGAACCAGTGCAGCACTTCCTCGTATTCCTCGGCGGTGATGACTTCTTCCTGAATCTCGGCAG
The DNA here is from genome assembly GCA_037230945.1 of bacterium. Classification (GTDB taxonomy): domain Bacteria; phylum Desulfobacterota; class Desulfovibrionia; order Desulfovibrionales; family Desulfovibrionaceae; genus Mailhella. The sequence continues at coordinate 24,953 of JAXUUT010000081.1, forward strand.
CCCGGCCCATGGGAACCAGAAGGAAGATGTGCCAGGCTACGGCGCCGATTTTCTCGCACAGATGGAAGATGTCCTTGAACGAGTGCAGGTTGCTCTTGGTCACCGTGGTGTTGATCTGGAACTCGACTCCTTCGGCCTTCAGGTATTCGATGCCGCGCATGGAGGCGTCGAACGCGCCGGGAACGCCGCGGAAGGCGTCGTGGCTGGCTGCGTCGGCCCCGTCTATGGAGATGGAGCAGCGCTGGAATCCGGCTTCCCGTATCTTGCGGGCGGATTCCGGCGTGATGAGCGTGCCGTTGGGCGACATGACGCAGCGCAGGCCCTTGTCGCGGGCGTAGGCGGCGAGATCATAGACATCGGCGCGCATCATGGGATCGCCGCCGGTGAAGATGATGATGGGCTCGCCCACTTCGGGGAAGGTGTCGATGAGCGCCTTGGCTTCCTCGGTGGAGAGCTCTCCCGGATAGGGTTCGGGATGAGCCTCGGCGCGGCAGTGCTTGCAGGCAAGGTTGCAGGAGCGCGTCACTTCCCAGGCGATGAGACGGCACTTGGGAGAGCCGTCGGGCAGGAAGCGGGGTCTGGCCGTGGCGGGATGACCGCCGGGAGCTCCGTCGGCAGGGCGTCCCATGGGGTGACCGCCGGGATGGCAGGCGCCGAGGGAGGAGGGGGCGGAGTTGTGGCCGTTCATCAGCGAATCCAGCCTTCGCGGAGGGCTTCCACGGTGAAGTAGGTGATGATCATCTTGGAGCCGGAGCGCTTGAGACCGAGGAGAGATTCCATGATGACGGCCTTGCGGTCGATCCAGCCGTTCTGAGCCGCGGCGCAGATGAGGGAGTATTCGCCGCTCACCTGATAGGACACGAGCGGCACGTCGAAGGTGTCGTGCATGAGGCGGATGACGTCCTGATAGGGGCCGGCGGGCTTGACGATGAAGATGTCCGCGCCTTCGTCGATGTCGGCCTGCATTTCACGCAGGGCTTCCTGCACGTTGCCGGGATCCATCTGATAGGTGCGGCGGTCGCCGAAGTGGGGCGCGGATTCTGCGGCGTCGCGGAAGGGGCCGTAGTAGGCGGAAGCGTACTTCACGGCGTAGGACATGATGGGGGTTTCTTCAAAGCCGGCCTTGTCCAGCGCGGTGCGCAGGGCGAGCACGCGACCGTCCATCATGTCGGAAGGCGCGATGATGTCGGCTCCGGCCTCGGCCTGGGAAACGGCGGTCTTCGCGAGAAGGTCGAGCGTCTGGTCGTTGAGCACATGGCCGGTCTTGTCGCCGTCGGCAATGATGCCGCAATGGCCGTGGGAGGTGTACTCGCACAGGCACAGGTCGGTGACCACCACAAGGTCGGGCCAGTTCTTCTTGATCATGCGCGTGGCGCGCTGCACGATGCCGTCCCTGGCATAGGCGCCGGAACCCACGGGATCCTTTTCGGCGGGAATGCCGAAGAGCAGCACGGCGCGCAGGCCGAGCTTCACGGCTTCGCCGATTTCCTTTTCAAGCTCGGCAAGGGAAAGCTGATACTGGCCGGGCATGGAGGCGATGGGCTGACGGAAGGATTCGTCGGGGGTGTCGACCACGAAGTAGGGCATGATGAGGTCGGCGGCGGAGAGGGACGTTTCGCGAATCATGTCGCGGATGGCGGGAGTGCGGCGCAGACGGCGGCCGCGATGGAAGGAAAGATTGGTCATTTCAGTATCCTTTGCGCCGCAAGGGCGCGTCGACGGTCAATGAAAACGTGAAGGAAGATAACACCGCCCCACGGCTTTGAAAAGGGTCGGCGTCACACTTCGTCTGATAGAACTTTTTTCGTGCAGGCGTATTCCATGTGAGCTGCCGGAGCGCTCCGGCAGGCGTTTGCAGAATGCCGGTCTGGGCTTGCGGAAGCGGAAAGCGCGCTGCCGTCAGAGCTGAAAGAGAAAGACCATGACGGGCATGGTGATGACGCAAAGCAGCGTGGAGATGACGTTGATGAGGCTCGCGTATTCGCCGTTGTGTCCGTAGAGATGGGACATCTGCGTGACGGTGGAGGCGCAGGGGGCCGCGGCCGCGAGGAAGCTGATGAGCAGAATGGTGCTGCCGTCCTTCGTCCAGGAGGCGAGGGGACTTGCCCGGAAGACGAGGAGCGTGATGAGGGGCAGCACGAGAAGGCGCAGGGCCACGATGAGCGGAAGCTTCCTGTAGGCGAGAACGCGTTTGAAGTTTATGGATCCTATGAGCATTCCCGTGACTATCATGCACAAAGGACCGATCATGCTTCCCACGGCGTGCACGGCAAGACGCGGGACTTCGGGAAAGTGCAGGCCGGAAACGAAGAGCAGGGCGCCCGCCGCCATGGCCAGAATGTTGACGTTCAGAAGAATGTTGCGCAGGTGCACCTGCCCGTTCTTCTTGAGAAGCGTGTAGCAGTGCGTCCAGAAGAGGGCCGTCTGACCGATGAGAAAGCCGCTCGTGTAGAGCACCCATTCCGGGCCGAACACGTAGGTGACGATGGGAATGATGAGGTTGCCGCCGTTGGAGTAGATGGCGGAAGCCTGTTCCACGGGATCGAGACGGAGCGGACGGCGAACGAGGACGTTGAAGGCTATGGCCAGAGACTGGGAGAGCGCGGCCGCCGCGAGCGAGAGGAAGAGGCCGTTCAGCTTTTCCCCGGAGAACTCCACCTGAAAGGCGTCGAGCATCATGCAGGGGCCGACTATGTAGAGGGCCACGGCGGAGAGAGGAGCGCAGTCCTCGGCCCGGAGCAGACGCAGGCGCACCACGGCGTAGCCCATGAGCACCATGAGCAGCATGGCCGCTATCTGCTTGCCGAGAAGAAGGGAAATGATCATGGAAAGGCTCCAGATGGAGAAAGGAGTTCTTCAGTCTCGGGTCGGGCGAAGGCGACGGCTCGGAAGAAAGGGACGGGGAGGAAAAAACGGGGAGGCTCCAGGCCTCCCCGTTTTTTCATGGTGCTTTTACTTGATGCCGATTTCCTCGTCGGTGAGGTAGCAGGCCGGGTCTTCGGCCCATTCATCGCCGTAGTAGGCTTCGGCGCGGGAACGGAAGTTGCCGCCGCAGATGTTGAGGAAGCGGCATTTGGCGCAGCGGCCCTTCACGTAGGGCTTCTTGTCCTTGAGCTTGTGCAGAAGCTCGATGTTAGGGTCGTCCCAGATCTCGGAGAAGGGACGTTCGAGCACGTTGCCGAACACGTGGTGACGCCAGAACTGGTCGGCGGACACGTCGCCGTTCCAGGAAATGCAGCCTATGCCGCGGCCGGAGCTGTTGCCCTCGTTGAACTGCAGAAGCTCGAACACTTCCTCGGCTCTCTTGGGGTCTTCCTTGAGAAGGCGCATCCACACGTAGGGGCCGTCGGCGTGGTTGTCCACGGTGAGCACTTCCTTGGGCGTGCCCGCGTCGAAGCATTCGCGGGTCTTGTCCATGATGAGATCCACCACGGCGCGGGTTTCCTGATGGTTGAGATCCTCATTGATGAGCTCGGTGCCGCGGCCGGAGTACACGAGGTGGTAGAAGCATACGCGGGGAATGTCGCGCTCGCGCAGAATGTCGAATATCTTGGGGATTTCCACGGCGTTGCGCTTGTTGATGGTGAAGCGCAGGCCCACCTTGATGCCTTCTTCGCGGCAGTAGTCGAGGCCTTCGAGGGCACGGCGGAAGGCGCCCTTCACGCCGCGGAAGTGGTCGTGCACGTCTTCGCCGCCGTCCAGGGAGACGCCCACATAGGAGAGGCCCACTTCCTTGAGCGTTTTTGCCATGGCGCGGTCTATGAGCGTGCCGTTGGTGGAGATGACGGCGCGCATGCCCTTCGACGTGGCGTAGCTCGCAAGCTCGGGCAGATCCTTGCGTATGGTGGGCTCGCCGCCGGAAAAGAGCATGACCGGCGCGCCGTAGGCGGCCAGATCGTCGATCATGATCTTTGCCTGTTCGGTGGAGATGGGGTCGACTCCCTTGTCGGTTTCGGCCTGGGCGTAGCAGTGCACGCATTTGAGGTTGCAGCGGCGCGTCATGTTCCACACGACGACCGGCTTCTTGTCGGCGGAGAACTGAAGCAGATGAGAGGGAAGCTTGCCGGACTGGCGGCCGTAACGCAGCGCGTCGGACGGTTCCACCTGTCCGCAGTAAAGCTTGGAAATACCGATCATGTGATGTCCTCACTGGGCGTTGTATGGGAAAGGCGGGGCGAAAGTTCCGCTCCGCCGCCATGTTGCGTGAAAAAGGGCTCTCCGCCGTCTTCCGGCGGCAGACCGGGCCACATCATAGCCGCACAGGCTTCGGGAATCAAGTGACGTCGTCACTCTTGAACGTGTCCTGTGCGCAAAAAAGATTCAGTCGAGAATGCCGCCGGCAAGTACGAAGCCGTCTTCATCGTAGACGGCGGCGATCTGACCGGGGGCCGGGGGCTGCTGGGGCGCGTCGAAGACGATGGTCATGCGGTCTCCCGCAATCTCGACGCCCGCCGGTTCCGGCTTCTGATGATAGCGCACCCGCACAAGGAGCTTTTCCGGCCACAGGGCAGGCGGAACCATGACGTTCAGCGAAGAGGCGGAACACGAAGAGACGGGCAGCAGGTTTTTCGGTCCCACCACCAGGGTGTTGGACTCGCGCAGCCTTTTCAGCACGTAAAGCGGCTCCTTCCAGGGAATGCAGAGGCCCCGGCGCTGGCCTTCGGTATACTGCCAGAGCCCCCGGTGCTGCGCGATGATCCGGTTTTCTCCGGCGAGCAGCACGGGGCCCGGCCCGGGAAGCTTCAGGCCGTCGACGGAGGCCTTCTCCTTCAGCCACGCGTAGTGATCGTCGCCGGGAATGAAGCAGATTTCCTGACTTTCGGCGGGAACAGGAGGCGTCAGTCCCCGGGAGGAGAGCCACTGCCGTATGTCGGACTTCTTCCATTCCGCAAGGGGAAAGAGGCAGCGACGAAGACGGGAGACGGGAACCAGCGCGAGAAAGTAGCTCTGATCCTTGGTGCCGTCACTTCCGGCCCTGAGCGCGGAACCGTATACGGAATGTTCGCGCATGGCCGCGTAATGGCCGGTGGCAAAGGCGTCGCCCAGCGTCATGGCATGGTCGAACAGCAGACCGAACTTCATGGCCCGGTTGCAAAGGGCGCAGGGGTTCGGCGTGCGGGCTCCGGCATGTTCCTCGGCAAAGGGCTCCATGACGCGGCGACGGAATTCTTCGGAAAGGTCGACCACGCGAAAGGAAATGCCGAGACTCCGGCAGAGTGACTCCATGGCCGGCACGGCGTCGTTTCCTTCTCCGGCAGGCAGAAAGCGTGCGTGCAGAGCCGTGACGTCGTGCCCTTCTTCTTTAAGATGAAGAAGAGCGAAGAGGCTGTCGGTTCCGCCGCTTATGGCAACTGTGACGTTCATGGGGCGAGTGTGCCATCGCAGCATGAAGAGCGCAAGATGCTTTTTGACGAGGCGGCCGGCGGGAGGCGGAGAGGTCGCGCCGTTGCCAATTTCCGGTGAACGATTTATGCTGAAAGCTCCCGCTCAGCGGGGAAAAAGGACAACCCATTGAAAGAAAGAGGTGTCTTCATGAAAGGATTTCTGGCCTGTGCGGCTCTTTCTCTTGCGGTGCTTCTCGGAGGTTGCGCCGGTTCCGCCATATACAGGGGCGTGGATGCTTCCACGGGAGATTTCGTCTCCACAAGGTCTCCCGCGGTGAGCGTGGTGGCTGCGGAAGGATACGAAAACGTGCTCTCGGGCCATGCGCTGGTCAACGTGCCCTATGAGAACGGCTTCATGAACACCGTTCCCGTGCGTACGTGGTTCTCTTTGCAGGAAAAGGAAGGTTCCCAGCTCGTCACCCTGCTTGCGGAGTGCTCTTCCGACATGATCTGGGAAGTGCGTCCCGTGGGCGTGGACTTCCAGACGCTGAGGGTCTTTTATGAAAGCAACGGCGTCGGCGCGAACGACGCCACCGTGCACGTCTATCTGCGCCCCGTGTCCATGGATCCGTGGACTCCGCTCTTCATCCAGGCGGGCAAGACCATGTGGGAAGGTCCGAGTCTCGTGGCACGCTACGAATGGGCGAATTCCACGGACAAGGAAAAGCTCGTGGTGGAATACCGGGAAAAGGCTCCCGAGCTCATTGAGGGACTGAATCCCAGCCTCATAGATCTCAAGGATTTCATCGCGCGTTCCCAGAAAGCCTTTACGCTCGGAGGCGTGAGCGTTCCTGTGACGCCCGCGGACGGCGCTTCCGTGGTCATTTCCGACAGGCTGCTTGCGCCCGTGGTGGGCTCGGTGACCGTAAACCAGATTCTTTCGTTCTGATTTTCCGCGCTCCCGGCGCTGCCTGTGGGGCGCAACGCAGAAAAAGCCGCCTTTTTGCCGGAGTCCTTCGGGACTTGACAGAAAGGCGGCTCCCTAGTAAATACGACAGTTCACCTTGTTCGCCGTATGGTTTTTCCGGCAGGAAGCCGGGAGCGGCGGACCTCTGACCGTAAGGAGATATCCTACATGCGCAAAATGGAAACCCTGCTGCTCCTTTCTCCGGAGCTGTCTGTGGAAGAGCGCGAAACCGTCCTGAAGACCATGGACGACGTCATTACCCGCGAAGGCGGCAAGATGCTCGTCGTGGATCAGTGGGGCATGCGCGACCTGGCCTATCCCGTCCGCAAGCAGATGCGCGGCTTCTATGTTCGTCTCGAATATGCCGCTCCTTCTCAGCTCGTGGCTGAACTGGAACGCATCATCCGCATCACCGACGGCGTGTTCAAGTTCATGACCGTCAAGCTGGCCGACTCCGTCGAAGCCACCGAGGAGGTCGCGTAATGGCTTTCCGTAAGAAGTTTGCTCCTCGCCGCAAGTTCTGCCGCTTCTGCGCCGACGCCGAACTGGCTCTCGATTACAAGCGTCCCGACATTCTCCGCGACTTCATCACCGAACGCGGCAAGATCGTCGCCCGCCGCATTACCGGCACCTGCGCCAAGCATCAGCGCGCCCTCACCACCGAGATCAAGCGCGCCCGCCAGATGGCCCTGCTGTTCTACACGTCCGCTCATTCCAGCGAACTCAAGAAGAAGACCAACATCTAACGGCATAGGAGACAAAATGAAAGTTATTCTTCGTGCCGACGTTGAAAAGCTCGGTCACCTTGGCGACATCGTCAATGTCAAGCCCGGCTACGGCCGCAACTATCTGCTTCCTCAGCAGCTCGCCAGCCTGGCCACTCCCGCCAACATCCGCGTGTTTGAACTCGAACGCAAGAAGCTGCAGGCCCGCATGGACGCCCTCCGCGCCGCTGCCGCCGACCTTGCTTCCAAGCTCGAGGGCGTGGTGGTGACCATCGCCATGCGCGTTGGTGAAAACGACAAGCTCTATGGTTCCGTCACCCCCGCCATGATCGGCGACGCTCTCGCCGCCATGGGCATCGAAGTGGATCGTCATCGTCTGCTTCTCGACGGCTCCATCCGCACTCTGGGCGAACACAACGTGCGCGCCCGTCTGCATGCCGACGTGGTTCCTTCCTTCACCGTGAAGATCGTGTCTGAAGAAAAGCACATCGTTGAAGAAGAAGCCCCCGTGGAAGCTCCCGCCGCTGAAGCGGAAGCTCCTGCTGAAAATGCCTGATCAGCTTCCCCGGAAGCCTGACGAGTCATGGACAGCCCGGATACCGTCATGAATGAAGCCGCCGCTCCTTCGCGGAGCGGCGGCTCTCGTCGTTCTTCACGAGGGGAGGGCGACGTCTCCGAACGCGCGCGCGACGACCTTTTAAGGCGCGTTCCTCCGCACAGCGAAGAGGCCGAACAGGCCGTTCTGAGCGGCGTTTTTCTTCGTCCCGATCTTCTGCAGGAAATCATTGATCAGATACGGGACACCGATTTCTACATTCCCGCGCATCGCGTCATCTTCGGCGCGTTCATGGCTCTTTTCGAGCAGAACGCTCCCGTGGACGAAGTGACGGTGTTCGACTGGCTCGTCAGCCATTCTCAGCTGGAAGCCGCGGGCGGCGCGGCCTATCTCGGCGATCTTTCCCGAGCCGTGGTGAGCGGCGCCAACGCCGTGCACTGGGCCAAGATCGTGCGCGACAAGGCCATGCAGCGCGCGCTCATCGACACGTCCGCCCAGATCATCAGCAACTGCTACGACGCCTCCAAGGACGTGCCCACGCTTCTCGACGAGTCGGAGCGGGCCATATTCTCCATTTCCGAACGCGCCAACAGCAAGACCTTTTCCAGCAGCAGCGAGCTCGTGCGTTCCGTGTTCGACGAGCTTCTCGCCCGCTACAACAACAAGAGCGTGACCACCGGCGTGCCCACGGGCTACATGCAGCTCGACAAGATGACGGCCGGACTTCAGCCTACCGACCTCATCATTCTCGCCGCGCGTCCCTCCATGGGCAAGACGGCCTTCGCCCTCAACGTGGCCATGCGCGCCGCGCTTTCCGGCGGGGCCACGGTAGCCATTTTTTCTCTGGAAATGAGCAAGGAATCGCTCATGGACCGCATGCTCTGCGCCTGGGGCAGGGTGGAGCTTTCGCGCGTGAGGCGCGGCTTTCTGGAAGACGACGACTGGGCCAAGCTTTCCGCTTCGGCCGACGCCCTTTCCCGCGCCAAGATATTCATCGACGACACGGCGGGACTCACGCCGCTGGCCCTGCGGGCGCGCTGCCGCCGCCTCAAGGCCGAGCACGGCCTTGATCTTGTCATGGTGGACTATCTGCAGCTCATGCATTCCGCGCGCAATGACTCGCGCGAACTGGAAATTTCCGACATCTCGCGCAACCTGAAGGCGCTTGCCAAGGAACTCAAGGTTCCCGTCATTGCCCTTTCCCAGCTCAACCGAAAGGTGGAGGAGCGCACCGACAAGCGGCCCGTGCTCTCCGACCTTCGTGAATCGGGCGCCATTGAACAGGACGCCGACCTCATCATGTTCATCCACCGTGAGGATGCCTACAACAAGAAGGGCGACCGGCCGAAGACCGGCATTGCCGAAATCATCATCGGCAAGCACAGAAACGGCCCGACCGGCACGGTGGAGCTCGCCTACAGGCCGGAGTTCACCGCCTTCGACGATCTTGAAACCACCTACGTGGAGCCTTCCGAATCCCAGCAGGGCTGACGTCGGGGCCCAGGAAGTCTCGCAGTTCCTCGTCCGGCAGCCGTGGGAAGGCCACCTGCAGCGCTTGCGCGGTGGGAGTTTTTGTATGCGGCATGAACCCGGGCGGAGGAAAAGCCCGCCGGAGCTTTCCGAAAGCCGCCTTGCCTCATGCCCGCCGGCATGCTACTGGAAGCGGGCGGCCCTGCTCATGAACGGCGCGGCCGACATGCCGGAGAATACGATGTCATTCTGGAACAAAGAACGCATCAGTCCGTCGCAGATCATCATTCTGGGCTATTTTCTGCTCATCGTCTGCGGCACGGGACTGCTCATGCTGCCCTTCACCACCAACGACGGCACGGGGCCCGGGTTCGGCGACGCCCTGTTCACGGCCACCTCGGCCATCACCGTGACGGGACTTGTGGTGCACGATACCGTGCGCTACTGGTCGACGTTCGGGCAGATCATCATTCTTCTGCTCATACAGGTGGGCGGGCTCGGCGTCATGAGCATGGCCGTGGCCGTGGCCGTGCTGGCCGGTCAGAAGATAGGCTTCCGTCTGCGCTGGGTCATGCAGGAATCCATTTCCGCGCCGCAGCTTGCGGGCATCGTGCGCCTTACGGGATTCATATTCAAGACCGTGCTGGCCGTGGAGCTTGCCGGTGCGGCGCTGCTTTCCCTGCGGTTCTGCCCGGAAATGGGGTTCGGAAAGGGGCTCTGGACGGCGCTGTTTCATTCCGTGTCCGCGTTCTGCAACGCCGGCTTCGACCTCATGGGCGCGGCGCATCCCTATGCCTCGCTTACGGCCTATGCTTCAGACCCCCTCGTGTGCCTCGTCATCGTGCTGCTCATCACCACGGGCGGCATAGGCTTTCTCACTCTGGACGACATTCGTTCCCACGGCACGGATTTTCACAGCTACCGCCTGCAGAGCAAGCTTGTGCTCCTTTTCAGCGCGGCGCTCGTGCTTCTGGGCTTTCTCTTTTTCTTTTTCTATGAGTTCAGGCGCGAGGGCTGGCACATGAGCGGGCCCGAGGCCGCGCTTGCCGCGCTGTTTCAGGCCGTGAGCCCGCGCACGGCGGGCTTCAACAGCGTGGACCTTGCGGCGCTCAGTCCCATAGGCAAGCTGGTCACCATTCTGCTCATGCTGGTGGGCGCGGCTCCCGGATCCACGGGCGGCGGCTTCAAGGTCACCACCTTCGCCGTGCTTATTCTGGGACTTCTCTCCATTTTTCTGCACCGTTCCGACGTGCGCGGGTTCGGTCGCAGGCTGCCGGACATGGCCCTTCGCCGGGCGTCCGGCATATTCATGTTCTATCTTCTGCTTTTTCTGGCCGGGGGAATGCTGGTATCCGCCTTCGACGATCTGCCGCTCATGACGGCCTTTTTCGAGGCGGCCTCGGCCATAGGCACCGTGGGGCTTACCCTGGGAGCGACGCCGGAGCTTTCCGACGCCTCGCGTGGCATTCTCATACTGCTCATGTATTTCGGCAGAGTGGGCAGTCTTACCGTTGTCTTTGCGGTGTCCTCCGGCATACGGCAGGACGGATTCCGCTATCCTGCCGAAGACGTGGCCGTGGGCTGAAAGGAGTGTGCCCGATGAAATCCGTACTGCTCATAGGACTCGGACGTTTTGGTCGTCGCATGGCGAGAAAGCTGCGGGAACTCCACCATGAAGTGCTCGCCATCGACAGAAACGAGCAGCGGGTCAACGAGGCGCTGGATTTTGTGACCAGCGCGCAGATTGCCGACGCCACGAGCGAATCGTTCATACGTTCCCTCGGCGTGAGCAACTTCGACATGTGCGTGGTGGCCATAGGCGACGACTTTCAGAGCTCTCTGGAAACCACGGCGCTGCTCAAGGAACACGGGGCGCGCTTCGTGCTTTCCCGCGCCTCGCGTCAGGTGCACGCCAAGTTTCTTCTGCGCAACGGCGCGGACGACGTGGTGTATCCCGAGCGGCAGACCGCCGACTGGGCGGCCATGCGCTACAGCAGCGACCATATCTTCGACTACGTCAAGCTCTCCCCCGATTACTCCATCTACGAGATAGCCACGCCCGAAGAGTGGCAGGGCAAGACCGTGAAGGATCTGGCCGTGCGTCAGCGCTACCGGCTCAACGTGCTCGGCGTGAAGAAGGGCGACGAGCTCCAGCCCATGCCCGGTCCGGCGCACTGCTTTCAGGCCGGGGAAAGCGTGCTCGTGCTCGGTCACGACATGGACGTTCAGGAGCTTCTGCGCAAGAACGGACGGAACAGAAGCTGACGCCGATTCTGAAAGCACTCCTTGCGTTGAGTCCTGCCGTATGATACTATTGGACTAAATCCAATAGATGATTTTCCGTCAGGAGGTCGTCGTTTTTCGGAACGGCAGATGCAGAACGGAAGCATGAAGGAGAGACGGTGTGGACATGCTGGATTCCTGTGCCTGTTCGGGAGGGAACCTTCCCCGTTTTGTGCAGCCCGTGCTTCTGGCGTTGCTGGCCAAAGAGCCCATGCACGGCTATGCGCTCGTGCAGAAGCTCGAAGATACCGGACTTTTTTCCGGGCAGATGCCGGACGTGACGGGCTGTTACCGGATGTTGAGGGAGATGGAGAAAAACGGTGTGCTGGAAACGACGCCTGCAAAAGGCGACGGCCCGTCCCGCAGAGAATATGCGGTGACGGCTCTGGGACGGCGCTGCCTGAACCGCTGGATATCCTCGCTTTCGGGCAGCCGTGATCATCTCGACAGAGTGCTTGCGCTGCTTGTTTCCGCACGCGATTCGGGAGGCATTGACGGTTCGGACTGCCCCGAAGACGACCGCATATTCATGGAAGGAGTTAAGAAGCGTGCGCTGAGCGGGGAGATTCCCCGCCGTGACGACGTGGTTCGCCTGCTTTCCTATGCGCCGGATTCGCCGCAGGCTGCGTATCTCGGCCGGCTTGCACGTCAGACGGCCCGGGATGTGGCCGGAGACCGGGCGGGCGTGTGGGCGGCTGTGGGCGTGGACTGCGCGCCCTGTTCCATGAGCTGCGCGTTCTGCGCCTTCGGTGAGGCGTGGGGCGTGGTGAACGAGGCACATGAGTGGAGCGTGGAGCGCATTGCCGATACGGCGCGCCGTTTTGCCCTGGAGGGAGCCTCGTGGGTGGTGCTGCGCACGACGGAGCATTACGGGGCGGAACGGCTGCGGGCTCTGGCGTCCGCGGTGCGCGCTCATTTGCCGTCACGCTGTGCGCTGGTGGCCAATACGGGCCAGATGACCGTGGAGGAGATACAAAGTCTCGGCAAGGCCGGAGTGACGGTCATGTATCATGCTCTGCGTCTCGGCGAGGGCAGGGACACGCCTTTCGACCCTGCGGGGCGTCGTCTGGTGCTCGGGCGGATACATGAAGCGGGCATGGAGCTTGCTCATCTGGTGGAGCCGCTCGGGCCGGAGCACGGCAACGAGGAGATCGCTGACGTTTTGCTTACGGCGCTTCATGCCGGGGCGCGGGTATGCGGCGTCATGGCAAGAAGCAACGTGCCGGGAACGCCCTTTGAGGGAAAAGGCACGGTTTCCGACGCACGTCTTGCGCTTGTTGCCGCCGTCGTGCGCCTGTGCGGAGGGAGAAACACGCCGTACGTCTGCGTGCATCCTCCGGTTTCTCTGGCCGTGGAGTGGGGGGCCAACGTGGTGGTCGTGGAGACCGGGGCCATTCCCAGGGACAGGAAGGAGTCCGGGGGCGACTGGCGAGGGTTTTCCATGAAGGAAGCCGAACGTCTTCTTGCCCGTCACGGCTATGAGGTGGGCATTTTTAAGGCATGAGGCGACTCTCAGCCCGGAGAGGGAACGCCATGCATCATATTTGTTCATGAATCGACGGGCGGGGCCGGAGACGAACGCCTCTTTCGCTCCGCCATGAAAGACATCGGGAGGAAACATGGTGACACGTTTTGGACTCTGCGCGCAGAAGGTCTGTCTGCACTGCGCGTCCCGCCTCGGCATCGACGATTCTCTGGCCGTGGGCATGGCCTCGGCCTTCGGCACGGGGCTGGGGCACGCGGACACCTGCGGCTGCATATGCGGCGCGCACATGGTGCTCGGGCTGCGCTACGGAAGAGCCGCCACGCTGGATGAGGGCAGGCTCAAAAAGCCGCTTCTCGTGGAAAAGGTTTCGGAGTTCGAAAGGCGTCTTTCTCAAAAGCAGCCGTGCCGCGCATGCCGCGACATTCTTGGCATGGACATCACGCAGCCCGGAGTCATGAAGCAGGCCGCGGACAAGGGACTCTTTGCCACCGTGTGCGCCGACATGCTGAAGGATACCTGCGCCGTTCTCGACGAGATGATGGACGAGGACGACAGTGCTGCCGGAGCCTGACGCCGGGAGTTTCTCCGTCATGTTCCGTCCGAAGAGCACTCTTCCCGGCGGGTCGAAGAGTGCTTTTTTGTGCCATCTGCCGTATTCTGCCGCTTCTGCGAGGCTTTTGCCGCGTGCCGGGCGCAAGCTCGGGCAATGTTCTTTTTCTCTTTGTCTACCGGCAGCAGCTTGCGTAGGGGCAGCGCGCGCAGCGGTCGGTTCGGCGGGGGGTGAACGCCTCGGCCGTGGCCATGTGCCGCAGCACGAAGCCGAGCAGGGCGGGAATGCGTTCCCTGATGATGCGTTCCCTTGCGTCGTCGTCGATTTTCGTGCCGAGCAGAGGCAGTTCCTCACCCCGGTCGGCAAGCTGCACGAGCGCGGCGTCAAAGAGGGGGGCGTAGCGCAGATGTTCGGCGTTCTGCGGGTCATGTCCGCACATATAGATGTAGGCGGGAAGCTGAATGCTGGGCAGGTTTTGGGCAAGGTCCGGCAGCGGGTCGGCCTTTCCCGGCATCCAGGAGTCCATGGCATCCCACAGAAGTCCGTCGTCCCAGAAGGAGGGATGAGGCTGACGGCTGGTGCTGCCGCTCTTGTAGTCCAGAATGACGAGACCAGTTTCTCTTCTGTCCAGACGGTCTATCTTGCCTTCCAGCGTAAAGCGTCGTCCGCTTTCCTCAAGAACGGCGGAAACGTTGTGCTCAAGCTGCACGATCTCCAGAACCTCCGGCTGAGCGGCGGCAAAGTCCCGCAGCCGGGAAGGGCCGGCGGCTTCCAGCATGAAGCGGCTCTGGGCCGGAAGGTTTTCGGCAAGACCGCTTTTTGCCAGCTCTTCGCGAAAGAGGCTTTCCAGACGTTCCGCGTTCAGCTCCCCGGCGGAGACGGGCAGCCCGAGGAAGGGCTCAAAGGCCCGCAGAAGCACGGAATGCAGAAGATTGCCCACGCCGAGATGATCGTCGCCTTCCATGACCTCGTCCACTTCCTTCAGCGTGCACACGTACTTGCGGAAAAAACGCGCCGGGCAGGCGATGTAGGTGTCGAGGCCCGTGGGGGAAAGCTTTTTTTCGAGGATTTCCTTCATGCGGACGTTGACGGCGTCGGTGCGCGGAATGGGCGCGTACAGGGGGACCGGCGGCTCCGTCATGGGAAACACGGAGGCGTGAAGCGGGTCCGTGCCGGGACGCAGCACTTCTCCTTTCTTCTGCTCCACGCGCCATATGGATTCTTCCACCAGGCGGGAGCGGAGCTTCTTGCCGTCCATGACGCCGGTCTGCACGCCTTCCTGCCAGTAAAGAAAGACTTCCTTCGCTCCGGCAATGAGCCGGTGGAAGGTATGCGCGGCGAGCTGATCCCGGCGGCTGTTGTCCGGAAGTCCCAGAAGAGGACGCAGATTGTCCGGCAGCAGCGGATCGCGGGCGGGCGCACCGGGAAGGGCGTCTTCGGTCATGTCCAGAAAGTATACGCGGTCGAAATGCAGAAGCCTTGTTTCCAGCGTGCCGAGAATCTGCAGTCCGGTGAGAGGGTCGGCCTCGAAGGGCACGCGCTGCTCGGCAAGCCCCTGATGCACGATGGCGAAGATTGACTCCAGAGACAGCGTTTCGTCGGCCATGGCGTTGTCGGAAAGCTCGGGAATCACGCCCTGCATGAGTCTTGCGAGACATTCCGCGTCCAGCGGAAAGCGCGGCCAGATGTGCGCGCCGCACTCCAGAAGAAGCTGGCACAGCTCCCGCAGGCGGGAGGCCATGTCCGCCAGGGTGTCCACAGTGCGCCATCTGGCAACGAGCGTGTCCATGACCCGCTCCAGAAGCTGTCCCGTTTCTTCCGTGATGTCTTCGGACGGCGGTCTGCCGTCGAGGTCGCCGAGAATCTCGTCCGCCATGTCGGAGGCCAGAGTCTTGGCGTCCACCATGCGGCTGCCTGTGCGCAGTCTTGCTTCAAAGCGTGAGAGAAAGGGGCGAAGCGGCGTGATGCCGCCCTCTTCTTCGGCGGAAGGAACGCCGAGCATGCGCACGTAGGGGTGGCGTATGAGCGCCATGAGACTTTTCCAGTGCACGAGGCCCGCGCCGTTCATGCTGCGCCGCGTTTCCATGATGCGCTCGACAAGCTGCGCCAGAAGCGAGCGCTCCAGCGGATAGCCGAGAGAGATGTTGATGCTCTTTTCCGGAATGTGATGCAGCGTGGGCATGAGCAGGGAATCGTGGGTGATGACCACGGCCCGGCTCTCGTTAGGGCAGGGGTTCGTTTCCAGCTCCTTTTTGAGCTCAAGAAGCTGCGAGTGCAGATCGTAGCCTGCATGAAAATGGATGACGGGCTCCCGGTTCGGGGTTTCGCCGAGAAGTTCCCCCCTGGCCTTCCAGCGCGCGAGCCATTCCCTGTGTTCGCCGCAGCTCCAGTGCCCCGCGCCCGAAAGAACGGCGGGGTCGGTATGCAGGCATATCCGGGCGCCCCGTTCCCACAGATAGCGGAAGAGCGCATCTTCCGCCCGGGTGAGGCGCACGAATCCCGCGATGATGACGCTCTTGCCCTGAAGCTTGAGGGGCAGATCTGGAGAGGCTCCGGCAAGCTGGGCGGCGTGCTGGGCGTCGAGGCCCGGCGTGCTCAGGCCGCGTTTGCGGAGCTCTGAGCGGTAGCGTTCCTGTATGCGGCTGAGACTGCCGAGCAGCGCGGCCGCATACGGGGCCACCATGTCGTCCACGTGAAGCAGGTCTTCGGCTTCCACCATGTGCCCGGCACATTCGTCGAGCAGATGCGCAAGGCGAACGCCCCAGGGATAGAAGCGGGCCATGCCGTCTTCGTCCTCCAGACTGCGGGCGAGCTTTGCCAGCGGCGAGTCCTTCGCTTCCCCGGCGCTTATGTGAAGCATACATTCCTTGAGCACGGCCACCTGATCCAGCGTGCCCGCCATGCGGGGCACGGAACGTGTCCAGCTTTCGAGGCACGTCTGCACGAGCTGCCCTGCGTTCATGATGTGCGGCAGAAGCATGGGACGCGTCACTTCCCGGCGGTAGATGTCGAGCAGATAGCGCCGCGGACGGTTGAGCGGAAACACGATGACCGCCTTGCCGGGCCGGTCGCCCGTCATCTCCCGGGCAAGGTCGTGCACGCGCAGCATGAAGTCGTCGTCCCACGGCACGATCTGGAACGGACTGAAGGTACGGTTACGGCTGCTCATGGTCGTCGTCTCCGGGAAGAATCGGGAAGGTCTGGCGGCGGTCGAGATACACCAGCGCGCCGCGCACCTTCATGCCTCCCGCCTGCTGAAGAAGCCTGAGGTAGCGCGAAAGCTGGGACACATGTTCGGGAAGCGGAAGATCTCCGTCGGCTCCGGTCTTGTATTCCACGGCAACGAGCTCCTGCCCGTCGTCCACGAGCAGATCCACGCGGTACTGCCTGCCGTCGGCGTCGAGCAGCGCGTGTTCCGGCGTGCCGAAGGCCAGCCAGTGCGGAGTTTCCGGCTGCATGGCGTACCAGCAGAGCACCTCTTCCACTTCCTTCTGCACTCTTTCCCGGTCGGGAACGGGCAGAGGAAACGTGGAAATGCCGCGGGAGGCCGTAAGGGCGGCGTCGCGCCTTGCCGAGACTTCGCCCACGCCCGAGACCTGCAGGCTCTCAAGACAGTGATGCACGAGCGTGCCGCGCCTTTTGGGCGTGAAGGTCCAGTCTTCCAGCGGACTTCGGAACATGCGGAGGCGCGGAAGCCAGGCCATGGGACGCCAGCGCTCGTCGTCGGCTTCTGTCGCCTGCGCAGCGGTGATCGGCGCCTTTTCTTCGGACGGCTCCCGAAGGCCGGCGGAAGGGGCGGACGTCGCTTTTCCGGCTTCTGCCGCAGGTTCCTGCCCGGGTGTCTTTTCTTCCGGCGGAAGAGGCGCGGACGAGGGCCGCATCTTTGCCGGTTCGTCTCCCCACAGAAGAAGACCGTCCTTTGCCTGCAGCGTGCTTCTCATGCGGGAGAGAAGCGTGTCGAGCATGGAGGACACGGGGCCGTCGTCCGGATCGGGCACGAACAGGTGAAGCTCGGATACGGCGCGGGTCATGGCCACGTAAATGAGATGCAGCGATTCTCTGGCCGTGTTCATGCGATCCTCAAGCCACGGTCTGCCCATGTCCCTGCACAGCGGGGCAAGCAGTCCCGTGCCGCGGCTGTTCCAGAAAATGGACTTGTCGTCCGAGGATCGTCCGAGGGAGAAGTTCAGCCACGGCAGAATGACCACGTCGAATTCCAGTCCCTTGGCCTTGTGCATGGTCATGATGCGCACGGCGTCCATGCTCTCGGGGAGGGGCGCCTTTTCCTGGCTGCCGCTTTCGTCCCACAGATCGAGAAAGCCGGAAAGATCGGACACGCCCTGCTCCTCGGCGCAGAACAGAACTTCGAGAAAACGGCGCACGAAGCCTTCGGCCTGCGGGCAGCGTTCCATGACGCGCCAGCGCTCCAGGACTTCCATGACCGCATCATAGGGCGTGAGCAGGCCCGCGTTGTCGTGCAGCGGTGCAAATGCCGTTTCCCACGCTTCGGGAAAGTCCGCGGCAAACTGGCGCGCCAGCGTTCTCTGACGGGGGCGTCGTGCCGCCCAGTCGGTGATTGCCGCCTCGTCGAGCACTCCTCCGTCCGGCGAGGGCAGCAGAGGCAGAAGCTCGCGCGCGTTCAGCGCGGCCCAGAAGGCGATGTCGTCGTCCGGGTCGTTCAGGAAGCGCAGAAGACTCACGAGGCCCGCGATGACCGGCTGTTCGGCCAGCAGAAGGCTGCCCTGCGTGACCACGGGAATGCGCCGTGCCATGAGCCAGGATGCGGCTTTGGCAGCCTGATCGTTGTTGCGCGCAAGAATGCAGATGTCGCCCCAGGCCCGGCCGTGGCCGAGTGCTTCCACCATGTCGGGCAGAAGGGAGGAGAGCTCTTCGTCCTCCCGTCCCTTGTCGAGCTCGCGCAGGGTCACGAGTCCGCCCGGCGCGCAGTGCTCCGCACTCTGGGAGGCACGGTCGAAGGCCTCGGCAAGCAGCGAAGCCTGCTGTTCCAGAAGCTCGCCGTCTCCTTCGGCAAGGGGCGAGAGCAGCTCCCGGGCAAATTCCATGTCTCCGAGGGGCGAAAACAGGGAATTGTTCCACGCCACGATGCGCTGGCGGCTCCTCCAGTTGAAGGGCAGCGTTTCCAGCGTGGGGCGTTCCACCAGTGAAAGCAGCGGGGAGCCCGGTCGCACGAGCTGATCGAAGAGCGCGGCGTCGCCGCCCCGCCAGCCGTAAATGGCCTGCTTCACGTCGCCCACGATGGTGAGCGAGCCGCCCTTGGAAAGCGCTTCCTCGGCCAGCGGCTGAAGGGCGAGCCACTGATCCCGGCTCGTGTCCTGAAATTCGTCGATGAGCATGTGGGTGATGCGCGCGCCGAGACGGCAGAACAGTTCGTTCACGCCTTCGCTGTCGTCCGCGGCGCGAATGGCGAGGCGCGGTACCTGCGAGGCGGCGATGATGCCGTTTTTGCGTTCGTATTCCTCCACTCTCGAGTACACGGCCTGCGCAAGCTCGGCAAACGGCATGAGACGGCGTGCGCCGAGAAGAACGCGTATTTCCCGCATGTCGCTCTGCAGACTCTCGTAGAGCGCGTGCAGCGACAGACTGGCGCTGCCTTTGGAGACCTTGAGCAGGCAGTCGTCGAAGCTCTCCTTCTGAAACATGGCCGAGGAGAGCGGAAGCTTTGCGGCCCTTCCTCCGCAGTCTATGCAGGCCGCGAGGGCGTTGAGAAAATGCTTGCTCGCCTTGAGCTCCTCCTGCTCGATGCGGGCGCGCATTTCCCGCGCGTCGTTTTCTATGCCGCGCAGGATGAGAGCAAAATGGTCTTCCGCCTCTTCCGGCGAGGCGAGATCGCGAATGCTCCAGCCGTCCCCGGAGAGCATGAGCGAGACCATGGCGGTCACGCGTTCGCGTATGCGCTCTCCGGCAAGAAAGCCGCGCGTCTTTTCCGAGCGCAGCATCTGTCGGCAGGCTCGGCGGAACAGGGAACCGAGAATTTCGTCGTCGCGGGCCTGCTCGGCCATGTCATCGAAAATGGGACCGGTGATGTCGCTGTCGGCAAAGCGCGGCTCGAAGTCCGGAGAGAGATCAAAGTCCAGCGCGGAGAGACGCACCATGAGATGCAGGAGACTGTCGATGGTGCGTATGTTCAGGGAACTGTAGCTGCGTATGAGCATGTCCACGGCGTCGCGCGCCCTGGCCGGCTTCCAGAACGACTCCTTCGAGGCGGAGGCACTCCGGGCAAGGGCCATGCCCTTCAGACGGGAGAGCAGACGCTCGCGCATTTCCGTGGCGGCCTTGTTGGTGAAGGTGATGGCAAGAATTTCCTGCCAGCCGTAGGCATCCCCTTCGGCCACGGCGCAGCCGGAGGGCGGACGGCTCCACGATGCGCCGGAAGAGCCCGCGAGCAGGGAGAGAAAGCTGCTCGTCAGCGTGTAGGTCTTGCCGGAACCTGCGGAAGCCTTGATCTGTCGGAATTCGCTCATAGAAAAGGGGGTTGCGGGAAGGGCGTTTTTTTCATCATCGGTCATTCCGCGCTTCTTCGCAAGACGGAAAATCGTTCCGGGCGTGCCGATGAAAAAGGCCGCGGACACGAGCTGTCCGCGGCCTTCATCAGTGCCGGAGTCCGAAAGGTGCGGCCCGCGTTACGCGAGTCTCTGACCCGTGGTCGCGATGACCGAGCGCCAGTAGTTGGACTTGATGTCTATCTGACGGCGGCGGCGCGTGACGAGCTGCAGCGGCAGATGCACGAAACGGTCGAGCAGGCGGGCGACGACCATGTTGGTCTTGCCGGCCATGGCCGCATGCACGGCGTTGCGTCCGAGAAGTCCGCAGTAGACGCGGTCGTTGGTGTTGGCGGGCACGGAACGCACGATGTAGCTCGGGTCGATGTACTTGACGGTGACGTTCATGTCCTTGGTGGAGAAATAATTCTTGATGGCCTTCTGCAGGAAAAGACCGATGTCGCCGAGCACGCGGTTGCCGGATGCGTCGGTCTTGCCGCTGGCGGTGAGCAGATCCTGACCTGCACCTTCGGCCGCCACGATGACGGCGTGGGAACGGTTTCTCAGACGTTCCTCGAGCGCGGGCAGAAGACCGCCTTCGCCTTCGAGCTTGAAGGGCACTTCAGGCACGAGCACGAAGTTCACGATGTTGAGCGAAAGCGTGGCCTGAGCGGCGATGAAGCCGGATTCGCGCCCCATGAGCTTGACGAGCCCCACGCCGTAGGGCGCGCCGATGGCTTCGGTGTGAGCGCAGCGCAGCGACGAGGTGGCCACGTCCACGGCGGTGTCGAAGCCGAAGGACTTGGGCACGAAGTTGATGTCGTTGTCGATGGTCTTGGGAATGCCGATGACGGACGTGTGGAGCTGACGGCGGAAGATTTCTTCCTGAATGGCCGCGGCCGCCTTCATGGTGCCGTCGCCGCCGATGATGTAGAGCATGTTGACGTTCATGCGCTCAAGCGCATCCACGATTTCCTCGGGGCTCTGCGGGCCGCGGGAGGAGCCGAGAATGGTTCCGCCGAAGGTGTGGATTTCCGACACGTTCCTGGGCGTGAGCTCCATGATGTCGTGATGGTACTTGGGAATGAAGCCTTCAAGGCCGTAGCGGATGCCGAGAATGGAGCGCACGCCGTAGCCGTAGTAGGATTCGAGCACCACGGCGCGGATGACGTCGTTGAGACCGGGGCAGAGACCGCCGCAGGTGACGATGGCCGCCTTGGTCTTGCCGGGGTCGTAGTACACGTGCTCGCGCGGACCGGCCTGCTCGATATAGATGGGCGTGTCTTCCAGACCCTTGACGTCTTCGCCGCCGTGTTCGGCATCAAGGTAGAAGGGAACGGGCGTGTCGTCGACGTAGGGACCGATGGCCGGGTTGTCGATCTTGGCCTTGCCCACCGTCATGATATGCGTATCTATTTCGTGAGTCATTTGCAGCCTCCAGAATCATAGAGCGAAGAGAATACTTTTTTTGATTTTGCTTGTCACGCAAAAGTTTTTGGGCCGGGCCGATAAAAAAGGCCGCCTCCTGTCGCAGGCTGCGACAGGAGGCGGCGGGCATTCGGAGGTGTCGTGCTTTCCGACAAGACGGCTACGCCTTGCCGTCGCCCAGCGAATCCACCATGGTGTCGCGGTTGATCTGGCTGCGGCGCTCGCTGGCCTTGCGGAGCTGCTGACCTATGCGGTCGTTGCACAGGTCGATGGCGGCATACATGTCGTCGTTCTTTTCGCCGGCGGCAAAGTTGAGGTTCTGACCGGTGAGCATAAGATCGGCCCTGGGACGACCGTTCTCCATGGAAAGGGTGACCAGAAGCTTTGCTTCCTCATCGCCGACCATGCGCTCTATCTTCTGGAAACGCTTGAGGGCGTAGTTCTTCAGGGCATCGGAAGGGGTAAGATTGCGGAAAACGACTTCAATCTGCATAAGCAATTCCTTCCCCGGTCGGGCCGGGAGCGGGCAAATCCCGCGTTCATGGGACGCAAAGACCTCGAACCGTACGGTCTTCTGCTCTTAAAAAGACGCTAGCATAGAACATCATGAAGGTCCAGCATTCCTCTGTTATGAAAAGAGGAACTTTGCAGAAACGTCAGCTCTTTTTTTTCGCAAGAAACTTGCTTTCCTCTCCGCGCATGAGGCGTCCTATATTGGCACGATGGGCCCAGAGTATCATGACGAGAAGAACGACGGCCAGAGGCTCGAGATCAAAGCGTCCGAACAGCGCGTAGAAGATGACGAGGGAAGCCGCCATGACCATGGAGCCGAGCGACACGTAGCGGGTGACGGCAATGACGGCCACGCAGCAGAGAACGGCGCACAGAAGCGGCCAGAAGGCCAGAGGAATGAGCGCGCCTATGGTGGTGGCCACGCCCTTGCCGCCCCTGAACCCCAGGAAGGGAGACTTGATGTGTCCGGTCACGGCGGCGAGGGCCACGATGCTCTGCATGAAGGGGGAGGGCAGCACGTTCACGGCCAGAAGTACGGGCAGAAGGCCTTTCATGATGTCGCAGAAAAGCGTCATGATGCCCCAGGGCAGACCGCACAGACGGGCCACGTTGGTGGAGCCTATGTTTCCGCTTCCGGCCTTGCGGGGGTCGATGCCCTTGAAGGTTTTGGCAATGACCAGTCCGAAGGGAATGGCGCCGAGAAGAAAGGCCAGGGCGATGCAGAGAACGAGGGTAAGATAGGTCATGGGCTCGTATCCGGGTTGAGGTTCTGACGGCAGGCGTGGAAAAATGCCCGGCGCGAAGCTGTCGCGCCGGGCATGACGTCATGACTTACTTGGCGGCGGATGGAGACTCTTCCGACGCGGGAGCTTCGGCGGGCGTCTGTGTCGCGACCGGCGTTTCGGAGGCGCCTTCTTCAGGAGCGGCAGCCGCCTCGGGGGCGGGAGACTGGCCGGCCGGAGCGGCTTCAACGGTGGAAGCCGCCGTTGCCTGCGCGGGAGATTCGCCCGGCGTGAAGGTCACCACCACATAGTTCTTGTGCACCATCCAGGAGGTAAGAACGACCTGCGCTCCGGCGGGCTTGTCGGTCCAGGCTTCCCAGTCGGCGGCGGGCATGGCCATGACCGTCATGGGGTGGGCCTTGAGCCATGCGTCCCTGTCGGCCGTCGTGGCGAGGTCGGGCACGGCGAGGCGTCCGGACTGCTGCGGCAGAATTTCGTTGAGATGCCAGGCGTAGGCGCCGGGGTAGACGTTGAAGGCGGCCGGAGCATAGCCTTCCTTCACCTTGGCGGCCATGGCCTCGGCCTGAGCCCGCGGGCTCAGAATCTTGTCCATGGAAGGCGCGACAAAGGCCTCGTAGGGCAGCATTATGAGAATCATGCCGAAGGCTGCGACGAGAAGGGAGCCTCCGGGAAGGCCGAGACGGGTGAAGAAGAGCAGCGCCACGGCCAGAAGGATGAGCACGCCGCCCATATACATGGTGCCTTCAAGACCGGCAAGCCAGGGCTCGGCCACGGCAGGCACGGCGGGCAGATAGTCGCCCACGTAGGGACGGACGACGGGGAACACCTCGATGAGGACGAGGGCAAGGCCCGCAACGGCGAAAAGAGCGGACGAGAGACTGAAGAAGAAGCGGCTGCGGCCGGGAGTGAGACGCATGAGGGAGCGGCCGGTCAGAACGGCGAGCGGCGCGAGCAGCGGAAGGGCGTATACGGCCATCTTGGCCTGCACGGCGGAAAGCATGGCCACGCCTGTGACGAGCCATATCCACAGCCAGCTTGAGCCGCCTTTCTCCCTGCGGCTCTTCCATGCCGCGGGAATGCCGCGCAGGGCGGAAAACCAGTTGACGAACAGCACCACGAGAATCCACGGCAGCCACATGACGGGCAGGGCCACGAGATAGTACCACCAGACCTGTCCGTGATTGCCGCCCTCGAGCACGCGGCCGGCGAGCTGCTGCATTACCATGTTGCGCAGGTATTCCTGATGTCCGCCGAGGTAGAGCGCGGCGGCCCAGGCCAGAATCATGAGCAGCATGAGGGTGAAGCCCGGCAGTCCGTCACGGCTGTTCAGGCGTCCGGGAGTGCCGCGCCAGAACAGGAAGATGACGCTCGTGACCACGGCAAAGGCGATGCCGAGGGGGCTTTTTATGAGCGTGGCCACGCCCATGAGCAGAAATCCCGCGGCAAGCCAGAAGGGGGCGAACGACTTTATCCATCCGCGGTACAGGCAGGTCATGCCGAGCGCAACCACGGCGGCGAAGAGGAGATCCATGCGGGGATAGCAGGCCGCGCCGCTGATGAAGGCGCAGCCCATGGCCACCAGACCGGCGGCAAAGGCCTCACGGCGATCGTGGCCGGTGCCCCGGGCAAGCAGCCAGATGGAACCGATGAACAGAAGATGGGACACCGCCACCGCGAGGAACATCACCATGGGCATGGCCACGCCGGGAATCATGGTCAGCGCTTTCATGAACCAGAAGTAGAGCGGCGGCTTGTCGGGGTAGGGCAGGCCGTTCATGGTGAGCATGAGCCAGTCGCCGCTGCCGAGGTTCATGAAGGCTTCGGCAAGGCGGACTTCGTCGGAGAACCACAGATCGCGCACCTGCCACACTTCAAGAAAGGTCATGGCTGCGGCAAGAATGAGCAGAACGGGAAGTCCGGCGTAGGAGAGCGCATTGAAGAGTTTTTCCGCAGGCCCGGAAGCCGGAGGCACGGGCACGGGCTTCTTCGGCATGGCAATGGCTTCCGCGCCTTTTTCCTCCTTGTCCGCAGGGGCGGCGCCGAGCGTAAGCGGCGTGTCCGGCTTCTCTCCGGAAGAGGCTTCGCCCTTGTCTTCCACATGTTCCTGCGAGAGCTCGACGAGAGGGGTGCTCCCGTCTTCGGCAATTTTTTCGCCGGCTTCCTTGGTCATGTCCGGTTCCCCGTTTTCCAGGGGCGTTCTGTCATCGGAAGGCGGCGTCTCTTCACCGGAAACGGTGGTGACGCCTTCGTCCGCAGGCTGCGTCGTTTCCGTCCGTTCGTCGACGACGCCCGTTGCTGCTGAACGTTGTTCCTTATCCTGATCCTTGCGTTCTATGTTTTCGTCCATGGAGGGCTCCCGCTGGGGGTTCAAGAAAAAAGTCCGGCAAGACCGGCAGTGTGGCGAGTATCCCAAAATATCCGTGACGGCGCAAGTCCCGCGCGGCATTCCGGTCGATTTTTCATGCCGGTTCATGAGCGGCGGAGAACGATTCAGCGGAGCCGCAGGGCGCGCCATCCGCGCGGCGGAAGCGTCATGCGTTCTTCAGGCGCTGAGCGGCCGGAAAGAAGGTCGATTCTTTCGGCGGCGTCCTGCCAGGCGGGGAAGCTCGGGGTAAACGTCTCTTCCTTCCGTGAAAGGTTGCCGAAGAAGGCCAGAAAGCCTCCGTCGGGCAGCGAGCATACCGTGATGAGCACGCTTTTCCCGGCGCAGGAAGGTACGTCGACGAGCGTTCCTTCGGCGATGCCGGAGGCGGCTCTTGCCGTGAGCATGGCGCGGAGACGATGTTCCATGTCGCTGCCGGGCAGACCGGCATAGACGGCCCGGCCCGAGGGAAGTCCCTGCGGACTTGCGGGCATGCGGTCGAGCTGCCAGAGCGGCGGCGTGGCAGGCCAGTCGTTGCCTTCCGGCAGGGAGCCGTCGAGATCCGTGCCGGAAAACATGAACAGTCCGGGCAGAAACGCCCGTGCGGCAAGGCTGAGCTCGTGTGTCTCCCGCATGGCGAGGGCTGTTTCGACATCGGGAATTTCGCCCGGAGCAAGACCGCAGGCCATGGCCGAAAGCGTGACGGCATTAATTCTCGGCCCTTCGTCCGGCTGTTTTTTGCGGACAAGAAGCCTCGACCAGCCTTCCGGCACGAGAGAAAGAAGAGGGGAGAAGTCCGGCCGGGGCAGTCCGTCGGGAGAAAGCCGCCACAGGCGCCTCTGGTCAATGTTGAGTGAAGCGGCCCGTCGCAGGCTCTCCTGCACCGGGGCGGCGTCTTGCGTGAGAAGCGCGACTTCAAGCGCGGGGGAAAGCACGCTGTCGAAGAAGAAGTCCGCACCGCAGTTCAGAAGCGACGCGAGAAGTTCCGGCGGGACGATGTCCTGCACGAACAGGGCCGAACCGTAGCGGTGCGCGTTGCGCGAAAGATCGCGAAGGGCGGAGAGTCCCGGTTCGAGCGTCGGCAGGCTGCAGCCCTGCATCTTGTCCACGGCGTCCAGTCCCAGCCAGGCGCCTGCGCGTATGCCCACGAGCGCCTGATGCCTGAGCCCGGATTGCTGGATGAGGCTTGCTTCCATGACCCGCCTTGCCGTGCCGGAGGGATCGTCCCAGTGCAGCACGGGTCTGTCCGGCTGCTGATGCCAGCGGTAGGCCCACCGCCGCTTGACCCCGTCCACGCCGGAGACGGGGCCTGTGACGGCCCACCCCCCCGGCAGAAGGTCGGACGGGGCTTCGTCCTGCGCCAGAGCTTCTGGCAGTGTGCCCTGAGCCGTCAGAGCGGCCAGCGCGGCCTTGCCGAGCGGGGCGGTTTCCTTTTCTTTTAAAGGAGGAAGAAGCGGCCAGAGCTTCGGAGAGACTTCGGTCATGGCGTACAGCCCTGGATAATCCCGCACGGCACGCAGGGACAGAAAGAAATCGGGGCCCGTGCCGGTGAAGGAGGGCAGCATTTCGCCGCCTGCCATGAGACCGGCGCGGGCAAGAGCCCCGGTCCATGCCGCATAGTCGTCATCCTTTCCGGCAAGACGCCCGAAGGTGAGACTCGTGTCGTCCCTGCCGAGACCTGCGGCGGGAAAGCGGCCCGCCCATTCGTCACCGGTGTCGGTCATGCCGGTGAGCACGACGCCCGACACGCCGATTCCTGCCAGACGCTCCGCAATTCCCTTTTCGGCCAGAGCCGCCGTGAACGGACGTTTTCCCGACCATGCGGAAAGCGTCGGAGAGGCGCAGAACCATGCTCCTTTCCGATCGGAAGGCAGAGCCTGGCGGGAAGAGTGCTTCCAGCTCAGCATGGAACCGCTGACTATGCCCGTGAGCTCAGGAGCCTGTCGCAGAAAGGCCTGCTCCTCAAGCCATTGAACATAGACCGGGCCGGGTCTTCCCTGCAGCGTCGTCCGTTCCGGCGTCCTTGTGCCGGGCGCGCAGCCGGAAAGAAGCGCGGCGCAGAGCAGCGTGGAGAGAAAGCGGTTAAAGCGGAGTTTCATGACGGTTATGAGAAAGTTTAAAATTTTTATCAGGAATTATTCTTGATAACACTTGCCTTTCGTCAAGGGAAAGGATACAAGCAGCCACAGGAGCAGGGAGTCCCGCAGGGAGTTTTTCCGGGCTTGCCGGAAAGGTTTTGCCGGCGTTTCGCAGGCCTGCGAGCCCTGCCGAACATTGAACAACAAGCTCGACAAGGAGTATTAGCATGGAAGAACAGGTTCTCAAAGCCATGAAGGAAGCGGGCAAGCCCGTTCGTCCCGGCGACATAGCCAAGGTGCTCGGCGTGGATTCCAAGGAAGTGTCCAAGGCCTGCGCGGAACTCAAGAAGGCAGGCAAGATCTACTCTCCCAAGCGCTGCTACTACGAACCCGTAGCGGAATAGTCCTTCATCTTCCGATGATGTCTGAACCGGCCCTGCGCCGGTTTTTTCATGCCCGAAGAGCTGCCGCCGGGCTTCGTTCGCGAGGTGTGGTGCGGAATCCTCGTAGCGGCAATAGGGAGTCCGGGGAAGGACGCGCCGCGCAGTTTTGTTTCCGAGACCTGTATTTTTCCGTCATGAAGGAAGAATTTCCTGCTTTTTCTTCACTGCGGTGAAGTAAAAACGGAAAACGGATGTGCAGCCGTTCGTACGCGTGCAAAGGTTTGTCTCTTGTCCGGTTGACTTAACAGGCGGAATCCTTTTAGAGAAAAATTCTGGTGCGGCGTACCACGTATTTTTTGCGCCGCTTTCCCATCTGTGAGCCTGAAAAGGAGCCTCAACATGATAAGAAAATGGACTGCGTGCGCGGCCGCCTTCGCTCTGGGCGGCCTGCTTTCGTTTTTCAGCCCCGCCTGTGCGGCCGATGCCGGACAGAATCCGGTACAGCTTTCCTTCCTCGGCGGCTATCTTGAAAAGCATCCCACGACGACGGAAGTGTTCGAGCCTTTCATGGCGGCTGCGGAAAAGCAGTTCGGCGGCAAACTGAAGTTCAGGTATTTCACCACCAATTCGCTGTACTCCGAAACGGAAGCCTATTCGGCCGTGTCCGACGGTCGCGCGGACATGGGTCAGATTCGCCCTGCGCTCTTTCCCAGGGAAATGAAGCTGCTCGGGGTGGTGGCCCTTCCCGGCATGTGCCCCAATTCGCTGGTGGGCAGTCTTGTGGTGGAGGATCTCATTGAGAAGTTCCCCGAGGTGCGTGCCGAACTTCCCCGCAATACGGTCCACTTTACGGCCTGGGCGTCCGACGCGTACCAGATTCACTCCATCATCCCCATCCGTACCCGTGAGGATCTCAAGGGCAAGCGAATCGCCGCATGGGACAGCCTTACCATGGAAATACTCAGGGATCTCGGCGCGCATGCCATCCGCATGAGCTCCACCGACACCTTCATCGCCCTTTCTCACGGCATGGTGGACGGCGTGCTCTGTCCCATGGCCCCTCTGCGTTCCTACAAGCTCACCGACGACGCGAAGTATCATCTCATTCTCGGCATCGGCGTGAACACCTTTGTTGAGGAGATCAACAAGAAAAGCTGGGATTCCCTGCCTGCCGACATGAAGAAGTGGATTTCGGCTCAGGGCGGGATGAAGATGGCCGAAGCCATAGGCAGGTCTCTGATAAACGGCGCCATTGCGGACGTGGAATGGATGAAGTCTCAGGGGCATGAATTCATTGTTCTGAGCGACGAGGAGCGCAGCGCGTTTCTCGAGCCTCTGGACGTCTTTGCCGAGAACTGGAAAAAGGAAGTCGGCAAGAGCGTTTCTCCCGCGGTGGTGGACAAGATCTACAAGTATGCCCGTGAGCGCAGCGCCTATTATACCAGGGCGTTTCATGAGGGAAAGTACGGCGAGTTCAAGATATGAGCCTGAAGAGGGCAGTCGGAGCATGGTGAAAAAGGCCTGTCTCCGGCAGAAGTCATGATGACGGAAGGCGGCACGCGGGTGTCGCCTTCTTTTTTGTCCTTTGCATCGACGGAATCCGGGAAGCCGGCTGCTTGCCGCGTCGAAAAAACGATGCCCAAGTCGCGGAAGAGGATCGGGGGAGATTCTGGAAACAGAAACTGCAGGGGCCGCCGGACACGCTCCTGGCATGCCTGGAACGAAAGATGAAGCTGCAGAAAATCTCATTGATAAAGGGACGGGAGAGGGGAAGATTGCGGACATGGCGGAATTATTGCCATTTTTTTGAACAAATGACGGCAAAGCCGTATGCGCACGCAGCGGGGGCTTTTCCGTGAAAAGAATGGGACACAGGGGAAAGCTCGGAAACAAAAGGGCGCAATAAAAAAAGATAAATAAAAAAACAAATAATTATCGATAGATAATTAATATGGCAAAAATTTCACCATTGACTTAAGAGTAATATTTAATTTATTAGAACTCTAATGAATGAAAGCTGTCCGGCTTACCTCCGCGCGCTTTTTCGTTCGGATGTGAAAAGATGGGCAAAAAATGAGGAGTTTCAGCATGTTGAAGAAGTTTGGTCTGCTGGCTGCGGCTCTCGCACTGGGTGGAGCAATGGTGTTTTCCGGTACTGCGGAAGCTGCCAAGGGTTTCAAGCATCTGTCGTTCATGGGCAGCTACCTTGAAAAGCATCCCACCGTGGTGAACTACTGGGAACCCTATTTCAAGGCGACGGAAGAAAAATTCGGCGGCAAGCTGTCGTTCGACTATTTCGCCACCAACTCCCTGTATCCTGAATCCGAGGCTCCTCAGGCCATCACCGACGGCCGCGTGGATTTCGGCGTGCTGCGTTCTTCCGTGTATCCCGGCAACTACAACCTTATGAACGTGGTGGCCATTCCCGGTCTGTGCCCCAACGCCATCGTGGGTTCTCTGGTTCTTGAGGATCTCATCCGCAAGTTCCCCGAAGTGCAGGCCGAACTTCCTGCCAACAGCGTTCACTTCACGTCCTGGGCTTCCGCGGCCTATCAGCTGCACACCCTGAAGCCCATCAAGACCATGGCAGATCTCAAGGGCTCCAAGATCATCGTGTGGGACGCCGTTGCTCTTGAACTCGTCAAGGCTCTCGGCGCCAACCCCATCCGCATGAGCTCCCCCGACACCTATCTCGCCCTGTCCAAGGGCATGGGCGACGGCGTCATCTGCCCCCTCGCTCCCCTCAAGTCCTACAAGATCACCGAAGCCACCAAGTATCATCTGATGCTGAACATCATGGTGCAGGCCTTCACCATGGAAGCCAACAAGGATCTCTGGGACTCCATGCCCGACGACATGAAGGCCTACCTCAATGAAACCGGCGGCATGACCATGGCTCTCGGCGTCGGCAAGTCTCTTGAAGACGGCGCCAAGGAAGACACTGCCTGGATGGAAAAGCAGGGCCATACCTTCTTCTATCTCACCGATGAAGAATGCGCTCCCTTCCTCGCCCCGCTCGGCGGTTTCGTGGACGACTGGAAGGCTTCCTGCAAGGGCGCCAAGCCCGAAGTCATCGAGGCCGTGTATAAGTATGCTCAGGAACGCGCCAAGTTCTACACTGAAGAAATGAGAGCCGGCAAGTACGGCGACTACAAGATGTAATGACGCGGAAGGGGAGGGGGCCATGTGCCTCCTCCCGTCCGTATAGACGTCGTTAAATACTGTTTCAGGCTTATTCCTTCTGTGTGCGACCGCGCGGGGTGCGGTTCGCGAAAAGCCGAGGTTCCCATGGCAGAACAAGTTTCTCTTTCTCCCGCTTTTCAGAGCGCATATGACTTTCTCGAAAAATGCACGACCAAGGTCAGCTGGCTGAGCTATGTGGCCATGGCCATCCTGCCCGTGCTCATCACCGTGGACGTATGCTGCCGCATGTTCGGATTCAGCGTTCCCGGTTCTCTGGAACTGCAGGAAAATCTTCTGGCCCTCACGACGTTTTCCTTCATGGCCATCCTGCAGCTGCATGACCGTCATATGATGATCGACTTCATCTATGACCGCATGTCCACGGGCTTGAAGCGCTGGTGCGACATGACCGTCGCCTCTCTGGTGCTCGGCATCATGGTGCTGCTCACCACTGAGAGCTACGACGCGTTCCTGAGCAAGTTCGGCACCCAGTCCATGGAACTGTACGTTCCGCTGGAGTTCTATTACTGGATGCCTGTCGTGGGTCTCGGCATCACCTCCATCGTCGCGCTGTTCCAGTTTCTGCGCGAATCCGTGAAGTGCCTTTCCGGCAGACATTACATTCCCTTCGTCCTCGGCATCGCCTTTGCCTTTGCCCTGGCCTATCTGCCTTTCTGGTATCGTGAAAGCCCCTACGAAATTTCCAACCTCATCCTCGGCCTCATAGCCTTCGGCCTGCTGTTCCTGTTCCTGTTCATCCGCATGCCCATCGCCTGGGCCATGAGCATCATCGGCGCCATGGGCATGGTGGCCGTGTCCCGCAACGTCGTGGCGGCCCTTGCCGCCGTGGGCACCACTCCCTACGCCGCCTCCGCCAACTACAACCTTGTGGCCCTGCCGCTCTTCGTGCTCATGGGCTGCATGATCCTTTATTCCGGCATTTCCGTCGACCTGTTCAACTCGGCCAACAAGTGGATAGGTCATATGCCCGGCGGCATGGGCATGGCCGGCGTCGCCGGCTGCACCGGCTTTGCGGCCGTGTGCGGCGACTCCCTGTCCACCGCCGTGACCATGGGTTCCGTTTCCCTGCCGGAAATGATGCGCCTCAAGTATTCGCCTTCTCTTGCCACGGGCGCGCTTGCCGCAGGCGGCACGCTCGGCATTCTTATTCCTCCGAGCTCGGGCTTCATCATCTACGGCATCGTCACGGAAGTTTCCATAGGCCGACTGTTCATGGCCGGTCTTGTTCCCGGCGTCATGCTGGCCCTCATGTTCATGGCCTACATCTATTACATGGCCGTGCGCCATCCTGAACTTGCTCCCCGCGGACCCAAGTACACGCTGGCGGAAAAAATTCAGTCCTCCATGGGCCTTGTGCCGATTCTCGCGCTGTTCGTGCTGGTGCTCGGCAGCATCGTGGCCGGCATCTGCTCCCCCAACGAAGGCGGCGGCATCGGCGCCATGGGCGCCTTCCTCTATGCCCTCGCCCGCCGCAAGGTGACCAAGCAGAATCTGCTTGCCTCCCTGCATGAAACCGGCGAGCTCACCGCCCGCATCATGGGCATCATGGTCGGCGTGGCCGTGCTCGGCTACTTCTTCGCCGCCACCCGTCTGCCCTTCCTGCTGGCCGACTTCATCGTGTCCCTGCCGTTCAACCGCTACTGGGTGTTCGCCATCATCGTGGTCATCTACGTGATCCTCGGCTGCATGATGAACGTCATTCCCATGCTCATGCTTACCCTGCCTTCCATCTTCCCCACCGTCGTGGCCCTGGGCTTTGACCCTGTCTGGTTCGGCGTGGTATCCGTCATGATCATGGAAATGGGCCAGATCACGCCTCCCGTGGGCGTGGTGGTGTTCGCTCTTGCCGGCGTGGCCAAGGGCATTCCCATCGAGACCATCTTCAAGGGCATCATTCCCTTCGTGGGCCTGATGATTCTTGCGGTCATCCTCATCACCTTCTTCCCGGACATCGCGCTCTGGCTGCCCTACACGCTCATGGGGCCCGAAGTCCTGTAAGCAAGATTCTCCCGGGTTCCCGGGGCCATGCCCCGGGAACTTACCCTCAACTCTCATAAAGGAGTTTTACCATGGGTCATCCTACAGTGTATCCTACCGGCGTTACGCTCTACAATCCTGAAAAGGCGTATAACGGCTATACGATCATGCCCGTCAAGGGACAGGGCGCCATGCTCATCGACATGAACGGCCAGGAAATCAAGCTCTGGAAGGGCGTGCACGGCTTCCCGAACAAGATTTTCCCCGGCGGTTATCTGCTCGGCAGCCGCGGCATCCGCAATCCCAAGTACGGTCTGCAGGATCAGGTCGACCTCATTCAGGTGGACTGGGACGGCAACGTGGTGTGGGAATTCAATCAGGCTGAATTCATCGAGGATCCGGGCGAAAAGCCCCAGTGGATGGCCCGCCAGCATCACGACTTCCAGCGTGAAGGCAGCACCACCGGTTACTATGCTCCCGGTCATGAACCCCAGTCCCTGTCCGGCAACACCCTCGTGCTCTGCCACCGTGACGCGCACTGCGAATACATCTCCGACAAGCCCCTGCTTGACGACGTCGTGTACGAAGTGAACTGGGACGGCGAAATCATCTGGGAATGGCAGGCCTCCGACCACGTGCAGGAAATGGGCTTCTCCGAAGCCGCCCGCAACGCCATGGCCCGCAACCCCAACTACCGCGGCGGTTCCCTCATCGACAGCGCTCCCGGTCTCGGCGACTGGATGCACATCAACTCCATGTCCACCCTCGGACCCAACAAGTGGTATGATGCCGGTGATGAACGCTTCCATCCCGACAACATCATCATGGACGGTCGCGAAACCAACATCATCTTCATCATCAGCAAGGAAACCGGCAAGATCGTCTGGAAGGTCGGCCCCGACTACAGCATCGGCCATCCCGAACACTCCCTCGGCTGGATCATCGGTCAGCATCATGCGCACATGATTCCTGACGGACTTCCCGGTGCGGGCAACATCCTCGTGTTCGACAACGGCGGCTGGGCCGGCTACGACAATCCCAACCCCGGCGCGCCCATCGGCGTCAAGGCCGCTCAGCGCGACTACACCCGTATCCTGGAATTCGATCCCATCACCCTCAAGATCGTGTGGCAGTACACTCCCCATGAAGCCGGCTTCGTGGTTCCGCTGGATGCCAGCCGCTTCTACAGCCCCTTCATCA
Source organism: bacterium (assembly GCA_037230945.1). Taxonomy (GTDB): domain Bacteria; phylum Desulfobacterota; class Desulfovibrionia; order Desulfovibrionales; family Desulfovibrionaceae; genus Mailhella. The sequence continues at coordinate 58,702 of JAXUUT010000081.1, forward strand.
GCTCCGCGCAGCGTCTGCCCAACGGCAACACCCTCATCACCGAGGGTTCCGACGGCCGCCTCATCGAAGTGACCGCCGACCATGAGATCGTGTGGGAATTCATCAACCCCTACCACGACGGCCGCAACATGAACATGGTGTACCGCGCCTACCGTGTGCCCTACGAATGGGTGCCGCAGGCCGAGCACACCCCCGAAGTGGCCATCGCCCGCGCCGACTGCGCCACCTTCCGCATGCCCGGCGCCGCCGCTTTCGGCAGCCGCAGCAGCGAAGTGGAAGTGGAAGGCACCCTCGGTTATGTGGCCAATGCCGGTGACTGCATTGCCGCTACCGAAGACTAAGTGAAAACGCGGGATTTTCCCGCTCATGAATGAAGACGCGCCCGGTTTTCCGGGCGCGTCTTCTTTTAACTGACAAACCGCCCCTTGAAGAGGCGACCCCGATTTAACCCCCTGAGCGATGACGGGGGAGCAAAAAAAAGCCCGGAACGGGGAAGTTCCGGGCCTTGCGGAGCTGAAAAAGCGTATGACCTCAGATCTGCGTGACGATGGGCACCACGATGGGGTCGCGCCCGAGCACGTCGCGGAAGAAGCGGCGCAGGCTTGAGCGTATGCGGTCGGAAAGCTTCGTGATGTCGTTGGGATTGGTGGACTCGAGCTGATCGAGGACAAGGCATTTGGCGTCTTCGAGCAGGTGGCTGTACTGCTGCTCGAACACGAAGCCCCGTGAGATCATTTCCGGACCGTGCAGCACTTCGCCGGTTTCCTCGGCGATGACGAGCACCACGGCCACGAGTCCTTCGCCGCCGAGTATGCGGCGTTCCTTGAGCACCATGCGGCCCACGTCGCCCACGCCCTTGCCGTCCACCATGACGGATTCCACGGAAACGGGCTCTTCCATGCGTATGGAGTCGGCAAGGAAGGTGACGGGCTGACCGTCCTCGATGATTTTGATGTGATCGTGCGCCACGCCGCAATCCTCGGCCAGGCGGGCGTGAAGGGCCAGGTGACGGTACTCGCCGTGAACGGGAATGAAGTATTCCGGCTGAACGGCCCTGATGATTTCCGTGAGCTCGGCGCGGCAGGCATGACCCGTGGCGTGCACGGTTCGGTCGGGATTGTGGTAGACCTCGGCGCCGAGCCGGTAGATCTGGTTGAGCACCTTGGAAATGGCTCTGGCGTTGCCGGGAATGACGCGGGAGGACATGATGACCGTGTCCCCTTCGTGCAGGGAGAGCTGACGGTGTTCTCCTCGGGCTATGCGGGCAAGGGCGGAAAGGGCTTCTCCCTGCGTGCCCGTGGCGAGCACCACGGTATGTCCGGGGTCGAGCTCGGGGAAGCCTGCGGCTTCGCTGTAAAGATTGTCGGGCTGTTCCAGAAGGCCGAGCTCCACGGCCTTTTCGATGTTGGTGGAAAGGCTGCGTCCGCTCACGAGCACGGCGCGGTCGTATTTTCTGGCCAGCTCCAGCACGGTGCGTATGCGGCGGATGTGACTGGAAAAGAGCGCGATGATGATGCGGCCCGTGACTTCGGAGAATATGGCGTCGAGATCGTCGTGCACCTGCCGCTCGGGCAGGGAGTGTCCGGGGTTTTCCACGTTGGTGGAGTCGGCCAGAAGAAGGCGTATGCCCTGCTGTTCGCCTTCGGCGGCGAAGCGGGAAAAGTCGGCGATGGGATCGCAGCCCTCTTCGCTGTCGAGAGGGGCGGAGTCGAGCTTGATGTCGCCCGTGTGGAGTATTTTGCCTATGGGAGTTTCCACGGCCAGGGCGTAGCACTGGGGAATGGAGTGACAGACGGGGATGAAGTGGAAGGTAAGGTTGCCGAGGGTGACGGAACTGCGGGCGGGCATGGCCACAAGTTCCACCCTGTCGAGCAGACCGTGTTCCTCAAGCTTGTGCTCCACGAGGGCGATGGTGAAGGGAGAACCGTATATGCGTATGCCGCGCAGGCTTTTGTACTGAAGCAGCAGCCAGGGCAGCGCGCCTATGTGATCTTCATGGCCGTGGGTGAGCACGATGCCCAGCACCTTTTCACCTTCGGCAAAAACGGATTCCAGCCTGGGAATGACGACGTCGACGCCGAGCAGGGCGTCGTCGGGAAACATCAGGCCGCAGTCTATCAGCACAACCCCCTGATCGGTTTGCCATTTCTGGCAGTTCATGCCGATTTCGCCGAGACCTCCCAGCGGGGTTATGGTCAGATAAGGTTCAGACATATTCGGAAGGTTCCTTTAATTCTTTTGAGTACGCGGCATCGTACCGCATACCGCTTTTCTGCACAAGCTCTTGTGCCGGAGTGGCGGATATGTATAATGCGTCAAACACGATTCCGGAGCTTGCCGTGACTTTTTTCACTGTTTTCGCCATCGCTCTCGCCCTGGCCATGGATGCCTTTGCCGTATCGGTGTCCGCCGCGGCGTCGCTGCCTTCCGTCACATGGAGGCACTATTTTCGTTTTTCCTTTCATTTCGGTCTGTTTCAGTTTCTCATGCCCGTCATCGGCTGGGCGCTCGGTCTTTCTGTGCGCGGCTACATTGAGGCGTGGGATCACTGGATTGCCTTTGCCCTGCTTTCACTCGTGGGGCTCAACATGCTGCGCGAGGCGTTCTTCGGGGAAGAGGAGCAGGCGCATGCCTCCGGCGATCCCTCCCGCGGAGTGCAGCTCGTCATGCTGGCCGTGGCCACCAGCATAGACGCCATGGCCGTGGGGCTCTCCTTCGCCATGATAGGCGTGTCCGTGTGGGGACCGGCCGTGATCATCGGCCTTGTGTGCGCCGCCGTCACCGCGGCGGGCGTGAAGCTCGGGCGCATCATCGGCGGTTCCGACATTCTCGGCAACAAGGTTTCCGTTCTCGGGGCTCTGGTGCTCATCGGCATAGGCGTAAAAATTCTGTATGAACACGGGGTGTTGTAGTTTCATGCGCGGAGGCCTTCCGTGGGCATCTCTTGACCGGGAATAAAATCGGATACATATAAAGAAAAACACTTGCGGAGGCCCCCATGATTTCCCCTGTTCGCACAGAACTGACGGTGACGGACAACGTGCCTTTCGGCCAGCCTGTGGCCGGTCCTTCAGGCATATACCGTTTCTACGCGCTCACGCTGGAACGCCCGGCATGGAAAAGCTGGCATCCCGGCCAGTTCATCATGTTGCGACCAGTGCAGGACGGCGACGGGACGACCTGGGCGCGTCCGCTTTCCATCTGCCGCGTGACTTCGCAGAGCCTTGTGCTGTTTTTCCGCGTCGTCGGTCCCGGCACCGATCGTCTGTCCCGCCTGAAGAGCGGGGACAGGGTCATCGTGTGGGGGCCTCTCGGCACCAGCTTTGAAATGCGTCCCGACACGCCCACGCTTCTGCTCGCCCGCGGCGTGGGCATGGCTCCCTTTGCCGGATATGCCGATCTGCATCCGGCTCCGGCCAGCCTGTTCATGCTGTTCGGGCACGGTCTGCCGAGCAACAACTATCCTACCGATGCCATGGCCGCGCGCATGGAACTGGAAAACATGCGTGACCGCACGCCCGAGGAGCTCGAGCATTTTCACAGTGTTGTTCGTGAAAAAATGCTGGAATACAAGGAGCACGGCGGTCTGTGTCTGGCATGCGGTCCCATGCCCTTTCTGAAGCGTGTGTGGGAACGGGCCCTCGAGCTTGATCTTCCCACCCAGCTTTCGCTGGAAGAGCGCATGGCCTGCGGCACGGGCGCGTGTCTCGGCTGCACCACCGTCACCTCGAAGCACTGGGCCGACCCCGTGAGAGCGGGGCTTCCCGTGCAGACCTGCACAAGCGGTCCCGTGTTCTGGGCTTCGGACATCGACCTGCACGCCGTGTCGGCGGAAGAAAGGAGTCTGTGATGGATTTTCGCGTATCTCTTGTCGACGGACTTCTTGAACTGAAGAATCCCGTGCTCAGCGCTTCCGGCACGTTCGGCAGCGGTCTTGAATATCGTCCCTACGGAGACATAGAACAGCTCGGCGGCATCATCACCAACGGACTTACGCTGCGCCCGTGTGCGGGGGCGCCCATGCCCCGCATTGCGGAAACCCCGGGCGGCATGCTGAGCGCCGTGGGCACGCAGAACGACGGTGCGGAACACTTCGTCAATGTGGTGCTCCCCGAGCTCCCGTGGCAGGAAGTGCCCATCATTCCCAACATCAACGCCTCCAACGTGGATGAGTTTTCCGATCTGGCCGCGCTGCTCGCCGCGGAGAGAGGCGTCGCCGCCATGGAAGTGAATCTTTCCTGCCGCAACGACCATCGCGGCGGACAGCGCTTCTGTCAGAATCCCGTGACGGCCGCGCGCGCCGTGAATGCCGTGAAGCGCGCGGCGGGCAGCAAGCCCGTCATCGCCAAGCTTTCTCCGCAGATCATGGACATCGTGGAGGTGGCCAAGGCCGTGGAAGCCGCCGGGGCCGACATCATCTCCTGCATGGGCACCATCGAGGGCATGGCCGTGGACGTCATTTCCCGCAGGCCCATGCTCGGAAGCGTCATCGGCGGGCTTTCCGGACCGGCCGTCAAGCCGCTGGCCCTGCGCTGCGTGTGGGAGATCTCCCGCGTGGTGCAGGTACCCGTCATCGGCGTGGGCGGCGTGCGCTCGGCGCGCGACGTTCTGGAATTCATGCTGGCGGGCGCTCATGCCGTGGCCGTGGGAACGGCCAACTTCAGCGATCCCGGCACCATTTTCCGCATCATCCGCGAGCTTCCCGTGCTTTGCGAGGAACTCGGCATAGACGATCTGGACTCGTTCCGCGGGTCGCTCAGGGTCTAGTTCGTTCCGAAATAGGCGAACATGAAGGACATAAAAAAAGGGGGCATGGCCCCCTTTTTTTATTCCATTTTGTTTTTGCCCAGCAGACAGGTCACTTCGTAGGGAATGGTGCCCCACCATCCGGCAAGCTCCTGCGCGCTGACGCCGTTTCCTGGTCCGCCGAGCACGTATGCCGTGTCTCCGGGAACGGGCGGCGTGGGAAGATCCGTAAGATCCACGCAGGTCATCTGCATGGCCACCCGGCCTATGACGGGCACGCGCGTGCCGTTTATGCTCATGCAGGTGCCCGGCGCAGGGTTGCGGCGGTAGCCGTCGGCATAGCCTATGGCCACCCAGCCGACGAGCCGCTCCGAGTCCGCCTTGTAGGTGCGTCCGTATCCCACGCTCTCGCCCTTGTGGAGGGGATGAACGCTGATGAGGGGCGCGGACACCTCCATGACGGGCAGAAGAGAGCCGCACAGACCTTCGTGCTCTGTGCCGTAAAGCGGATCATAGCCGTACAGGGCAAGGCCGGGACGGCAGATGTCGTCATCGTGCGTCACGCCTTCCAGAAGTCCGGCCGTATTGCCGAGAGAGCATCGCATGGCGGGAAAGACCCGGTGCAGGATGTCGGCCGCACGGTAGAAGATGTCGCACTGCCGGCTGGTGTAGGCGATCTCTGCGGGGTCGTCGGCCACGGCGAGATGCGAGATCTGCACGATGGGGGAAAGCTCGGGGGAGTCGGCAAGAAAAGCAGCGACCTTTTCGATGTCCTCCAGAGCAAAGCCGAGGCGGCCCATGCCGGTGTCCACCTTGACGGCTATGGTGAGGGGCGTTGCGGCGTTTTGCCTGCGCATGGCGTCTTTTGAGGCGGCAAGGCCTTCGACGTTGTGGATGAGCGGGGTCAGACGCTTTTCGCGCGCCAGGCGTATGTCCTCGTCGCCGGGAGCATGGCAGAGCAGCGATACGATGTTGCCGGAAAAGCCCGCGTCGCGTATCGCCGCGGCCTCCTCAAGCGTGCCTGCCGCGGCCCAGGCAATGCCGCACTCTTCCAGAATCCTGGCGGCGCGAGTCACGCCGTGTCCGTAGGCGTCCGCCTTGATGACGGGCATGAGCTCGTGTCCCTTCTGCATGAGGGTGACGACGTTGTGGCGGAAATGTTCCCAGTTGATGCGGACATGGCATGAAGGCTCTATCATGATGGACATCCTTTCCGGCGAGACGGTCGGCGTTAAGGCCCGTGCGGGGGCTTTTTTTCGGTCAAGTTGTATGCTATGGAAAATCAGCTTCGTGCTGAAAAGCCGGCCGGTACGTCCGGCGGTTGTCTTTTTTCGCGTTCCGTTTCTGCCTCTACCGCCTCTTTCCCTGTCTTGCAACCCGGAATATGCCGTGTTTTTTCCTTTCGCTTCCTTATCTTCGTTGTGTCGCATGCTTGTGACCGTGTTCGCGGTGCTGGCGTGCCTTTTCTCCTCCTCCCAGGCTGCGCAGAGCCAGGGGGGGCAGAAGTCTCTGACCACCCGCGGAGAAGTTCCCTGGACGCTCAATGCCGACAATCTCGTCAGTCTTGACGACGGTGTCATTGTTGAGGCCACCGGCAACGTGCTGCTCCAGCGCGGCGAAGATTACATGAAGGCCGATTTCGCCAGGTACTACACCACGACCAACTGGATTTTCGTCAAGGGCAAGGTGGAGGCCCGCATGGGGCGCGACATGCTGAACGCCTCGGAAGCGGAATTCGACCTTACTTCCCGCACGGGATGGCTCAAGGACGGTTCCATATTCATTGCCGGGCCGCACATGTACGTGACCGGGCAGAAGGTGGACAAGCTCTTCGGCGACCGTTACAGCTTCAAGAACGCCAGAGTCACGGCCTGCGACGGCGATGTTCCGGCCTGGTCCCTTGATGCCGATCAGGCCGACATAGAGATAGACGGCTATGCCAGGCTCAAGCATACCACGCTCAACATTCTGGACGTGCCCCTCATGGACGCGCCCTATCTGGTGCTTCCGGCCAAGACCACGAGACAGTCCGGACTCCTCATGCCCGACTTCGGCTACAGCAGTCTGAACGGCACCTTCTTTTCCCAGCCGTATTTTCAGGTCATAGACGAAAGCCGCGACCTTACCTTCTACGGCACCTACATGAGCAAGGCGGGCTTCATGCCGGGCATTGAATACCGCGCGCATACCCGCGATCAGGACAAGACCTGGCTGGCCTTCGACGCCCTGTACGACAAGCACACCTTCCGGCGGGATTCCAGTGACCCCGTCAACGACACCGACGGCAAGGTGAACACCAACGAGGAGAGGTTCTGGCTGCGCGGCATGGGCGACGGATTCGTGGGCGATTCCGGCTGGCGCTATCGCTACAACCTCGACTATACTTCGGATCAGAACTTCCTGCGCCAGTTCCGCGACATGCGCACGGGCTTCAACCGTTCCCGCGACTCCCTTTACGACATGTTCGGCCGCGACCTGCAGGAAGTGGACAAGAACCGCGTGAGTGAAGGCTTCCTGTACCGTGACTGGGACCGCTTCATGGTGTCCGTGGGCTTCCGCTATGAGCAGGATCCCTCTTTCGGACACGGCAACCAGCCGCACAGTCAGGACACCACGGTGCAGCGCATCCCCGTGAACGCCTATCTCTTCAAGGGCGCTCTTCTGGAAAATCTGCCTCTGGAACTGCAGGGCGAGGTATCGAGCACCTATGAGTACCGCGCCCGCGGCGTGCGCGGCCTGCGCACGGAAATCCATCCCGAGCTGACGCTGCCCATGAATCTGCCCGGAGCTTCCCTGCTCGTGACCGGCGGCGTGCGGCAGACCTACTACAACAGCAATCACGTGCCCTTCAACAATTCTCTGCGCTGGACGCGCGGCGGCGGCACCAAGGACCGCTTCATTCCCGACATGAGTGCGGAAGCCTTTACGCAGGTTTCACGCATCTGGGACATGCCGGAAAACCATCTGGAAGCCGTGGCCGAAAATGTGGGCAAAACGAGCTGGACCGGCGTCCGTCACCGGGTGCAGCCCCGCCTGACCTACGAATGGACGCCGGATCGTGATCAGTCCGACAATCCTATTTTCGAGGAAACGGACCGTCTCAAGCCATCGCAGAGAGTGCGCCTTTCCGTGACCAACATCGTGACGGCCAGGCGTGAGACCGTTTCCGGGGCGCAGGGCAAGTACAGCACCCGCGAGACGTATTTCGATCCTCTGCGCTGGGAACTGGCCACGGGATACGACATCGATGAAGCCAACCGCAACGACTTCCGCGATCTTTATGAGCGCAAGCCGGTCATGGACGCGTACTCCTATCTGGAACTTCGGCCGGTCAACTGGTTCAGCGTGTGGAACCGTCTTTACGTGTCCATGTACGGCGACGGCATCACCCGCAGCGACACCGGCACCACGCTTTCCAATGCCCGCTGGGGCTCCTGGAGTCTGTCCTACAGTACCAGAAACAAGTACTACAACTATCTCGATGAGATGAAGCGCGACAACCTGAGCGACATCCGGTTCACCAGAGCGCAGCGTCTTCTGACCAACACGTTCACCTTCCGCCCCACGAGCAGCATATCGCTGTACTACCGCACGCAGGACAACATCGAGACCGGCAAGAACTATGAAAGACGCTTCGTCATCGGCTATTACCATCAGTGCTTCCATATTCTGGGTTCCATCCAGAGCAAGGCGAGGGACAATTCCTACCGGCTCATTCTCGAACTGCCGGGCCTGAGCTTCTGAGGTTCCCATGGTGGTTCAGCTCTCCTGCGGAGCCGTTCTGGGAGTGGATGCCTTTCGTGTCGATCTTGAGGTGGATTACGGCAGGCAGGGCATGCCTTCGTTCGTCATGGTCGGGCTGGCCGAGGGGGCGGTGCGGGAATCCCGCGAGCGCGTGCTCAAGGCGCTGCAGAACTCTTCCTTCCGCATCCCTCCGGGGCGCATCACGGTGAACCTGGCCCCGGCCGACCGCCGAAAGGAGGGATCGGCCTATGACCTGCCTCTTGCACTCGGTCTTCTGGGGGCGTCCGGGGTTCTTCCCGCGGAATGTCTGAATGGCTGGTTCTTTGCCGCCGAACTTTCTCTCGACGGACGTCTCAAGCCCGTGCCCGGAGTTCTGGCCGTGGCCATGCTGGCGCGCTCGGAAGGGGCGCGCGGCATGCTGGTGGCTCCGGACAATGCGCAGGAAGCCGCCATGGCCGAGGGGCTCGACGTATTTGCTCCGCAGACGCTTGCCGAGGCCGCGGCCTTTCTTGCCGGTCGCGCGGATCTTGCTCCCGTGACGGCGTGCCCCCCTGACCGGACTGCGGAAGATTTTCCCGACCTTGCGGACGTGAAGGGGCAGGAAAAGGCCAAGCGCGCCATGGAAGTGGCTGCGGCAGGGGCTCACAACCTGCTGTTCATCGGACCTCCGGGCAGCGGAAAGACCATGCTCGCGAGACGCATGCCGGGCATTCTTCCTCCGCTTGATCTGGAAGAGGCCCTGGAAGTGACCAAGATTTACAGCGTGGCGCGCATGCTTGACGGGCGGGGCCTTGTGACGAGCCGACCGTTCCGCACGCCGCATCACAGCGACTCGAGCGTGTCCATCATCGGCGGCGGCGTGCCTCCGCATCCCGGCGAGGTCAGCCTTGCCCACAGGGGCGTGCTGTTTCTGGACGAGCTGCCCGAATTCCAGCGGCAGGCGCTTGAGGTGCTGCGCCAGCCTCTGGAGCAGGGGAGGGTGTTCATTTCACGGGCCACCTACGCGGTTTCCTATCCCGCCGACTTCATGCTGCTTGCGGCCATGAATCCCTGTCCCTGCGGCTACCTTACCGATCCCCGCCATGAATGCACCTGCTCCGCGCAGGCCGTGGCCAGATATCGGGCCAGGCTTTCCGGCCCGCTGCTGGACCGCATCGACCTTCATGTCGAGGTTCCCGCCGTTTCCTATGAGGACATACGATCCGAGAAGAGCGGACCGTCGTCCGCCGAAGTGCGGGAGAGGGTCATTCGCGCGCGGGAGGTGCAGCGCGAGCGGTACCGGGGGACGAAGTGCCGCACCAACGCTGACCTGTCCGGCAGAATGCTCGAAGAGCATTGCAGGCTCGGACGGGAGGAACATGAGTTTCTTGGGAATGCCGTGAACGCCCTTGCGCTTTCCGCGAGGGCGTATACCCGCATTCTCCGTGTGGCGAGAACCATCGCCGATCTTGAAGGCGCGGCGGATCTTTCGCTCGCGCACATCGCGGAGGCCATAAGCTGCCGCGTGCTCGACAGGGGGCAGTCATGAGCTTTTCCCTGCGAACCGGTGCCGTGCTCGTCGCGGCCGGTTCGCTGTCCGTTTTTCTGGGCACTCCCAATCCCGTGGTCCATCTGCCGCTGATCATCCTGATCTATCCGGCGGTGCTCTGTCTTGTCTCGCGCACGACCGCCCCCTTCCGCACGGGCTGGTGTGCGGGAATTCCCGGCGCGGCGGCGGCGCTGTACTGGATTGCCGTGGCCGCGCATATGTACGGCGACTTTCCCTGGGTTCTGGCGGCGCAGTGCTCCATTCTGCTCGGGATGTACGTGGCGCTGTGGGGCGGGCTGTTCTCCTGGATCATGGCACGGACGCTTTCGCTTTCTTCCTGGCGGCGCTGCGCGCTGGCTGGCGTTCTGTGGTTTCTGCTCGAGTGGACTCGCGGCTGGTTCGGCACAGGTTTTTCCTGGCTGACGCTCTCCTCGGGTCTTGCGGCGTGGCCCATGCTTATTCAGCCTCTGAGTCTGCTTGGCGAGTACGGCTTTTCGGGCGTGCTCGCATCTGCGGCCTGTCTTGCCTGCGAGGGGGGCATGCTTCTTTGCGCAAAGCCATCCCGCAGAGGCGGAGCCGGGCTGGTCGCCTGCGCCGCTGGTCTGATTGTCGTCATCGCCGCGTTCGGCGCATGGCGTCTTTCCGTCATGCCGAAGAGACTTGCGGAAACAGGCGTGCCCGTGACCGTCACGCTGGTGCAGGGAAGCGTGCGGCAGGACGTGAAGTGGTCGAAGGAGTATCAGCAGCACACGCTTGAGCGCTACGTCCGCCTCAGCATGGAAGGCGTGCGTGCAAACGTGAACGCTCTTGCCGGAGCGGAAAAGCCGCGGCCGTCTTCTTCGGAACTGGCCGCATTCATGGGCCGCCCTGATTTTCCCGGAGACGTCACGCTCGCTCCGGCTCTTCCCGATTTTCTGCTCTGGCCGGAAACGGCCATGCCCTTTGCCTATCCTTCCGGTCCGCTTTCCGCCTCTCTGCGCGACTTCGTGCACGACCTCGGTCTTCCGCTCGTTTTCGGCGCTCCCGGCGTGGAGCGTTCGGCGGACGGAAAAACGCTTCTTTACAACCGGGCCTTTCTGCTCACGCCGCAGGGAGACGGAGGACATTACGACAAGGAGCATCTCGTTCCCTTCGGCGAGTACCTTCCTCCGGTTCTGGACTGGGACATATTCCAGAGTCTTCTTCAGGGGCTCGGAGGCTTTGAGCCCGGAAGGCAGGAAATGCTTTTTCCTCTGAACCTTCAGGGCCGTGGCGAGCTGGACATGGGGATGCTCATCTGTTATGAGGCCATCTTTCCCGAACTGGCCCGCAAGCGGGTGGCGGAGGGCGCCGGACTTCTTTTGAACATCAGCAACGACGCCTGGTACGACTACACCTCCGCGCCCATGCAGCATCTTCAGCTTGCGCTCATGCGCGCGGTGGAGGAGGGGCGCTATGTGGTGCGAGCCACCAACAGCGGCATCACGGCCGTTCTCGATCCTCTGGGCGGCATCCACGCCATGGGCTCGGCCGAGAACCACTACGCCCTCTTCGTGCCCGGCGCCCTTACGGGCACGGCGCTTGCCTTGCAGGGGCATACGCCTTACTTTTATCTGCATCCGTGGCTTCCTGCCGCGGGCCTCATGCTTCTGCTTCTGCTGGGCCTGCCCCTTGTGCGGCGCGGCCGCGCGTAAGGCAGACCCGTTTCGACATTTTTCCGCTTCGGCGGACATACCGCAACAAAGGATACCGTCATGCTTCAGTTGGCCGAACTTCGTTCCCGCTGCCATAATCTTGCCGAACAGTTCACTTCCCTCTGGGGGCGTCTTTGACCTGCCCACGCGGGAGGCGCGACTTGAGGAAATAGAAGGCATCATTTCCAGTCCCGACGCGTGGGCCGATCAGGAAAAGCTCACGCCCGTGCTCAGGGAAAAAAGCCGTCTTGAGGCCGAGGTGGCCCGTTTCCGCGAACTGAAGGCCAGCTATGATGAAATGGAAGAATGGCTCGATTTCGTGTCCGACGGCGAGGAAGAAGCCCTGGAAACGCTGAACGAGCAGGCCGACACACTGGAAAAGCTGCTCACGGAAACGGAAATGACCGTGCTGCTCAGCGGCGAGTCCGACCACATGGACGCGCTTTTGGACATTCATCCCGGCGCGGGCGGCACCGAGGCCCAGGACTGGGCGGAAATGCTGGAACGCATGTATCTGCGCTGGGCGGAATCCCATCACGTCAAGGCCGAGATCGTGGATTTCCTGCCCGGCGAAGAAGCGGGCATCAAGGCCGTGACCATACGGCTTCAGGGAGAAAACGCCTACGGCCTGCTCAAGGGCGAAAAGGGCATTCATCGCCTTATCCGCATTTCTCCCTATGATGCCTCCGGCCGCAGGCATACGTCGTTTGCGTCCGTGGATCTCATTCCCGACGCGGGCGAAGTGTCGAACATTGAAATCAAGGAAAGCGATCTGCGCATCGACGTGTATCGTGCCTCGGGTGCGGGCGGTCAGCACGTCAACAAGACCGAGTCCGCCGTGCGCATCACGCACATTCCCACCGGCATCGTGGCGCAGTGCCAGAACGAGCGCTCGCAGCAGAGCAACAGGGAAAGCGCCATGCGCGTGCTCAAGGCCCGTCTGTATGCCCTTGAGCAGAGCAAGCGCGATGCCGCCCGTCAGGCCGACTACGCCGGAAAGGACGCCATTGCCTTCGGCAGCCAGATCCGCACCTACACGCTTCAGCCGTATCGTCTGGTGAAGGATCATCGCACCGGTTCCGAGTGCGGCGACGTGGACGCCGTGCTCGACGGACGCATTGATTCTTTCCTGAGGGATTATCTTCTCTGGCAGCATGAGCGCTGTCACGGATAGGTGGCTGATTTCCCTTGCAAGGCAACGGATTTAGGGTTATAGATGTCTTACTTGACACTAAGTGAGCTTTCAGGGGAGAGACCCCGCGCACAATAATCCTTCTCCCTGCCGGCAGGGCAGGTTAATACCGTATGACGGAGATGTCATGAACAAGAGTGAACTGATCAAGAATCTTGCCGAACAGTCCAATGTGTCGCTGGATGAAGCCACCCTTGTGGTCAATACCTTCGTGGACTGCATGAAGGAAGCACTTCTTGCGGGCGATCGTGTGGAGATCCGCGGTTTCGGCAGTTTCAAGGTTAAAGAATACGGTTCCTATGCCGGGCGCAACCCCCGTACCGGAGACCGTGTGGAAGTCAGCCCCAAGCGGCTGCCCTTCTTCCGGGCCGGCAAGGAACTCAAGGAATTCCTCAACGATTAGCGATATCTCCGGCATTTTAAGCGGATTTCAAAGGCAGGTTCTCTGGACCTGCCTTTTTTATGGTCGAAAATCGACATCGTTGCGGGGAAGCATCCTTTCGGGAAGGAACGTTTGTCTTTGACGGGGAAAAGGCCGGCAGAGGCCTTCGGTGCGCGTGTTTTCCGCCGCCGTCAGGCCGGACTTTTTTCCGGGCCCGGCGTCTGGTTTTGCCGCCTGCAGCGGGAGCTTCCGGGATGCGTGAAGGGAAGAGGCAAAGGACGTGCCGCGGCTTTTTTTCTTGAGATTGCGGGCATTGTCGCGTAGATTCTCCCAACGGAAGAAGGACGGATAGTATGTCACTCATGCGCTTTGTGTCGTGGAACGTCAACGGCTTTCGCGCCGTCAGCAAGAAGTCGGACTGGGACTGGTTTTCCAGAACGCAGGCCGACGTGGTGGGACTTCAGGAAACCAAGGCTTCTCCGGAGCAGATACCGGAGCATCAGCGTGAGCCTGAGGGCTGGCATGCCTGGTGGTCTGCCGCCACGGTTAAAAAAGGCTATTCCGGCGTGGCCGTGTTCAGCCGCAGAGAGCCTCTGAACGTTGAGCATGAGCTGCCCGATCCCGATTATCACGGCGAAGGGCGCGTGCTGCATCTGGAGTTTCCCGAGCTGCACTTCTTCAACATCTACTTTCCCAACGGGGGCGAGGAGATCTCCAAGGGCGTGTTCCGCCGCGTGCCGTACAAGATGGGCTTTTTCAACGCCTTTCTGGACTATGCGGAGGAACTGCGTCAGGACAAGCCCATTGTGGTGTGCGGAGACTTCAACATTTCCCACAGGGACATTGATCTGGCGCGGCCCCGGGAAAACGAGAGCAATACCGGCTTTCTTCCCGAAGAGCGCGCCTGGATGGACGGCTTTGTTCAGGCCGGATATGTGGATACCTTCCGACTCGTGCACGGCGACGAGGCGGGTGCCTATACCTGGTGGTCGTACAAGACCCGCGCGCGGGAGCGCAATGTCGGGTGGCGTCTGGATTATTTCTTCGTTTCGTCCGAGCTTCGGAACAACGTCCGGGATGCGTGGATAGAAAACGATGTGTACGGTTCCGACCACTGTCCTGTGGGACTGGCGCTGGAGCTGTAGGCAACGCGGCCTTTTCGTGAGGCCGGGAAGGATGAGCGGCTGTTTTCCTGCCTGGGAAAACGACGTGTTGGCAGGGGGCGAGGAGCGTGTCGAAAAGTTTTCCGCGCGTTTCCGAGCCCGTTTCTTATGTGGAAAGGATCATGAGCGAAAACGGAAGCAGAACGCAGGGCACAAAAAAAGCCCCGATGAAATCGGGGCGAAATATGGGGCGAATAACAGGGTTTGAACCTGCGACCCCCTGGGCCACAACCAGGTGCTCTGCCAACTGAGCTATATTCGCCGTGCAGAAAGAGTTATTATTCAATTGCCGAAAAATAGTCAAGCGTTTTTTTGGCAGTTCCTGCGGAGGAAGAGTTTGGACAGTTTCATCATAGAGGGCGGCGTGCCGCTCAGGGGCGTCATTGAAGTCAGCGGCTCCAAGAATGCCGCGCTTCCCATTCTCATGGCTTCCATTGCCGTGGATGACGAGGTTGCCTATACCAACGTGCCCGATCTTCGGGACATTCATACCACCATCAAGCTGCTCAACATTCTGGGAAGAGAAGCGTCCCTGGAAAACGGCGTGGTGCGGGTGAAGAACGGAACGCTCGGCAAGGAGGCTCCGTACGATCTTGTGAAGACCATGCGTGCTTCCGTGCTCTGCCTCGGGCCACTTCTGGCACGTCTCGGCGAGGCCAAGGTGTCTTTGCCCGGCGGCTGCGCCATCGGCGCGCGTCCCGTGGATCAGCACCTTTCCGCTCTGGAAAAGATGGGGGCGGTGTTCGATCTGGAAAGCGGCTACATTCATGGCCGCTGTCCCGACGGGCTTCGTGGAGCCCACATCCGTTTCGACATGCCTACCGTGGGCGGCACGGAAAACGTGCTCATGGCCGCAAGTCTTGCCCGTGGAGAAACCGTGCTTGAAAACGTGGCAAGAGAGCCGGAAATCGTGGATCTGGCGAATTTTCTCATCCGGTGCGGCGCGCGCATCGAAGGTCAGGGCACGACCATGATCCGCGTGCAGGGCGTGGAGAGGCTGCACGGCTGCTCCTATGCCGTCATGCCCGACCGCATCGAGGCGGGCACCTTCCTCATCGCCGCAGGCGTGACAGGAGGTGAGCTTCTGCTGAAGAACTGTCCCATACGCGACATGTCCGCCGTGGTGGACAAATTGCGTGATGCGGGCATGATCATCGAGGAAACGCCGGAAGGCGTGCTGGCGCGCACGGGAGAGAACGGTCTCACGGGCGTGGACATCAGCACCCGTCCGCATCCCGGATTTCCCACGGACATGCAGGCGCAGTTCATGGTGCTCATGTGCTGCGCCCGGGGATCCGGTCTTGTGGAGGAAAACATTTTCGAGAACCGTTTCATGCACGTGCAGGAGCTCGTGCGCATGGGTGCTGACATCCATGTGACGGGTTCTTCCGCCATGGTGCGCGGCGGGCGTCCTCTGACCGGTGCTCCCGTCATGGCTTCCGATCTGCGGGCGGGCGCGGCTCTGGTGCTGGCCGGCCTTGCGGCAAAGGGCGAGACGAGAGTTCAGCGCGTGTATCATGTGGACCGGGGCTATGAGCATCTTGAGTCGAAGCTCTCCGCCGTGGGTGCGCGCATCCGTCGCGTGAAGGATGCCGACTGATTTTTTTCGGAACGTGAAGGCCGCCATGTGCGGCCTTCACTGTTCAGAGGCGCAGAGGCACGGGGAGGGCCGATGCCCGCCATGACGGAGGGTGGAAGTTCCGGAAAACGTCTGCGGCAAGGATGAGCTTCGGGCCTGAGAAGGCCCGGGAGTGTTCAGAGGGGCGTCTTTCTTGTGCGGCACGGGCTAGGGCGATCCGTCTCGACGCGGCGAAGGCGGAGCCCCGCGCCGGCGATTCATGAGCATATTGTTTCAGCACGGCTCCGGTGCGAAAGAGCCGTTTTTCGAGTGTTGCCATGTCGGGAGTGTCGGAACTGCCGTTGCTGCTTTTTCGCCAGAGGCTGATTCTTGCCGTTCTGGCCGGTTCCGTATCGTTGCGCGATGCCGTGCTCGGCGTGGTCTTTTTTCTTCTTGTGCTCATGATTCCCCGGAACGCCGGCCGGCGTCGGACGGCGATTCTGATGTTTTTCTTTCTCGTCGGCTTCGGCGTCACGAAGCTGTACTCACCGGAAGCTCCGGACTGTCCGTCGTGGGCGTCCGTGCCGCGAAAAAGCGTGCTTGTGGAAGCAGGCGTTGAGTCCGTCACGGGGCTTCCCGGAGGGCGGGTCCGCGTGCTGCTTGAAAACGTGCGTCCGCTGAAGGATGTGCCGCCGCTTCCGGAGGGCACGAAAGAACTCGTAGTCAAGGCTCTGGAACGCAAGGTGGATGTCGGACTGTCCGGCGGCAGGAAGGGTTATCCCGGCCTCGTCGTGGAGGATGAGGAATCTCCCGTTCCCGGACTTGTCAGCATGACGCTGTACGCCGACGACATGGAGAGCGGCGGCAGACCTGTCGCCGGGCAGCGCATGAGGGCTCTTCTGCGTCTGTATCCCGTCGTGGGCAGCGTGAACCCGGGCACGTCCGACCTTGGCTCGTACTGGGCGGATCGCGACGTATGGCATAATGCGAGGGTGAACAGAACGCGGACGGGGCCGGTCTTCCTTGAATTTTTCGGGGGTGATGGCGGCCTGTTCCGGGCTGCGTCGCTGCGGGAACGCTGGCGCAGCGAGATGGAAGCGGAGCTTGAGGGCGACGGGACGAAGACGGAGTCCGAGCGGAGAGGCGGCACGTGGCGCGGGGAGAGTCCGCTTGCCTGTTCGCAGGGGCGGGCCATGCTGATAGCCCTCCTTTTCGGCGACAGATCCGTGCTCACTCCGGAAACCGTGGATCTGTTCACGAGGGCAGGACTCGTGCATTCCCTCGCGTTGTCCGGTCAGCATCTGGCGCTTGCCGCCATGGCGGGCGTGGCTTTCGTGTTTCTGCTTTCTCTTTTGAATCGCAGGCTTTTTCTTTTCGTGCCGCGCAGAGTGCTCGTCGTGTCGGCGGGCCTGCCGTTTGCGCTGGCCTATCTTTTTCTCGGCGGCGCGCCGTTTTCTCTTGTACGGGCGGCCTGCATGATGCTGGCCGCGGCCGTGTTCGTGTGCCTGCGCCGGAGCGTGGCTCCTCTGGATGCGCTGTTTGCCGCCGCGCTGCTGCTGTTTCTCGGCTGGCCGAATGTGGCCTTCGATCTTTCGGCGCAGCTTTCCGTGCTTGCCGTGGCGGGCATACTGCTTTCCCTTCCGCTGACTTCGGCGCTGCGGAGGCGTTTTCCTCCGGCTCGTCGGTCGGATCGGACATGGCGGAACTTTCCGCGTCGTGCGGCATACGCCTTCATCCGCTGGACAGGAACCATGCTTCTGCTTTCCCTCGCCGCGCAGATGGCCGTATTGCCGGTGCTCATATCCGTGTTCGGCGTGGTGAGCATGAACGTTTGGATGAATCTCGCATGGCTGCCGCCGCTGACCTTCATCACGCTTCCTGCGGCGGCCCTCGGGCTGCTGGTGCTGACGGTTTTCGGACCGCAGCCCGTGTCCGACCTCCTGTTCACCGTGGCGGCATGGCCTGCCGATGCCATGATGGAGCTGCTTGCCTTCATGGACGGTGCAGGCTGGCTGCCGCTTGTTCAGTGCTTTCGTCCTTCGTCGCTGACGGCGCTGGGATACGGAGCTCTTTTTGTCGGTCTCATGCTGCTGGCCGGGGCCGGAGTGTGCGGGCGCGGTGCGGGAACGGCCGTGCGCAGGCTTGTTCTGGCGGGAGCTGTGCTCATGCCTCTCGGTCAGCTTCCCGTGTGGCTGGACGACATGCAGGCACGGGAGGAGCGTCGCGTTTCTCTGACCGTGTTCGACGTGGGACAGGGGCAGGCCGTGCTCATTGAGGGGCCGGAAGGACGCGTGCTTGTGGACGGGGGAGGCGGAGCCTCGCCGTTTTTCGACTGCGGACGCAGCATACTGGCCCCTGCACTGACGTATCGGAGACTGCCGCGTCTCGACGCCGTGATCGTGAGCCATACGGACATGGACCACGCCAGGGGGCTGCGCTGGATACTGGAGCACTTTGAGGTGGGCTGCCTTGTGTGGTCGTCCTTTTCCGCGACGGACGACTCCGCTGACGGCAGGGCGTTGCGTGAGACAGCCCGCAGAAGAAACATTCCCGAGAAAATTCTTGCGCGGGGCGACGTGCTTTCGCTGACGGAGAACGTGCGGCTTGAGGTCGTGTGGCCGGATGAGGCGATGCTGACCTCGCTTCGGCCGGGAAAGAAGGCGTCGGGCAACGAAGCTTCGCTTGCCTTCCGGCTGATGCGTGACGACAGGTCGCTGGCGCTTCTGTGCGGAGACATGACGTCCTTTGCCCTGAACCGTCTTGTGAAGAGCGGACAGAACCTGCGTGCGGATATTCTTGTGCTGCCTCATCACGGCGCGGCATCGAGCTTTCAGCGGAAATTTTACGATGCCGTGTCGCCGAAGGCGGTGCTCGCTTCGGCGGCGGCATACAATCATTACGGATTTCCCAGCCGGAAGGTGCGGGAGGAAATGGCCAAAAGAGACATTCCTCTCTACAGCACCACCATGCTCGGAGGCATGACCGTCACATGGACCGGGCAGGACGCCGCCATGCATCTTCCGGAACTCTGAGAGCACAGGCAGGAGTGAGTCGTGCCGTTTGGACTTTTTTGCGCTCAGCGGCCTTTTGAGGCGTGGAACGCTGAATTCCGAGTCAATACATAGGATTTCTGAAAACAGGGAAGAGAAAGGCGGAGAAGAGGGGATTTCGCGAAGTCTCACATCTCGGCGACGTGACGCACGTGGGGAAGAGCCGTGCATGGAAGTTCACGGGGAGCGGTGCCGCCCCTGTGGCTGCCGGAGGAGGCCAGATGGAGGAGAACGCCCGGACATGGAAGGGCGGAACTGAGCCTCGGCTTCGGGAACGGTTCGGGCTTTGCCGCGTCTTCGGGCGGTCGATGCCGGAAGCGGCTTTTTTGTGGAATGGCCTGGAGTCGGCGTTTGAGGGACTGAAAAGGGCCGCGTTTGTGCGGAAAAGCAGAACGCGGCCCGAAACGGGATGGCGGAAACAGGGAATGCTCAGCGCTCGGCGATGGTCATGCCCAGAGTTCTCAGTTCGTCCACGAGTCTTTGCGCGAGCGCAGGCACGGATTTTTGGCACACGGGCGAGAGACCGAGTTCCATGGTGTTGTAGTCGGCAGGTTCCATGCCGAAGACCACGCCTTCCGGCCGGTGTCCGAGAATGTCGCAGTAAATGAGCGTGTCCACAAGATCGGTCTGATGCAGCGAATCGCGGAAGCTCATGCTTTTTCTGAGGTCTTCGTCCGTGAGCCGGTAGGTGCTGCCGGGAACGTCGCCGCCGAGCACGGCGTCGAGCACATAGACGCGGTCACAGTTGAGAAGCGCGTCCATGAGTCCCATGCCCAGCGTGCCGCCGTCCACAAGCGTGACGTTTTCGGGAAAGACATAGTGCTCCTGCAGCCATTCGAGGGTGCGCACGCCTATGCCTTCGTCGGTAAAGAGAATGTTGCCTACGCCGAGAATGAGAATACGTTCCATGATGCACTCGGAAGAAGCAAAAGCGCAGCGGGCGCTTCTGCCTGAAGGATGGAGCCGCCACAGAGGCGACTGCCGGGAAAAGGTTGTCGAAGGCTTCCGCTTTTGTCGCCTGCCGAAGCGGGAAGAGCGGAAGAACGATGTGCATGGGGGCGGCATTCGTCGAACCATGGAAAAGTTTCCGGCTGTGCCGCTGAGCGGGATGTTTTTGATGAGAGTCCGGTCTGTTCGGGGCGCATCGGCGGAAAAGGGCCGCTGAAAACGCGAAAGGGAGCGTTTCATGAGACGCGTTTTTGCCGATGTGAAGACGTTTCGCGCCTCATCCACGTTCGGACCATGAAAAAAGGGGGAGGATGAACCATCCTCCCCCTCTGCTTCAGTGTGCGTTACAGAACCTTGAAGTCATAGCCCTGATTGGTGCGACCGTCGATGACGTGCACGCCGCAGGCGATGCACGGGTCGAAGGAATGCACGGTACGCAGAATTTCCACGGGGCGCTTGGGATCGGCCACGGGCGTGCCCACAAGGGCGGCTTCCACGGCGGAGAGCTTGCCTTCGGCGCAGCGCGGACCGAGGTTCCAGGTGGAGGGAACCACGAGCTGGAAGTTGGCGATCTTGCCGTTTTCGATGACCAGCCAGTGCGACAGGCCGCCGCGGGGTGCGTGGACGAAGCCCACGCCCTCGGCATTCTTGGGCACTTCGGTGTTGATGCAGATCTTGTTGTCGCCCTTCGCGATGTTGTCTTCAAGCTGCTGGAGCCATTCTCCGATGCCGTTGGCCACCACCACGGCTTCCACGCCGCGGGCGGCGGTACGGCCGAGGGTGGAGAACAGCGCTTCGGGGCCGACGTTCAGGGCCTTCAGCACCGTGTTCACGGTGTCGGTCACGAGCTTGTCGCCCTGGGCGTAGGCAATGAGCATCTGCGCGAGAGGTCCGGTTTCCACGGCATGGCCGTCGTAGCGGGGAGCCTTCATCCAGGAGTAGCGGTCGGGGTCGCCTATTCTGGTGAAGCGCGGATCGGTCACGCCCTGATAGGGAGCGCGCGCCTCGTCGCCTTCAAACCAGCTGTGGCGGACGTGTTCGGAAATCTTCGAGGGATCGAAGGGCAGCACGGTGCTGAGATCGCGATTGTAGATGACGCCGGGCTTGAGCCAGCGGGTGGTCAGATCGCGTTCCTTGCCCGGGAATTCGCCGAAGTCCATGTAGTCGGAAACGCCGCCGCCGATGGAGGCCCAGTCCTTGTAGGCTCCGGCCACGAGCAGCAGATCGGGAATGTAGACCTGTTCCACGAAGGCGCGTGCCTTCTGATAGAGCGCCTTGAAGTGGGCGATGGTGTCGGGGCGGAGAGCATTGTAGCAGGTGACGCCGCCCGCGATGAGGAACTGCGGATGGGGGTTCTTGGCGCCGAACACGGCCGTGGCACGGGCGATTTCCACCTGAACGCGCAGGGCTTCCAGATAGTGGGCGGTGGCCACGAGGTTGGCTTCGGGGTCAAGGTAGTAGGAGGGGTGCCCGCCGAGGAAGTAGGCGTTGGTGAAGGGGCCGAGCTGGCCGCTTTCCACCAGGGCCTTCACCTTGGCCTGGACGGCACGCAGTTCGTCTTCGCTCGTGGGACGGGGAGATATGGAGGCGTTCAGCTTGGCTGCCTTGGCAGGATCGGCCTGAAGCGCCGCGGCCACATCCACGAAGTCGAGGGCATGAAGGTGATAGAAGTGCACCACGTGGTCGTGCAGATTCTGCATGCCCAGCACGAGATTGCGGATCAGCGTGGCGTTCACGGGAATCTCGATCTGCATGGCGTCTTCCAGCGCGCGGGTGGACGCCAGCGCGTGGGTGTAGGTGCACACGCCGCAGGTACGGCCGGTGAAGAACTGTGCGTCGCGGGGATCGCGGCCCTTCAGGATGGTTTCCAGTCCGCGGAACAGCGTGGAGCAGCTTCTTGCGTCCTTGACCCTGCCGTTTTCGACTTCCACCTCAATGCGGAGATGGCCCTCGATGCGGGTGAGCGGGTCCACCACGATGGGCCCGGTATAGGAACTCTGGGGAGTGGTTTTTGCTTCGCTCATGGTGGCATTACTCGCTAGTTTTCATAGAAGGGGGTCAGCTTGTCCCAGAAGTTCGGTTCGGAACAGCCGATGCAGGGGTGTCCGGCGGCCACAGGCCAGTTCACGTCGTTGAACAGAGCCTTGGGGCAGTTGTTGTAGGTCACCGGGCCCTTGCAGCCGAGCTTGTAGAGGCACCAGCCCTTGCGGGCTTCCTCGGAATCGAAGGAGGGAGCGAATTCGCCGGCTTCAAAGTGGGGAAGGCGTTCGCACAGTTCGTGCACGGTGTGGCCGTAGAAGGCAAGAGGACGGTTCAGCTTGTCGAGATCAAGCTTCACGCCGGAGAGAACCGCGGCAATGGTGCCGATGAGGTTCAGCGGGTTCGGCGGGCAGCCGGGGACGTTGATGGCCTTGATGCCGAGGTCGGCAAAGCAGTCGTTCACGCCCTTGCAGCCGGAAGGATTGGGAGCGGCCGAAGGAATGCCGCCGAAGCAGGCGCAGGTGCCGTAGGAAATGACGGCCTTGGCGCCGGGCAGCACTTCCTTGTTGATGGCGTACATGGTGCGGCCGCCGATGGTGCCGTACAGACCGTCCATGGCGGTGGGAATGGCGCCTTCCACGATGCACACGTATCCGTTGGGATTCTTCATGGCCTGATGAAGGGCGTCTTCCGCAGCCTCACCGGCGGCGGCCATGATGGTTTCCTGATAGTCGAGGGAAATGGTGTCGAGAATGAGCTCGTCGATGAAGGGCTTGCTGGCACGCAGAAGCGCTTCCGTGCAGCCCGTGCATTCCGCGTCGTGCAGATAGATGACGGCGGGACGCGAGGCGGACGTGAGCGCCTTGGCCATGGCGGGAGCGAACGCGGGCCCCATGCCCATGGCCACAGCCACAGTGGAACAGAATTTCAGGAAGTCGCGGCGCGATACGCCCCGTTTTTCAAGGCGTTCTTCCGCGCCTTCTTTCCCCAGACCAATGGAGATTTGCATAAGGCCCTCCTGGCGCTGATAGACAGGACTTTTCCGCGAATGCTTCCATGGCGGGCGGGAAGGTCGCGGCTTTTGCCGATAAAAGAACAAGTCATGCGCTGACGCATGAGCTTCTCCTGATATTACTTTATACCCTACTTTAGCATCAGAGACGGAGCAGGTCAACCGAAGAGAATCTTTTTATCGAAGAAATGACAGAAAAATCACATGGTTCCGTCTTTCATGCGGCATAGTCGGCAAGTGCGGGAGATGACAGTCTTTTTCCTGCGACGGCCTGCGCGTCTACGCGAGCATGTCCTTCAGCTCTTCGAGCATTCTCTCGGGGGTGATGCCCATGATGCAGGCGTTGCCTTTCGGGCAGGAGCCCGAGCCGTGCAGCGAGCAGGGACGGCAGGGCATGGAAAGCTGCACGACGCGATCCTTCTCGCCGGAAGGGAAGAAGCCCCATTCCCGGCAGGTGGGACCGAACATGGCGAGGGCCGGCGTGTCCACGGCGGTGGCGATGTGCATGGGGCCGGAATCACCGGTGACGAGCACGTCGGCGGAGGCGATGAGCGCGAACAGTTCGCGCAGCGCCGTCTTGTTGACGAAGCTGCGGGATTCTTCCTCTTCGGGCAGCCCTTCGCCCTGACCTACCCAGAAATAGCCTATGCCTGCTTCGCTGAGCATGGCGGCAAAGCGCAGCCATACGTCCATGGGCCAGCTTTTTGCCTCATGCGTGGCAAAGGGGTGCAGCGCCACGACTGGTTCTCCCTCGGCGTGAAGGGGAGCAATCAGTCCTTCGGCCCGAACCTTTTCGTCCTGGGTGAGAAAGATGCGGGGCCTGAGCTGACTTGCGGAAGGCACGTCCTTTTTGTCGTAAAGTCCTGTGGCGTAGCGCTGCGGAACGTTGTAGCGGCGCAGCTCCTCGCCGAAGAAGCGTCCCTTGCTCCATAAAAAGATGCGGCGGGCCAGGGACATCTTGCTGTAGCAGATGATGGCATCGCGCCAGATGCGCGCCAGCATGGCGGAACGGATGTTGCGATGCAGGTCGAGCAGGGGCGAATCGCGGTATTTTTCCATGAGGCCGCGGAAGTTCATGGCCTGCGTCTGCCCGTGCAGGTCGTTTTCGTCGAAGCCGATGACGTTGAGCACCGCGGGATTGTGGTCGAAGATGGGTTCAAAGGCTTCTTTGGTGATGACGGTGAACATGGTTCCGTGCTTTTCGTGCCAGTCGAGAAGAACGCCCGTGGTGAGCACCACGTCGCCCAAGGAGCTGAAGCGCACGGCCACCATGTGCTTGTTGCTTATTCTGGAAGAGTAGCGTGCCATGTTGACCTGCCTGTGAAAGGTGACTCCCGCCGTCCGCAGGAGCGCGGCGGTCAGGGTTTTTCTGCGCAACGTGAAAAGGAATCTCCCGGCAGAAAGCCGGGCAGAGGCGTTTTTCTTTTTAATTGGCGGGAACGGACGCGTCAACCGTGCTCCATGCACGCGGAAATGTCTGAAGTTCCGGAGATGGAACATCTTCTGCCGGTCCGGCACTGACGTGGGAGGTTCGAAGAGCGAACGGGAGGCCGCCTGCGCCTAAAAGGCGGAGAGCCGCTGGCAAAAGACAGGGAAAGCCCGGAAGGCGGAACCTTCCGGGCTTGAATGATGCACGTTTCCCCGGGAACGGGGGAGAAGGAAAAGACGGAATGTTCCGCCGCCGCCTTTGTGTCCGGCTCGTTACTTCGTGCCGAAGATGCGGTCGCCGGCGTCGCCGAGGCCGGGAATGATGTAGCCGTTTTCGTTGAGGTGATCGTCAAGGGCGGCGGCGTAGATTTCCACGTCCGGATGCTTGTCGAGCACGGCCTTCACGCCTTCGGGAGCGGCCACGAGGTTGAGGGAGCATATCTGCCTGCAGCCTTCCTTCTTGAGCACGTCGATGGCGGCGATGAGGGATCCGCCCGTGGCCAGCATGGGATCAAGAATGATGGCCACGCGCTGGTCGATGCGGCGGGCGAGCTTCTTGTAGTACTCCACGGGTTCCAGCGTTTCTTCGTTGCGGTACATGCCGAGCACGCTGATCTTCGCGCCGGGCACCATGTCGAGCACGCCGTCCATGAGGCCGAGACCGGCGCGCAGTATGGGCACGATGGTGATCATCTTGCCTGCGAGATAGTCCACTTCCACCTGTCCGGCCCAGCCCTTGACCATTTTCTTTTCCGTGGGAAGGGTCTTTGTGGCCTCGTAGGTGAGCAGGCGGGCCACTTCCTTGGCCAGCATGCGGAACTCGCTGGTGGAAGTGCTTTCCTTGCGGAGCAGACCGAGCTTGTGGCGGATGAGCGGGTGGTCGACGATATGAAGAGCCATGGCAAGTGTCCTTTTGTTGAAGGGGCGCGAGCGCGCAGGGTACAAGATGATGATGACGTTATAGCCGTGGGGCCCCGTGCCCGTCAAGGCGGCCTTTTTTCTTCCTTTTGTGGAACGGAATCGTTGCGGCACAAGGCATGCGGCCTTGTTACGACGTTCAGACAGGGAACAAGTTCGCATGACGGGAGGGGGAACGCTTTTGCGGAAAAAGCAGGGGAGAATGGGAGCGTCCGGGGACATTTGCAGAAAGGGGCGCGGGAGAAGAAAAAACGTGCCGCTCAAGGAGAAGCGGCAATAGGAAGACGTGAAGTTCTGGAAAGGGCGGAGTCCATCGGAGAGAATGCGTGAACGGAGAAAATTTTTTGGATTCTCTGTGAACTGCGGGGCGGCGCGACGGTTCCCGGCGTGCGGGAAAAAGGGAAAGCCTGAACGGGGCCGTGCAGAGCAGAGCCGCATTGCCTGCTTGCTGCGGCGGCTTTCCGTGGGGCAGGAAGAGAAAGGCCGGGCATGAGAAAAGCCCGGGCGGCGAACCGTCCGGGCTTTTGATCGTGCATGAGGCGGCCGGAAAGTCCGGCAATCCGCTATTCGGCGAGTTCGAAGGGCTCGCCGCCCTCGCGCTTCATTTCAATGGCGATCTTCCACAGCAGGGTGACCACGAGGGCGCCCACGGCGAAGATGCCGAGACCGATGGACACTTCCCAGAAGGTGGGAGTGTAGACTTCATAGGTTTCGTAGGGAGTGGGGGCAAAGCCGCCGATGAGCAGGCCGAGGCCCTTGTCGATCCAGGAGGCGATGACGAGCATGACGAGAGCCCAGGGCAGGATCTTCATGTTGTTGCGGAACCTGGGAATGGCCAGCAGGAAGATGCTCACGAAGGCGAACACCACGGCAACCCACATCCAGCCGTTCAGCCACACGTTGAGTCCCTCATGTCCGTTGAAGATGAACGTGATGGGATGCTGATGGCCGGGAATGCCGCTGTAGAAGGCGGTGAACAGTTCAAGCACGTAGAAGAACATGTTCAGGCCCATGGCGTAGGCGATGGTGATGGACAGGGACTTCACCACGGCCTTGCCGGGATCGAAGCCGGTGAGGCGCTTCAGGAGCAGCAGGGCGAGCAGCAGGATGGAAGGACCGGCGCAGAAGGCGGAGGCCAGGAAGCGTGCGGCCATGATGGCGGAGAGCCAGTAGTGACGTCCGGGCAGACCGGCGTACAGGAAGGCCGTGACGGTGTGGATGGAGAAGGCCCAGAAGATGGAGATGACCACGAGCACCTTCACCCAGCGGGGCACGGCGACGTGACGGCTTTCATGCTCGAGGGAGGTCCAGCCGATGACGGCGTTGAGCAGCAGATAGCCGCACAGAACCGTGGCGTCCCAGAACATGACCGAGTTCGGCGTGGGATGCAGAATGATGTTCAGCACGCGCTGCGGCTGGCCCATGTCAACCACGATGAAGAGCATGCACATGATGACCGCGCCGATGGCGAGGAATTCTGCAAACACGATCACGCGGTGATAGGGATGATAGTGATGGAAGGTGGCGGGGAGCACCAGCATCACGGCCGCGGCGGCCACGCCCACAAGATAGGTGAACTGGGCGATGTAGAAGCCCCACGAGGTATTGCGGGTAAGACCGGTCATCTGAAGGCCGTAGATGAGCTGGAACACATAGACGATGAAGGCATAGCCTATGATGGCCAGCAGGAAGATCAGCCACAGATAATACTTGGGAGAACCCTTGAGAACTTTTTCAACCATGGTTCCCTCCTAGATGATGTAATAGACGCCGGGATCGGTGCCCAGATCGGGCTTGCGGCGCATGCTGAAGTTCTTGGCGAGGACACGACGGACGATGGAGTTCGGGTCGTTGAGGTCGCCGAACATGATGGCGCCGTTGGAAGCCTCGACACAGGCGGGCATGAGTCCCTTTTCCAGCCGTTCGGCGCAGAAGGTGCACTTTTCCACCACGCCGCGCATGCGGGTGGGGTAGGCGGGATTCAGGTCCTTGATGAAGGGACGGGGATCCTGGAAGTTGAAGCTTCTGGAGCCGTAGGGGCAGGCGGCCATGCAGAAGCGGCAGCCCACGCAGCGGTGATAGTCGATGGCCACGAGGCCGTCACCCGTCTTGTAGGTGGCGCCGGCGGGGCAGACGCGCACGCAGGAGGGATTGGTGCAGTGGTTGCACAGCAGGAAGAAACGACGGTTCTCGATGTTTTCGGGAAGCATCGGAGTGGGGTCGTTGGCAAAGGCGTGTTCAAACGTGTCGTCCCAGATCCACTTCACTTCGTGTTTGCCGGAAATGGTGGGCACGTTGTGAGCCTTGTGGCAGGCTTCCACGATGGGGCGCATGTCTTCCACCGTCTGAATGCGGCGGGTGTCGATGACCATGGCCCAGCGCTTGGCCTTCAGGCCCTCGGGATAGGCTTCATAGGAGGCCTCGGCCGCTTCCGCACGGGCCGCACCGGCAGCCAGGGCGAAGGTGGACAGGCCTGCGACCTTGAGAAAATAACGTCTACTCGAATTCATGATTGTTCCCCTGGGGTACGACGTGGCAGTCCCAGCAGTACGGGTTCACGCTGTTGGCGTTGTGGCACTTGTCGCAGAATTCGGCCTTGTTGCTGTGGCAGGCCATGCAGGTGTTCTGCAGACTGGTTTCCCATTTCTTGCCGTCGGAAGCGACGTAGATGCGCTTTCCTTCGCGCAGAGCCTGGTCGCGCCACTCGAGGAGGAGTTCCATGTGATTGGCGGCCATCCATTCTCTCGGCTCGATGCACTGGGTGCGCTCTTCACCGAAGAACTTGACGGGTTCCGTGGGGAGCTCCACCTTGACCTCTTCGTGACCGGAAGAAAGCATATTGATCCAGAAGGGCGCGGTGAACAGCCCGGCGAATACGATGATGCCGGGTATGACGAATTTTGCGTTATACATTTATGCTTCCTCCGAGGCGGCGGGGTCTTCATCGGGGAAGGGCAGATCTTCCTGACGCAGGTCCATGGTGCGGGGAATTTCGCCCTTCATCACCAGAGCGTTGGCCACAAGTTCGTGCAGGCCGCTGACCGTGACGCCGGGAACCCAGTAGTCCACGAGCGGAGGCAGAGCCGCGCGGTCGAGGGCGCACACGCAGCCCATCCAGTTCACGCCCTTGGTGTCGTGCACGTAACGCAGGGCGTTGGCACGGGGGAAGCCGCCGCGCAGGCGCTGATCCATGATTTCCTCGGCGTTCAGGCCGGAACCGGAACCGCAGCAGAAGGTTTCTTCACGGATGGTGTGCTCGGGCATTTCCACGAAGTTGTTGCACACGTGCCTGAGGATGTAGCGGGGCTCTTCCAGAAGGCCCATGGCGCGCGCCGGGTTGCAGGAGTCGTGCCAGGTGGTGATGATGTGGTTGTTGCGCTCGGGGCGCAGGTTCAGCTTGTTGTGCTTGATGAGGTCGGCCGTGAATTCGGCAATGTGCACCATCTTGGTGGCGGCGGCGTTCTTGAACACCGTGCCGGTGATGGGGGAAACGGGCACTTCCATGTTCGGGGGAGTGGGACCGTTGTAGGTGGCCATGTACTGGTTCACCACGCGCCACATGTGGCCGCATTCGCCGCCGAGAATCCACTTGACGCCGAGGCGTTCG
The DNA here is from genome assembly GCA_037230945.1 of bacterium. Taxonomy (GTDB): domain Bacteria; phylum Desulfobacterota; class Desulfovibrionia; order Desulfovibrionales; family Desulfovibrionaceae; genus Mailhella. The sequence goes on from JAXUUT010000081.1 coordinate 87,631, forward strand.
GCTTCCGCGTACATCTTGGCGTTCAGCTTCTTGGCCACGTCGAAGGAGACGAAGGAACCGAAGTTGCCGCCTTCGGAGGCGTAGGTGGAAAGCGTGTAGTCGAGACCGATTTCATGGAACAGCATGAGGTAGCCCATGAAGGTGTAGATGCCGGGGTCGGCGAAGTAGTCGCCCGAGGGGGTGATGAAGATGACTTCATGACCCTTTTCGTTCCACGGCGGATCCACGCGGATGCCGGTGATGGTCTCGATGTCGTCGCAGAGGAATTCCACGATTTCACGCATGGAGTGGGGCTGGACGCCGAGGTGGTTGCCGGTGCGGTTGCAGTCGTTGACCGAGTTCATGATCCAGTGGATGCCGAGACCGAGGTCCAGCAGCATCTGGCGCACGATGACCGTGATTTCCGCGGTGTCGATGCCGTAGGGGCAGAACAGGGAGCAGCGGCGGCACTCGGTGCACTGATAGAAGTAGATGAACCACTCCTTGATGACGTCCTTGTCGAGCTTGCGGGCTCCGGCGAACTTGCCGAGCAGGCGTCCTGCGGTGGTGAAGTCCTTGCGGTACACGGAACGCAGAAGTTCGGCGCGCAGCACGGGCATGTTCTTGGGATCGTTGGTGCCGAGGAAGAAGTGGCACTTGTCGGCGCAGGCGCCGCAGCGCACGCAGCAGTCCATGAACACCTTGAGGGAACGATGCTTGTTCAGCGCGTCCTGCAGGGAATTGTGAAGGATCTGCTCCCAGTTTTCGGGCAGTTCCCAGTCCTCGTTGTCGGGAGCCCAGTCATGGGCGTTCTCGAAGCCGAGGCCTTTCAGTATTTCCGTCTTGGCGGGATAGCAGAAGCTGCCGGGATGAAAATCCGGCTTGGTGTCCATCCATCCCTCTTTGGGGAAGGAAGCGGGCGTGGCCGCCAGCAATTCTTCGGGTGTGGGCATTTTTGCCATGACCAGTAACTCCTTAGGCTTCCGTCTTGGGTTCAGGCTGCTTTTCTACAGGGATGCCGGCCTCAACCATGGCTTCACGGAAATCATCTTCATATTCGGCGTAGGTATGGTAGTTCTTGGGCGGGTTCCAGGGGTTCACGTGGCGCTCTTCGCGGGTGTTGCACTTCATGTTGCGGGTGGGGCTCATGAAGACGCCGCCCATGTGCATGAGCTTCGAGAAGGGGAAGTAGATGAGAAGCGCGCTCACGAGCGTCACATGGATGAAGAAGATGGAACCTATGCCGGAAGGATCCACGGGCTGCAGCGTGGCAAGGCCCATGATGACTTCCTTCACCTGGTTGATGTCCACCTTGGAGATGTAGCGCATGCAGATGCCGGAACCGGCGATGGCGATGAGCAAAAACAGCGCGAAGTAGTCGGCGGGCAGAGAGATGTAGCGGAGCTTTTCCGTGCACACGCGGCGCAGCAGCAGGAAGGCGAGCGCCGCGAGAATGAAGGCGTCGGTCAGGTAGAAGCGGGGAGCGCCCACCTGAAACACTCCGTCCACGAATTCGATGACGGCAATGCACACGGGCACCGGGTCAAGGAAGAAGCGCGCGTGGCGGATGATGATCACGAGCATGCTGTAATGGAACAGCAGGGCGAACACCCACAGCCACTTGTTGGAAAAATAGGTGATGCGCGGCGTTCCGTCGATGGTGGTGCGTTCCGCACGGGTGTTGCGGAACAGCGACCGGAAGGCGAACACCTCGAGGATCATGCGGCCGACGACGGCGGGCGTGGTCCACGGGCATTCGAGACGGTTGGGCTTGATCCAGTCAAGAGAACGCTGCTGGCCCGCCACTGTGGGAATGGCGAACGGTACGGGCGATTTAGCCCAGCGGACGATCTTCCAGATGAAGCCGATGATGAACACAGCACCCGCTACCAGCGGCAAGATCACGCCGAGCAGATACTGCAGGCCAAGTGCTGACCCCGCCCATCCTATGAGAAGGATGAGCAGAGTGGCCGCAAATGCGATGGTCATTCCTCTACCCCTCGATTTTCAGTTTCAGGAGCAGATTCCGCCTGCTCCCTCCGAAGCTTGGCCAGCCGTATCACCTGCGACTGGCTTCGCTTTACTTCCTCCACTCTGATTCTGAACACGCGCTCCCGCGCATCGGAGTACATGTCGAGCGCGAGAAGGCCCAGGGTGTCGAGCCTGGACTCCACGTCGAGGTACGCCTTCAGAACCTCAGGGCCGGAGTTTTCCGGCTTCAGACATTCGGGCAGCACGTCGCTGCGCAGTATTTCCTTGAGCAGGTACAGCGCCCCCACGGCCTTGGAGGGGGGCATGTCCTGCACGCCGCGTACCCAGATGAGATCGTGAAGGGCCTGCTTCACGATGTCGGGTTCCGTATCCATGCCGATGACCGCGTCGAAGAGCACGGAAGCCGAGCGGCGCGTCGTCTCTCCCACGGGATTGGCGAAGCGGTCGCGGCTCGTCCGCATGAAACCCTTGCTGTCAAGAGGATAGCTGGCAAAGAATCGGTTGACCCAGCGATCTACCAGCGCCTCGCGCCGATTGCTGCACAGTTCTGCGATGTCCATGTATGCCTGCGTGAATAATGGTGAAAAGCTGCAGCCGAAAAATGGCCGCTAATTTTGCAGAGGTTAGCTTAAGTTTTAGCGGGAGACAAGTCGGCATTATTGCTGATTGAGGCCGTTTTCCCTGCAATGTCGGTGGATTGAAAAAAAATGACAGAGATTGCGGCATTTACTGGATCATGCCGCTTGTGTCTATGAGAGCGCCGGATGAAGGAAGCGCCGGGGGGTCTTCGCAGGGCGTTTCGCTCTCTCCGTCGCAGAACCCGGCCACGCCGAGTCCGGGAATGTCCGTCAGCACGGAGGGGGCCGCGGCCGGAGCGTGCGGTTCTTCCCTCGACGGGGTGGGCTCTGGTTCGGCAAAAAAGGCGGGCAGTCCCCTGAATTCCACGAAGGGCAGCCGGTCGGAGCCTGCGGCGAGCACGTGCGCGTGGTTGCGCCAGAGCCTCAGCTGCAGAAGCAGCATGCCGGGCCTGAGAAGACCGAGACGGAAGGATGCGTCGCTTTCAAAGGCTTCGCCCTCGGGCACGGCCTGCCGGGCTTCGGCGGCGGCCTGCGCAAGCGGCATGCCCTTCTCCAGTCTTTCGGTCATGGCTGCGATGATCCATATGTCCCTCGTGTCCTCGGGCACGGGGTACCAGGCGGAGTCGTCAATCTCGTCGGCGCGGGAGAGCAGCGTCCGGCAGGCGGGGCAGCTCGGCGAAAAATAGATCTCCACGGAGGAAGATTCCTGCGCGGGCAGGGGCGTCCACGGCTCGGCAAGGTCGCGAACGACGCCGCCGAGATCGACGACGAGCAGCACGAGCCACAGAACGGCAAGCGTGGAGCGTTCCCGCCTTGCCGGCAGAGAGGCGGCGCGGAAGGCAAGAAAGGTGACGGCGATGAGCGAGCCTGCGATGAGGCAGTTCACGCACGGCGCGGTGAAGAGCATGACGCAAAGCAGCACGGCATCCGCGGCGAGGGCCAGCGCGGCAAGAAGGTGCGCCGCGCGGGACAGGCGCAGAAGGGCGAGCGCAAGAAGGGCGGAAAACAGTGCCATTCCGGCCTGCCAGAGGGAGATTCCGGCAAGGCGGAAATCCTGGAACAGCGTGCAGCCGTCGGTCAGGCAGAGGGCCCGGCCTCCGGTAAGAAACACCCACAGGCAGAAGAGAAGGCCCGCGAGGCTTGCCGCGGCCGCGGCAAGGGGAAAGGGACGAGCGCTTTTGAGCATGACGGCTCCTTGTTCTTTTTCTTCGGAAGTAGCGTAGTCATGGGGCATCGTAAAGCGTTTTCTGCCGTTTTTTTTTGTCGGAGATTTTCGTGTCGTCCCGGCTTTCGCAGCGGATGCGGGCAGGATTGGAGAGGCGCGGACGTGATTTTTTTCGTTCCGTCGGCGGCGTTGCCGATGAACGTGGCCGCCCGGACGAGCCGCGAGTCATCAAAAGAGTCCGTAGCCTTCTTCGGGATTTTCCCCGGGCGTGGAGCGGAATCGTTCCGTCTGACGGAATCCCTGCCCTGAAAAAAGGGGGAGTCATGCAGTGCCGGACCTTGTTCCGGGAGCGCGGAAAGGCGCAGCCGGAAGAGCCGGGCGGAAGCACGGCGGCAAGGCTGCTGCCGGAAACCGGGGAAAAAGGCGGGCTCTGGTCTGTCCCCTGCTTTTATGGTAAGGAGCCCGGAACAAGGAGAATGAGATGCAATATCCTTCCATAGATCCCGTGGCGCTTTCCGTCGGGCCCCTTCAGCTTCACTGGTACGGCCTGATGTATGTTTTTGCCTTCCTTGCGGGCTGGCTGCTCGGCAGGTTCCGGGCTTCCCGTCCGTGGTCGAAGTGGACGGCGGCCATGGTGGACGACTTCGTTACCTGGGCCATGCTCGGCGTCATTCTCGGCGCGAGGCTCGGCTATGTGATTTTTTACGATCTTTCCGCCTATGTGGCCGATCCTCTGGAGATTTTCCGCGTGTGGAACGGCGGCATGTCGTTTCACGGCGGACTCGTGGGCGTGGTGACGGCCTGCTGGCTGTGGGGCCGGAAAAACGGCGTGAGCCTTCTGGATATGCTGGACTTCGTGGCTCCCCTCGTGCCCACCGGGCTTTTTTTCGGCCGCATGGGCAACTTCATCAACGCCGAGCTCTGGGGCAAGGTGACGGATTCTCCCCTCGGCATGATCTTCCCCGGCGCGGGGCCGCTGCCGAGGCATCCTTCCCAGCTCTACGAAGCCGGTCTTGAGGGCCTGCTCACCTTCGTCGTTCTGTGGATCTATTCCTCGCGTCCGCGTCCCCGCGGTGCGGTGGCCGGGCTTTTCGGCGTGCTCTACGCCGTGAGCCGCATCTTTGTGGAGTTCTTTCGCGTGCCGGACGCTCAGCTCGGCTATCTTTTTGCAGGCTGGGTCACCATGGGGCAGATTCTCTGTCTGCCTCTGCTTGCGGCGGGGCTGTGGCTCATGATCCGCGCTTACCATAAGGGAGATGAGGCATGAAGACGCTGCTTTGCGACGGACTTGTCATTACCATGGACAGCGGGCGGCGCGTGCTCCGGGCCGACATTCTGGTGGAGAACGACCGCATAGCCGCCGTGACGCCGCGTGCCGAAGGTGCGGAAAAGCCGGGTGAAGGCACGGCGGAAGACGGCACGGAAGTGGTGGACCTTCGCGGCATGACCGTGATCCCCGGCCTTGTTCAGGCGCACATGCACGTGACGCAGGCGCTTTTCCGCGGTCTGTGCGACGATCTTGCCCTCATGGAATGGCTGCGTGAGCGCACCTGGCCCATGGAGGCCTCGCACACCATGGAGAGCAACGCCGCCTCGGCGCGTCTTGCCGCCATGGAGCTCATAGGCAGCGGCACGACCTCGCTCATCGACATGGGCACCACTCTGCATGAGGACGCCGTGTTCGAGGTTATGGCCGAAACCGGCCTGCGCGGACTGTTCGGCAAGTGCATGATGGACATGGGAGACGATCTGCCCTCCGTCATGCGCGAAGATCCGGTCGCCTGCATCCGCGAGACGGAGCGGCTCATCCGCCGCTGGCACATGGCGGAAAACGGGCGTCTGCGCTACGCCGTGGCTCCGCGCTTTGTGCCGTCGTGCTCGGAGGCGCTGCTTGCCTCGGCGCGCGACCTTGCAAGACAGAACGGCCTGCGCCTGCATACGCACGCCTCGGAGAATCTCGGAGAAATCGCGCTTGTGGAAGCTCTCTGTCATGAGCGCAACGTCCGCTATCTCGACCGCATCGGCTACACGGGCGAGGACGTCGTGCTCGCGCACTGCATATGGCTCGACGATGAGGAAAAGCGCATCCTTGCGGATACCGGCACTCATGTGGCGCACTGTCCCTCGTCCAACACCAAGATGTCGTCCGGCATCGCGCCCGTGGCGGAGCTTAGGGCCATGGGCGCAAGCGTGGCGCTCGGGCTCGACGGCGCGCACGATCACATGGACGGACTCATGGAAGTGCGGCAGGCTTCCATTCTTCAGAAGGCGCTCACCCATGACCCGAAGGCCATGCCCGCCATGGAGGCTCTGGAAATCGCCACGAGAGGCGGGGCGGCCGCCATGGGGCAGGCGGAAGATCTCGGAAGCCTGGAGCCCGGAAAGAAAGCCGACCTTGCAGTGCTCGACATGGACATGCCCCATTCGCTGCCTGCGTGGGGGCGCGACCCCGTGCAGAGAGTCGTGTATCAGGCCACGCGCGAAAATGTGGTCCACACCATGGTGGACGGCCGCTTTTTGTATCGGGACAGACGCTTTCTCACCCTTGACCCTGCCCGGACGCTTGCGGACGCGGAGAGATGCTGCGCCGAAGTCATGAAGCGGGGAAACATTCCTCCCGTCTCGTCGTTTTTCTGCCCGGAGCGCTGAGAAGAGATTCCGCGGACGGGCAGGGCACAACGCGCAGGGGAAAAACGGGCAATATTTCATGAAATATTTTATGTGACCGTTTGCCCAAGGGGTAAAAGCCATATATCTTATTGAAAAGAAAGAAAAAAGAAGGGTACTTTTTCTCCTTTTTCGAGAGGGTGAGTATGGACTTGCCCTCGGAAGTATGTTCTACTTGATGGCGTTAAAAGGGATACTGCTGTCCTTTTTTTGTCAGACACTGAATGACTTTTCCTGCTCCATTCCGGAATATGTTGTGATTTCTGATGGTTGTAAAAAAGTCTTCAAGGGGAGTCTCTATGAACATCACTAGGCTTGATAAAGCCAGGGACCTGAAGTTCAAGCGTCAGGTCGAAGAAGAGAGCGGTCAGAATCTGTCGACTTGCTATCAATGCGGCAAGTGCACGGCGGGCTGCCCCGGCGCTCAGGTCTATGACCGTCAGGTCAGCCAGATCATGCACGCCGTGCAGATGGGCCTCAAGGATGAAGCCCTGAAGAACCGTTCGCTGTGGCTGTGTCTGTCGTGTTCGACCTGCAGCGCCCGCTGCCCCAACAACATCGACGTGGCCGCGGTGATGGAAACGCTGCGCATGATGGCCCGTCGCGAGGGTCTGGTGCAGGATCGTCCCATCGAATCCTTCTGGAAGGCGTTTCTTGATACCGTGCACGCCACGGGCCGCTCCTATGAGCTCGGCGTCATGGCCGACTACATGGGCCGTACCCTGCGCGGCTGGGGCAATCTGGAAATCGCGCCCATGGCGCTCAGAAAGAACAAGATGCCCTTCATTCCCTCGGTCATTCACGGACGCGAGGAAGTGGCGCGCATATTCAAGCGCTATGCGGAAAAGAGGAGCTGAGCCATGAAATACGCCTATTATCCCGGCTGTTCGGGCCACGGCACCTCTGTGGAGTATGAAGCCTCCACCCGCGCGGTGTGCAACGCTCTGAACATGGATCTCGTGGAAATCGAGGACTGGAACTGCTGCGGCTCCACGCCCGCGCATTCCGTGAGCCACGAGCTCTCCGGCGCTCTTGCCGCGCGCAATCTCATGCAGGCCGCCAAAACCGGTGCCGACTGCGTGATTTCTCCCTGCCCGAGCTGCTCCTCCAATCTCAAGATGGCCCGCTACCGCATGCAGAAGCCCGCCTTCAAGGCGAAGGTGGACGAGCTGCTCGACGCTCCCACTCCGGCCAACGCCGACGGCGGCGCGGATCTCATGGAAACCTATTCCGTGCTTCAGGCCATCGTGGAAAACGTGGGCGTGGAGAACGTCGCCTCCCGCGTGACCTATCCTCTGGAAGGCATCAAGGTGGTCACCTACTACGGCTGCCTTCTGAGCCGTCCTGCGCAGGTGGCGAAGTTCGACGACCCGGAAAATCCCGTGTCGCTCGACAACATCATGAAGGCGCTCGGCGCGGAAGTCCTGCCCTTCGCCCTGAAGACGGAGTGCTGCGGCGCCGCCATGGGCATTCCGGACGTGAACATTCCCGGGTCTCTGAGCGGCCGCATTCTCGACACCGCCAAGGCCGTGGGCGCGGAAGCCGTGGTCACCGCCTGCCCGCTGTGCCACATGAATCTCGACCTGCGCCAGCGTCAGGCCGCCAGAATCTCGAAGAAGAGCTTTTTCGGACTGCCGGTGTTCTACTACACCCAGCTCATCGCGCTCGCCTTCGGCCTGCCCAAGAACGCCATGCGTCTGGACAAGCTGGCCGTCAATCCCTATCCCCTTCTGGACAAGATCGCCGAACGCCGCAAGGCCCGTGTTTCCGCCGAGCTTGAAGCCATGAAGGCCGCAGGAGCCGCATCATGAAAATCGGCGTATTCGTCTGTCACTGCGGCAGCAACATCGAAGCGACGGTAGATACCGCCACGGTCGCCAAGATCGCGCTGACCTATCCCGATGTCGTCTTCGCTGAAGACACCATGTATACCTGCTCCGAGCCCGGGCAGGAAAACATCGTTCAGGCCATCAAGAAGCATGGTCTCGACGGCGTTGTGGTGGCTTCCTGCTCTCCGAGAATGCACGAGCCTACGTTCCGCCGCACGGTGGAGCGCGCCGGTCTCAACCGCTACATGTTTGAAATGGCCAACATCCGCGAGCACGTTTCCTGGATCGGCCGCGACCGTGAAGCCAACACCAACAAGGCCGCCGAGCTGGTGCGCCTTGCCGTGGAAAAGCTGCGCCGCAACACGCCTCTTTATGCCAAGCAGTTCGACGTGACCAAGCGCGTGCTCGTCATCGGCGGCGGCGTGGCCGGCATTCAGGCCGCCCTTGATGCGGCCGATTCCGGCATAGGCGTGGTCATGGTGGAGCGCGAAAGCACCATCGGCGGCAAGATGGCCAAGCTCGACAAGACCTTCCCCACCATCGACTGCTCGAGCTGCGTGCTCGCGCCCAAGATGGTGGACGTGGCCCAGAATCCGAACATCACGCTCTATGCCCATTCCGAGGTGGAGAGCATTTCCGGCTTTGTGGGCAACTTCACCGTGAAGATCAGAAAGCGCGCCACCTACGTGGACTGGGACAAGTGCACCGGCTGCGGAACCTGCACCGAAAAGTGCCCCACCAAGAACGTGCCCGACGCCTTCAATGAAGACATCAGCAACTGCCGCGCCATCAACATTCCCTTCCCCCAGGCCATTCCCAAGAAGGCCACCATCAATCCCGACTACTGCCGCAAGATCAAGGAAGGCAAGTGCGGCGTGTGCGCCAAGGTGTGTCCCACCGGCGCCATCGTGTACGACATGGTGGATGAAATCGTGGAAGAGAAGGTGGGCGCCATCATCGCGGCCACCGGCTACGATCTCGTTGACTGGACCGTATACAAGGAATACGGCGGCGGCGCCTATCCCGACGTCATCACGAGCCTGCAGTACGAGCGCATGATGTCCGCCTCCGGCCCCACCGGCGGCCACATCCACCGTCCTTCCGACGGCATGGAGCCGAAGAACATCGTGTTCATCCAGTGCGTGGGTTCCCGCGACTGCTCCATCGGTCGTCCGTACTGCTCGGGCTTCTGCTGCATGTATACGGCCAAGCAGGCCATCATGACCAAGGATCATCTGCCGGACTCTGAAGCCTTCGTGTTCTACATGGACATCCGTGCTCCGGGCAAGATGTACGACGAATTCACCCGTCGCGCTCAGGAAGAATACGGCGTGGAATATATCCGCGGCCGCGTGTCCGCCATTCAGCCTACGGTGCGTCCCGACGGCAAGGTGGGCTACATCGTGCGCGGCGCCGACACGCTGCTCGGCGCGCCCGTTGAGGTGGACGCCGACATGGTGGTGCTCGCCGTGGGCGTGGAAGGTTCGAAGGGCGCGGGAAATCTGGCTGAAAAGCTGCGCATTTCCTACGACCACTTCGGCTTCTTCATGGAAAGCCACGTGAAGCTGCGTCCCGTGGAAACCAACACCGCAGGCGTGTATCTCGCCGGCGTGTGCCAGGGCCCCAAGGACATTCCCGCCTCCGTGGCTCAGGGCAGCGCCGCCGCCGCCAAGGTCATGGCGCTCTTCTCCAAGCCCAAGCTGGAGAACGATCCGCAGGTGTCCGTGGTGGACATCAAGCGCTGCGTGGACTGCGGCAAGTGCATTCAGGTCTGCCCCTATCAGGCCATTGAAGAGGTGGAGATCCGCGGACAGAAGAAGGCCCACGTGATCGAAACCGTCTGCCAGGGCTGCGGCCTCTGCACGGCCACCTGCCCGCAGGGCGCCATTCAGGTCGCCCACTTCGCCGACAATCAGCTTCTCGCGGAGGTTAACGCCCTATGTCTGTCCTAGCTGGCAAGGAGCTCCGTATCGTAGGTTTTCTTTGTAACTGGTGCTCTTACGGCGGCGCCGATACGGCCGGTACCGCCCGCGCCGTGCAGCCTACCGACCTTCGCATCATCCGCGTCCCCTGTTCCGGCCGCGTGAACCCTCTCTTCGTGCTCAAGGCCCTCATCAACGGAGCCGACGGCGTGCTCGTGTCGGGCTGCCATCCGCGCGACTGCCATTACTCTGCGGGCAACTACTACGCCCGCCGTCGTCTGGAACTGCTCAAGGAGTTTCTGCCGGTCATCGGCATCAACCCCGACCGCTTCGAGTACACCTGGGTTTCCGCTTCCGAAGGTCAGCGCTGGAAGGACGTGGTCACCAACTTCACGAACCGCATTCATGCGCTCGGACCGGCTCCCCGCTGGGAAGACGTGCCCGCCCGCTACGATCGTCCCGAAGAGCTCATCGAGTCCATCCGGCCCCTCGGCTGCGGCGCTCATCCTTCCCTGCCCGATCTCAAGCAGGCCATCAAGGATGCTCTTGCCGAAGGCCTTGAAGGCGTGCTCGGCTGGAAGATGGGCTTTGATGCCGTTCATGCCGAACCCGTGTTCATGACCACGCCCGAAGAAGTGGATTCCCTCATATGGGGCCCCTTCAACGTGCACAATCTCGCCGTGTATCTGCCCAAGTACAAGGGCCGCAGGATCGGCGTGGTGGTCAAGGGCTGCGACAGCAAGGGCGTGGTGGAACTCCTGGCCGAAAATCTCATTTCCCGCGAGGAAGTGAAGATCTTCGGCATGGGCTGCAACGGCACCGTGAGCCTGCCCCGCATTCTCTCGAAGCTCCCTGAAGGCGCGAAGATAGAATCCTGCGTCGGCCGCGGCAACAAGCTTACGATCACGGCTGGCGGTCAGGACTACGAAATGACCATGGCGGAAGTGGCGCAGGACAAGTGTCGTCTGTGCACCAAGCCCAACGCCGTTCTTTCCGACGTGTTCGTGGGCACTCCCACCATCGAGCCTGCGGCTCCGGCCGACGGTCGTCTGCCCGGCCTGCGCTTCCTCGACTCTTTGAGCCTTGAGGAGCGCATGGGCTACTGGAAGGGCCAGATGGAACGCTGCATTGCCTGCCACGCCTGCCGGGGCGCCTGCCCCATGTGCGTGTGCCGCGACTACTGCGTGTCCGACACGCGCGATCCCGCCTGGGTCACGCAGGAAGACACCGTGCAGCAGAAGCTGTTTTTCCAGCTCATCCACGCCCAGCATCTTGCCGGACGCTGCACGGGCTGCACCGAATGTGAACGCGCCTGCCCCATGGACATACCCGTGTTCGCGCTCAAGCAGCAGTTTGGCCGCATGATTCAGAAGATCTTCAGCTACGGCGCGGGCCTCGACGTGAACGCCACGCCTCCGCTGCTCACCTATCAGGTGGAAGAACCGACTATCAAGGAGCATGATCTGGCATGAGCAGTCTCCTTTTCGCAACACCGAAAGAGCTGACGGGCTGGCTTGCCGGTCTGGCCTCCGGCCATCGCGTGCTGGCTCCCCGTCAGGAAGGCCCGAGCGTGGTCTTTCGTCCCCGGACGGCCGAAGAGCTCGCCTCGGCCGACATCGACGCGCTTCTGCGCCGCGCCACCGCTTCACCCAAACAGGCCATGCTGCCTCAGTGCGAAACGCTGGTGACCTTCAAGTCCGTCAAGGATGCCGAAGATCCCTCCAGGCTGACCACCACGCTTGAGGCTCCCATTGAGGCAGAACCCACGGTGCTTTTCGGCGGTCGTCCCTGCGACGCCCGCGGCTTCGTGGTGCTTGACCGCCCCTACCTCGAAGGCAAGTTCAAGGATCCGTACTACGGTGCGCGCCGTGCCGCCACCACCATTGTGACGCAGGCATGCCCCACGGCCTTTAATTCCTGCTTCTGCAACTGGGTGGGCGGCACACCTTCCGACAGGGAAGGCTCGGACATCCTCTTCACCGCCGTGGAAGGCGGCTTCGTGCTTGAAGTGATCACGGAGAAGGGACAGGCGCTGGTGGAAGGCGCGGGCTTTGCCGACGCCGCCGACAAGGCAGCCGAGGCCGAGGCCGTCCACGCCGCTGCCGCAGCTTCTCTGACCCCCGCCCCCGAGCTGACCCACGTCATGGAAAAGGTGGCCTCGCGCTTTACCGATCAGGCCTTCTGGGACAAGGAAACCGTGAAGTGCCTTTCCTGCGGCGCGTGCACCTATCTGTGCCCCACCTGCCAGTGCTTCACCATCACCGATGAAGGCTCGCAGCTTGACGGCCGTCGTCTGCGCAGCTGGGATTCCTGCATGACGCCTCTCTTCACCATGGAGACCAGCGGTCACAATCCCCGTCCTACCAAGGCCGACAGAATGCGCAACCGCGTGAGCCACAAGTTCAGCTTCTATCCTGAGCGTTACGACGGCTTCTTCTCCTGCGTGGGCTGTGGCCGCTGTGTGGTGAGCTGCCCGGTGTCGCTGGACATCCGCCACATGGTGCAGGCCGCCGTGGAAGGCGCAACCATCGAGATCAAGGACGAGGCCCCGGCAAAGGCTCCCGCACCTGTGGCCGAGGCTCCCGAAACGAAGGAGCCGGAAGCCGCCCCTGAGGTGAAGGCTCCTGCGGAAGCTGCGGCTCCCGAGGCTCCCGCGGCAGCCCCCGAACAGGCTGCCCCTGCGGAAGAAGCCCCCGCTCCTGCCCCGAAGCCTCAGAAGAGCGCTCCCAAGGCGGCTCCCAAGTCCTCCACCAGAAGCAAGGCCAAGAAGAGGTAAGGAGAGAATATGAGTGAACATGACTGCGGCTGCAGCAAGAATCCTTACCTGCCTGAAGTCGCTACGGTTCTGGAAGTCATCACGGAATCTCCCACCATCAAGTCGTTCCGTGTGCGCTTTGACAATGAGGAAGCATGGAACAGCTTCACCTACCAGCCCGGTCAGGTGGGACAGCTTTCCGTGTTCGGCGTGGGCGAATCCACGTTCGTCATCAATACCCCGCCTTCGTGCAAGGATTACATCCAGTTTTCCGTCATGCGCGCGGGCGAGGTGACCACCGCCATTCACAAGCTCCAGCCCGGCGACAAGGTGGGCGTGCGCGCTCCTCTGGGAAACTATTTCCCCTATGAGCAGTGGAAGGGCAAGAACATCGTGTTCGTGGGCGGCGGCATAGGCATGGCGCCCATCCGCACCATCATGCTGCACGTCATGGAACACGCCTCCGAGTACGGCAAGCTCAGCCTGCTCTACGGTGCGCGTTCCCCCGAGGACATGGCCTACAAGGCCGATCTTCCCGGCTGGCTTGAGAGCGACGTTTTGCACACCACGCTCACCATCGACCGCGAGGCCCCCAACTGGCCTCACCGCGTGGGCATGATTCCCAACGTGCTCAAGGAACTGGCCCCCAGCCCCGACAACACCATCGCCGTGCTCTGCGGCCCGCCCATCATGATCAAGTTCACGCTGGCGGCGTTCCGCGAAATGGGCTTCAAGGACGAGAACATCATCACCACCCTCGAACGCCGCATGAAGTGCGGCATAGGCATCTGCGGCCGCTGCAACCTCGGCGGCAAGTACGTGTGCCTTGACGGTCCCGTGTTCTCTCAGGCGCAGCTCAACGAGCTGCCTCCGGAAATGTAGTCCGGCGGCAATGCATGAATAAGAAAAGGCCCCTTCTTCGGAAGGGGCCTTTTTATGTCTGAAAGAGGAGATGAACGGCGGTTCTGCGTCCGGCAGAATCGGATTCGTGTCTGACGAGAAGAGCGGAAGGAAGAGTGATTTTCGCCCGGCGGAAAAGGCAGACGTCTCGGGAGGGCGGACCGGGGACAGGCACGACAGATTGCGCCCATGATGCGGCGTGCTTTTTGTCCCGCCCGAAGGACGGACGGGGAAAAGCACGGGATGCGAGGCGTCTGCAGGGGGGCGGCGCTACTTTTTGCCGATGCCTATTTCCTCAAGCAGTGCCTGCGTGTCGGCAAGTTCGGGATTGCCGTAGACGTCGAGATCACAGGGCGGTTCCTCCAGCACGCGCCGTGCCGTCATGTAGTGGCGCTTCCAGTAGTCGGCTTCCAGATTTTCTATGCGCACGCGGGAGCCGGCCGACGGACTGTGGATGAAGCGTCCGTCGCCGAGATAGATGGCGGAGTGCCTGCCGTTGGGCGTGTTGGCGATGCGGAAGATGAGAATGTCGCCGGGAAGAAGGTCGGCCTTGGCCACTTCCTGTCCTGCGCGGGACTGACGCACGGAATCGCGGGGCACGGTGACGCCCTGCCTGGAAAAGACCCAGTACACGAAGCCCGAGCAGTCGAAGCCGGATGCGGGCGATGCTCCGCCGCTTCTGTAGCGCACGCCTATGTGTTCGCGTGCGGCATCGGCCACATCTTCGCCCAGAGACATGATGGTGGGGCAGAGATTGGCCCGGTACAGCGTTGAAGGAGAACCGGGGCCGGGCAGCATGGAGCCCGCATCGGCCACGGAAGGCTGCGTTTGCGGAGCGGAAACAAGCTCGGCTCCGGCTTTGGGCTGACAGGCGCAAAGCGCGGAGGCCGTGAGACCGGCACAGAAAAGAAAAGCGATAGCGCGAAGACTCGGATGCATGAAGGGGCTCCTGTCGGCGTCGCGGAACGTCAAAAAGAAGCGGCGCGCGGAATGAAAAAGTAAGCGTGTGAGGAATGTGTCAAGGGTGCCTTTGAAAGGGAATGCTGTCAAGTCCCGGATTTTTATGCCTGTATCCGGAAAGGATGCTTATAAAAAGAGCCTTTCCGGCATTGTCACTTGAACCAGCCGCGGCGGAAGAAGAAGGCGAGCAGCGAAGCGGTGATGACGCCCATGCCGCCGAGCACCACGAAATAGCCGTACTTCCATTCGAGCTCGGGCATGAAGTGAAAGTTCATACCGTAGATGCCCGCGATCACGCTGAGAGGCATGCAGAGGGATGTGAGCACGGTGAGCACGCGCAGACGGTAGTCGGTTTTGCGCTGGGCATGAAGCAGACAGTCGTTGTGCAGGTCGCGAAGGCGTATTTCCAGCTGATCCTGACTGCGCACCAGGTGATTCTGGCTGTCCATCACGTCCCGAAGTTCCGCCTTCAGATGACTGAAGGGCACGCTCTGCGTCTGCAGGCTCTGCAGCACGCTCATGCAGTAGAGCTGATCCTCGAACTGAGAGTAGAGTCGTCCCACAGAGCGGCGTATGGCAATGAGTTCATCCTGTCCGATGTTGTCCGGCTCGTCGTATATTCTGTCGGCCAGAGCCTCCACGGCGGCGCGGGCGGTCATGTACTGGCGCGTGCTCATGTCCGTGCAGGCATCCATGATGAAGAGCAGAAGAGCCTGACTTGAAGGTTCGGAAAGCTCGCTTCCGTTTTCAAGGCGCGAGAGAGCGCGGTCGAGAAGCTGGATCTGCGGCGAGCTTATGCTCACGAACATGCCCTTCATGCACAGCATCATGACATAGGTGGCCTTCGGGCTGTTCCACTGCGTTCTCAGGGGAAAGCGCACGAACACGCAGCCGCCCGACACGTCCACGTCGGGAAAGTTCACGGGAACGGTGCAGGCCGCCGCAACTTCGGCATCCACGTGCAGACCGTGCAGGTAGGCTCCGAGGTGCTGCAGATCCTCCGGTGTTTCCTCCATGCGTATGTCGTGCCAGACGAGGATGTCGTCGCCTTCGGACGGCGCCTTCTTGAGCCAGCGCCAGTCCCGGGCCGTAAGATGATAATGCCGTATTTCCATGGAGAAAAACTAGCACGAATGTGCGGGACTGAAAAGGCGGAGCGGATGAGAGATGCGCGAGAGAGGCAAAGAAGAGGCAAAAGTCCCGCAGGAGGCGGTCTACAGCAGAAACTTTTTTATCATGGCGACCTTTGCGACGTATTTTTCCGGCACGCGAATGCGCCTGCCCTGCACGAACGAGGCAAGGGCCCGATCAATGCCGGCCACGGTGGAGCCGGCCTTTCCCACGCATATCCAGCTTCCGTCCTCGGCCACGGAGTAGTCGCTTATGGTGACGGTTATTTCCTGATTCATGCCGTTGACGGAAAAGCAGACCATGAGGCTCAGATCCTCGAGGCATACGATGCTGTGAATGTGAAGAAAATCCGACAGACGGGCGTTGGCAAGCATGATGGCTTTCTCGCTGTTCAAGAATGCGCGGACAAGTTTTTTTCCCGGCAGTTTCAGAAGGGTTTCAAAAAATCCCATTATGCCTCCAGAAAGGGCGGCTGCGGGAGCAGAAAAGGCAGTGTCGCTCTGTTATGCAGAGTTCTGTTAGCCGGGGCAGCGCCGTTTTTTCAGACGGCATCTTGTTGATCCGGCGCGTCGCGTGCGAATTTTCGCGCCGGCGACCGTCGGTCTCAGAGTCTGCGTCACGCAGGCCGGAGGTTGCCTGTTCTGCGCGCCTTCCGCAGGGGGTGCCGCGCGGACATTTTCCAGAAGGTCGTCTCTCCCGGAAAATGGCTGCATCCGCCGGGAGAGACGAGGCTTCTCAGAGTCCGGCTCCTGCCAGCCAGGCGTCGAAGTCGGCGCGGCCGCGGTCGGCCATTTCCGCCTTGCGGGCCTTCTTCTTCGTGCGTTCCGCAAGCTCGGGCATGAGTCCGAAATGGATGTTGGAAGGCGTGAATTTCTTGGCGGGCGTCCTGAGGTGCGTCATGAGCGCGCCGAGGGCCGTGGTCTGCGGCGGCAGGGGCAGGTCTTTGCCGCGGGCCCGGGCGGCGAGAAGAAGGCCGAGCCACAGCCCGCAGGCCGCGGACTCCACGTAGCCTTCCACGCCGGTGATCTGTCCGGCAAGATGCACGTTCGGCCGCTCCTTGAGCGACAGATCCTCGTTCAGGCATTCCGGCGCGTTCACGTAGGTGTTGCGGTGCACGCTGCCGAAGCGCAGAAATTCCGCATGGGCAAGACCGGGCACGAGGCGGAACACTCTGTCCTGCGCGCCGTAGGTCATCTTGGTCTGGCAGCCCACGAGATTGAAGGACGAGCGTTCAGCGTTTTCGGCCCTGAGCTGGAGCAGGGCGTAGGGACGGCGACCGGTGCGCGGATCGGTGAATCCCACGGGCTTGAGCGGGCCGAAGGTGAGCGTGCGGTCTCCGCGGTCGGCAAGAGCCTCGATGGGCATGCAGCCCTCGAAATGTATTTCCTTTTCAAAGTCGTGGGCGGGCACGCGCTCAGCCTCGCGCAGCGCTTCGTAGAAGGCCGTGTACTCGGCCTTCGTCATGGGGCAGTTCAGGTAGTCGCCGTTGTCCGTTGCGTCGGGGTTCACCATGGTTTCCATGGGCTTTTCCAGAAAGGGCGCGTCGTCGGAGTAGGGCGGCGGGGCATCGTTGCCGTAGCGGGAGCCGCGGAAGGCTATGCTCATGTCCACGGAGTCGGCGCGGACGATGGGGGCTATGGCGTCGTAGAAGTACAGGCGCGTGTCGTCGCCGTCCGCGGCGATGACCTCCGCGATGGAGGCGGCAAGGTTTTCCGAAACGAGCGGTCCTGCCGCCACAACCACGGTTTTTCCCTCCAGCTCAGGGGCGTCGAGCGAGGGGATCTGACACCTTGTGAGCGTGATGAGCGGCTCTTCCTCCACGAGGCGGGTCAGCGCCTCGGAAAAGAGCGTGCGGTCCACGGCAAGCGCCTTGCCCGCAGGAACGGAACAGGTTTCGGCCACGGCCATGGTCACGCTGTGAAGCTTTCGCATCTCCTCCTTGAGCAGACCGACGCCGGAACCCTGCGCATCGTTGGAACGGAAGGAATTGGAGCAGACGAGCTCCCCGAGAAGCGGGCTCGTGTGGGCGGGGGAAAAGGCTTCGGGCTTCTGTTCGTACAGCGTGCAGGCGAGCCCCGCCCGCGCAAGGGCGAGCGCGCATTCGCAGCCGGCAAGTCCGCCGCCGATGATGACGAAAGCGGGCGTTGAGGTATCCATGACGACTCCGTGGTGAGAAAAGAGGCGGTGTTCCGCCGTTGAAAAGGGCGCGTTCATGCCGCGCGGCTCAAACCTTACTGGAAGACGGGAGGGAAGTCACTCCTTTATGAAGGGCCGGGAGAAAAGTCCTTTTTTCACCAGAAAAATAGCGGTATGCGCTTGACAGGGCATGGCGGCACTTTTTATGACCTTATATAAGGATTCACTGAACCGATGCAGGGGCCTTGCGCCCTTTTTGCGTCCAAGAGAAATTCAAACCCTAGTGGAGATTCGTATGTCCATAGCTTTGGAGAACCAACGCACCTACGCTCTTGTCGGCACCGGTGGCTGCGGTAAGACTTCGCTGGCAGAAATGCTGCTGTTTCAGGCTGGAATCATCAATCGTCTTGGCGCCATAGAAGAAGGCACCACGGCTCTGGACTACGAACCCGAAGAGATCAAGCGTCGCGGCTCCATTCAGCCCGGCTTCGCCACCTTTGACTGGAAGGGATATCGTCACAATCTCATCGACATTCCCGGCGACTCCAACTTCTCCGGCGACATGGAATGGCTGCTTTCCGCCGCTGACAGCGCGATCATCGTCGTCGACGCCGTGGACGGCGTGCGTCCGCAGATGCGCCGCATGTGGAAGAGCGTGAAGAGCGCCGGCCTTCCCGCCCTTGCCGTGGTCACCAAGATGGACCGCGAACGCGCCGACTTCGACGCCGCCCTGAACAGCCTGACCATGCACCTCGGCGTGCGCCCCGTCGTGCTCTACATTCCCGTGCTGGAAAACGGCGAATTCATCGGTCTTGTGGACGTGTTCGCCGGCAAGGCCTTCCGTTTTCTGGAAAACGGCGAAACCGAGGAAATGCCCATTCCGGCCGATCTTGAGGACGAAGTCATGCTTCTGCGCGACACCTCCGTGGAAAACATCGCCACGTCCGATGAAGATCTCATGAATCGCTATCTGGAAGAAGGCTCCCTGTCCGACGAGGACATCACCCTCGGTCTGCGCAAGGGCGTGCTTTCCGGCGAGATCGTGGCCGTGCTGCCTTCTTCCGCCATGCAGAACCGCGGCGGCCGTCGTCTGCTCAACCAGATCAACAATCTGCTGGCCTCTCCCGCCGACCGTCCGGCCGTGCTCGGCGCCGACGGTTCCGAACGCGCCGCCGATCCCGAAGGTCCGGCCGCCTGCTTCGTGTTCCGTTCCCTGAACGACGCCTTCTCCGGTCAGGTCAACATGCTGCGCGTCATTTCCGGTACCATTTCTTCCGATTCCTCGCTGAAGAACATGCGCACCGGCGAAATGGAGCGTCTCGGCTCGCTGTTCTATGTCAACGGCAAGACGCAGACCGCCTGCAAGGATACCCTCGGCCCCGGCGCCATCGTGGGCGTGACCAAGCTTAAGAGCACCCGTACCGGCGACACGCTGTGCGACGACAAGGCCCCCTTTGAGGTGGAACTGCCCAAGCTGCCGCCTCAGCTCATCACCTTCGCCCTCGCGCCCAAGCAGAAGGGCGACGAAGACAAGGTCTTTGCCGCCGTGCAGAAGCTGCTTGACGAAGACGTCACCCTCAGGCTCGGCCGCGACGAGGAAACGTCCGACATTCTGCTTTCCGGCATGGGACAGCTTCACATCGAAATTTCCGTGGAAAAGGCCCGCCGCCGCTCCAAGGTCGACATCGTGCTCAAGACGCCCAAGGTGCCCTACCGCGAAACCGTGCGCGGCAAGGTGCAGGTGCAGGGCCGTCACAAGAAGCAGTCCGGCGGCCGCGGTCAGTTCGGCGACTGCTGGATAGAGATGGAAGGCGCTCCCCGCGGCTCCGGCTATACCTTTGAGGATGCCATTGTGGGCGGCGTCATTCCCCGTCAGTACATTCCCGCCATCGACAAGGGCATTCAGGAAAGCGCGGCCCGCGGCTACCTTGCCGGCTGCCCCGTGGTGGACTTCAAGGTGCGCGTGTACGACGGCTCCTACCATACCGTGGACTCTTCCGAAATGGCCTTCAAAATGGCCGGTTCCATCGCCTTCAAGGCGGCCATGTCCCAGCTCAAGGTCGTGCTGCTCGAACCCATCGTGCAGATGACCGTGACCATTCCCGACGAATACATGGGCGACGTCATCGGCGACCTGTCTTCCCGTCGCGGCAAGGTGCTCGGTTCCGATTCTCAGGGCGGCATCACCGAGCTCAAGGCCAACGTGCCCATGAGCGAAGTCTTGCGCTACGCTCCCGACCTGCGCAGCATGACCGGCGGTCAGGGCGTGTTCACCATGGAATTCGATCACTACGAGGAAGCTCCTCAGCCCGTGGTCGACAAGGTCGTGGCCGAGCATCAGGCCGCCAAGGCCGGCGAATAGCTTGAAACCGACGGGGGAAGACGAAATCTTCCCCCTCACGCATGAAAGGACGGCGCTCTTTCCGAAGAAGGGAAAGGGCGCCGTCCTTGTCGTATGCAGAAAGAAGAAAGGGAAAACATGGCCGGAAGACGCGTTGCGCGATGCCCGGCCGTCGCCTTGATCTGACCGGAGTACGCGTTGTTGTCGCGTCTTTCGGATGGATTGCCTTTTGTGAGATGCGGAGGGGCGTCGTCTAGCGCGAGGTTTCGAGAGGATTCTCGTCCCCGGCCATGGCCATGATGTGCCGGAAGAAGGGTTCTTCCACGGGCTGTACCGACAGGCGGCTGCCGCGCCTGAGCAGTTCCATGCCCTCAAGTTCCGGCTGTCTGCGCAGCTCGTCCAGAGGAATGGGGTTCTCGAAGCGGCGCACCAGCTTCACGTCCACCATGTACCAGCGGGGATTTTCCGGCGTGGCCTTCTCGTCGTAGTGCCGGTTCTTCGGATCCTGTGCCGTGTGGTCCGGGTAGGCCTCGCGCACCACTTCCACAAGGGCCACGATTTCCGGCTTCCTGCCGCTGTGGTAGAAGAAGCCGAGATCGCCCTTCTTCATGGAGCGCATGAGATTGCGGGCCTGGTAGTTGCGCACGCCGTCCCAGGATGTGGTGGCGTTCGGGGAAAACATGAGATCATCCAGAGAAAAGCAGCCGGGTTCCGTTTTGAAAAGCCAGTATTGCATGGGGCATCCTTGATGGGGTAAGAGAGGCGGGCAATGCTTTTTCTATAAGGTCGAGTTCCGACCATGACAAGAGCGCGGAGATCGCATGGCCGGAAGATTTCCGGCTCTTCATGCGGGAGAGTCCCGCCCGTCGTGCCTCTTTTTCGACGGGAAGAAAAAACGGTTCCTCATGTTTTTTTCTCCACGGGCACCTCTGCGGAGCCGGATGAGGGAATGGAAAGGGAAACCTTGGGGCAATTTTTGCGTACATAAAATTAAACACAATGCATTTCAAATGGTTATCAATATCAACATTGACACTGTCCATGCGCGGATGCTATGCAGGACAAAAGGGGCTCAGGCCCCATGCATCATGTTGGAAATGGAGTTGTCATGGCCACCGCGATGAATGAACTGGAAAAAATGACGCTGCATCTGGAAAACGGCGCCGATTTCATGTTTTATGGACGGCTTTTTTCCGAGGCGGTGTGGTACGATGAATATAGCGGTGTTCTGACGCATCAGAAGCTTTATGTCACCGATCAGCATGAGCAGGTGTATGTCATTCAGAAGGGCAGCGGGGAAAGAAATGTTTGCCGCGCCTATCGCATATCCGTGCACGGAGAGCGCTGCGTGATATACAACGGTCGCTACACCATGGAGATTCCTCTCGATCTGCTTCTGCTTGCCGTGCGCACGCTGTGCGGCATGGAAGACGGCATGGCGCTGGAACAGGCCGAGGAGATTCTTCGCGCCGCCAACTGCTGAGAAATGACGATCCGGTCTTCTGCCCGCGCGGGCGTCGCTGGCGACCTTGCCACGGGCCGCCTTTTTCATTTTGAACACAGGAAAAACGCATATAAGGAAAACGCATGAACAGCCATGGATTTACCCTTGTGAGGGAAGAGCGTCTTCATGAGGCCGGCGGTCGCGTCCGGCTCTGGAAGCACGACGTCACCGGAGCGGAACTTCTGTCCGTCTGCAACGACGACGAGAACAAGTCCTTCGGCGTGAGCTTCCGCACGCCGCCGAAGGATTCCACGGGCGTGGCCCACATCCTCGAGCACTCCGTGCTCTGCGGATCGGACAAGTATCCGGTGAAGGAGCCCTTTGTGGAGCTCCTCAAGAGTTCCCTTCAGACCTTTCTCAATGCGCTCACCTTCCCCGACAAGACCTGCTATCCCGTGGCGAGCTGCAACCTTCAGGATTTCTACAATCTGGTGGACGTGTATCTCGACGCCGTGTTTCATCCCCGCATCGACGAGAACGTGCTTCGTCAGGAAGGCTGGCACATCGAGGCGGAAGGTCCGGATGCGCCCTGGCAGTTCAAGGGCGTGGTGTTCAACGAGATGAAGGGCGTGTACTCCTCGCCCGATTCCGTGCTCATGGAGGAGTGCCAGCACGCCGTGTTTCCGGACATGCTCTACAGTCTTGATTCCGGCGGCGATCCGGCCGTGATTCCCACGCTCACCTTCGAGGCCTTCCGCGAGTTTCACGCCACCTATTATCATCCGTCCAACGCGCGTTTCTTCTTCTGGGGCGACGATCCTGAAGAGGAGCGTCTTTCCCGCATAGCCGACGTGCTTGCGCCCTACGCGCGGTGCGAGGTCCATTCCGAAGTGCCGCTTCAGCCCCGTCTTTCCTCCCCGCGCCTTCTGGAGGTTCCCTATGCCGCATCCGAAGGCGAGGATGCCGACAAGGCGCATGTGGCGGTGAACTGGCTTCTGTGCGAATCGAAGGATACCGAGGAAATGTTCGTGCTCAACATGCTTGAGCACATTGTTGCCGGGCTGCCGGGCTCGCCGCTGCGCAAGGCGCTCATGGATTCCGGTCTCGGCGAGGACATTTCCGGCTGCGGGCTTGAAAGCGATCTGCGTCAGTCCTACTTTTCCATGGGCCTTCGTTCCATAGACGCGAAAAGCGCGCCGGAGGTGGAACGCCTCATGATGGACACGCTTGCCGATCTGGCGGAAAACGGCGTGCCCGCTCCGGCCGTGGAAGCCGCGCTCAATTCTCTGGAATTCATGCTGCGCGAGAACAATACCGGCTCGTTCCCGAGAGGGCTTGCCGCCATGTTCCGCAGTCTCTCCGACTGGCTTTATGACGGCGACGCCTTTGCGCCGCTGGCCTGGGAAAAGCCGCTGGCCTCCATCAAGGCGCGTCTTGCCTCGGGCGAAAAGGTGTTTGAAAACGCCATCCGCCGCTGGTTCCTCGACAATGCTCATCGCGTCACCGTGCTGCTTCTGCCCGACGCCGGTCTTGCCGCCGCAAGGCAGGTGGCCGAGGACGCCCGTCTTGCCGCCATTCATGACGGCATGAGCGACAAGGAGCGCGAAGAGGTGGTAAGGATGGCCGCCGCTCTTCGCGAGGCGCAGCAGAAGCCCGACTCCCAGGAGGCGCTGGATACGGTGCCGAGCCTCGGCAAGAAGGATCTTCCCGCCGAAAATGCGGTGCTTCCCTGCGTTGTGGAGCAGAAGGACGGACTCGACGTGGTGACCCATGAGCTCGACACCATGGGCATTCTCTACGCCCGTCTTGCCTTCGATCTTTCCGCCGTGCCCGCCCGACTGCTGCCGCTGGTGCCGCTTTACGCCCGCGCGCTCACGGAGCTCGGCACGAAGCGCAGCGACTACGTCACGCTCGGCTTTGAGATTTCGGCCCATACCGGCAGCCTCGGCGCGGGAGCCGTGGTGCTGCCCCGCGTGTCCGATGCTTCTCCGGTCTGCTATCTTTCCGTTTCCGGCAAGTGCACGGCGGACAAGGTGGAGCGCATGACCTCTCTCATGGAGGAGATTCTTCTTGAGCCGGACTTCGACAACCGCGAGCGCTTCATGCAGATGGCTCTTGAGGAAAAGGCCCGCATGGAGCAGGCCGCCGTGCCTTCCGGGCATGTTCTCGTGAACACCCGTCTGAGCGGCGCTCTCTCGCTTGCCGGCCGCATTTCCGAGGAGATGAACGGCGTCAGCGAGCTTTTCTACGTGCGCGAGCTCGTCCGGCGCGTGGACGAGGCGTGGGAGAGCGTGCGCGGCGATCTGGCGGAGCTGCATGAGCGCATTGTCCGCCGCGACGACGTGAAGCTGGACATGACGGCCGACGCCGCGCTGCTCGGCGCTGCGCGTTCGCCGCTGGAAGCGCTGGCGGGACGTCTGCCTTCCCGTCCTCTGGAAGCGTGCGCCTTTGATCTTGCGCCTCTTCCCGGAGCCGAGCTTCTCAGCATTCCCGCGCAGGTCAACTACGTGGGCCTCGGCCTCAGTCTGAAGGGCACAGGATACGTCTACAGCGGTTCGCAGGCGGTCATTCTGCGTCATCTGCGCATGGGCTATCTGTGGGACCGCGTGCGTGTGCAGGGCGGTGCCTACGGCTGCTTTGCGCGTTACGGCCGCGCCACGGAAGCCTTCACCTTTGCTTCCTATCGCGACCCCAACGTCGAGAACACGTTGCGCGTCTACCGTGAGACTGCCGACTACCTCGGCAATCTTTCCCTTTCCGAGGCCGACATCACCCGCGCAGTGGTGGGTGCCATCGGCGACGTGGACGCCTACATGCTGCCCGGAGCCAAGGGCTCGACGGCCTTTTCCCGCTGGATGAGCGGCGAGACGGACGAGCAGCGTCAGCGCATCCGCGAGGAGATTCTTGCAACCAGACTTTCCGATTTCCATGATTTCGCGCCCTATCTGGCGCGCGCGCTTGAGAAGGCCGTGCCCTGCGTGCTCGGCGGGGCCGATGCCGAAACGGCGGCCCGGGCGGACGGATGGACCATAACCCGGGTGCTGTAGCGTGCCGGCCTGCGAAGGACATGTCATGAAGAATGAGAAAACGCGCGGTACCATGCTGACCAGCTCTGCCGTGATTCTGTCTCTTGTCACCTTTGTCGCAGGCTTTGCCTGCGGCAGCATGATGGGGGAGCACAAGGCGCTCACGCGCGACGTTCCCGCGCAGGCGGCTGCTCCCGCGCCTGCTTCTGCTCCTGCGACGGCGTCGGCCATGCCTGATGAAGCTGCGCAGGCAGAACACATAAAGCATCTCAGGGAAGACGCCATGAAGCAGCCGGAGAGCGCCGAGGCCTGGACGAAGCTCGGCAACGCCTGCTTTGACTTCGGCGATCCCGACGGTGCCATAGAAGCCTATCAGGCCTCGCTGCGCATTGAACCCGGCAATGCCGACGTGCGTACCGACATGGGCAGCATGTACCGCATGAAGGGCGAGCCGGAAAAGGCCGTGGAATGCTATGATCAGGCGCTCCGGGATCAGCCCGGACACCGGAATGCCGTGTTCAACAAGGGCGTGACCATGCTGCTTGATCTCGAACAGCCGGAAAAGGCCGTGGCCTTCTGGCAGTCCGTGCTCAGGGACGACCCTTCCCTTACGCTGGCAAGCGGCGCTCAGCTTCGCGACATCATGCCGGAAATACTGGTGGACGCCGCGCTTCAGCTCGAGGCGCGGGGCAGAAAGGACACGGCTCTTGTGGCCTATGAGCAGGCCATGGGGCTCAACGACGCCTTTGCTCCGGCACTGGTGCACGGTGCATGGCTTCTGGAGAGCATGGGGCGTTCTTCCGACGCTATGCCTTTGTGGAAGCGAGTGCTCGAGCTCTATCCTGACGCCACCGACCCTGCGGGCAAGCCGGTCCGCGACCGTTTCAAGAAGTAATCATACGGGATTGTCATGTTTCCGCTTTCCGTTTTTCATACTCGCTTCAGGCTGATCGCCGCTTTTTTGTGGGCGCTGCTCAGCCTGCCTTTTCCTCTGCTTGCCGATGAGATGCAGGAGAGTCCGGTCATTGCCGAGCCTGCGCCTTCCGTGGTGGTGCCCGAGCCTGTGACCATACGGGCCGAGCCTCAGCCGATGGCGCCTCCTGTCGTGGAAAAGCGTTCCTCGGCCGTGCGCGTGAGCGTGCGCCCGCTGCTGTCCATGCTTCTGGATGGGGGCGGAACGCTGGATCAGGCCGCGGCGGTCGAAAGACTGGATGAATTCCGGCCGTATGACGTGGGCGCGCTTTCCCGCGAGACGGGAACCTTGTGGCTGCATCTCGACCTTTCCGACGTGAAGGATGCCGCGCCGCACACGCTCTGGCTTGATCTCGGCACGCAGATGCCCGGAAAGGTGGATGCCTGGCTCTCTTCGGACGGCAGAATCTGGCAGTCCGTGAAGGCCGAGTCCCGCGGCGTGTATGATCTTCTTTCCGCAGGCAGACAGGGACAGGTGCTCGTGCGCATGAGCGGTCTGCCGGGACTGTGGTTTCACCCGGCACTGTGTTCCTCCCATGCCGTCATGGATTCTCCGGACAGGCTGGGCACGCTGCTTTCTCTGGCCGGGCTCGCGCTTCTCGGCGTTCTGTGTCTTTTGCTCAGCGTGACGGAGAGAGGAGAGGGCCGGTTCTGGATCGGGCTTCTGGCCTTTGCCTCCATGGCTCAGATATGGTGGGGCGTGCCCGCCACGCCCTCGGGAACGCTGGGCACGGCATCCTTTTCC
This sequence comes from bacterium, assembly GCA_037230945.1. Classification (GTDB taxonomy): domain Bacteria; phylum Desulfobacterota; class Desulfovibrionia; order Desulfovibrionales; family Desulfovibrionaceae; genus Mailhella. The sequence goes on from JAXUUT010000081.1 coordinate 114,173, forward strand.
GGCATGTTCGGCGCGGCCGTGGCGCTTTTCATGCTGCCCCATGCGGGCCGCGTGCTCATGCGCACGCGGGTGACTTCCCCCTTCGTGGACACGCTTTTTCTTCTCTTTGCCCTGCCGGGAGCCTGTGCGGCCATCGTGCCGCTTCTGCCCGGCATGGCGTGGACGGCAAGGCTGCTGTCGCTCTGGCCGCTTGCCGCCGTCATCTGCTTTGTTCCTGCCATTGTTCTGGTGTTCCGGGGCGTGCAGGGAAGCGGGCCCTTTGCGCTGGCCTGTCTTTCCATGGGCGGCGGAGCGGCCGTTTCGCTCTGGGGCATGCTGCACGGGCTGGAGAGTCCCTGGTGGGGGCTTGCCGTTCAGGCGGGACAGACCGCAGGTCTGCTTTTTCTTGCCTGCGCCGCACCGCACAGGGATGAGCCTGCCGCAGAGCAGGAACTTTCGCTGGACGTGGCCCCGCGCAGAAACGGGGAGGCCCGGGCCAACACGTACCGGGACAACAGCCTTGCCGCGCTTCGCCGCACGTTCCGAAGCACCGCGGAAGAGCTTTTTGAGGAGGCATGCCGTCTTGATCTTGCCCTTTCCCGCGCAGGCGTGGACAAGGACAAGGTGGACATCATGACCCATGCCGACGCCATGGTGGCCGCGGCTCGGAGACTTTCGGAAAACGCTCTTGATCATCCTTCCCCGGATGCGCTGCCGGAAGCCTCCATGCAGGTCTTCGAGCTCAGGCAGGTCATTCAGAGGGTTTTCGCCTCCGTGTCTGAAGATGCTGAGAAGAAGGGGCTCGGACTCGCATGGTACGTGGCTCCTCAGATAGGTCAGAAGTTCCGCGGAGACGCGGCCAGGCTGACCACGCTGCTCACGCTCATTCTTGCCGATTCCGTGCGCGCGTCCTCACACGGCGCGGTCAGTCTGCACGTGCGTCGTTCCCCGTCAAGCACGCATCCCGGGCATCTGCAGTTCACCGTGTCCGACAACGGCGAGGCTCTGCCTCCCCGCGGCAGGCAGAGCGCGCTTCTCTCCCGTGCCTGGGAACTTGCGGCCGCGCATGGCGGAGACTTTTTCGTCGACACCACGCCGCAGGGCATGGAGCTGTCCTTCAGCATGGAATGTGCGGCCATGGAGGCCGACGGCGCAACGGAACGGAGCGTTCCGACTGCCGGAAGCGACGGGGAGAGTCCCGCTGCGTCTCCCGTCATCCTCGTGTCGCCGGACGGGCTCAGCCGTCAGATGTACGCGCATTATCTGGATGACATGGGCTATCCTCTCTGGGAGGCCCGTGATGCCGAGGAGGCCGCGCAGCTCTATGCCTCTTCTCCCGCAGCACTGGTCATTTTCGACGGAACTCTCGGTGAAGACGACATGGTGCAGGGGCTTGCGGCCATACGGATGTTTGAGGGGGAACAGGCGCTTGCCGCCGCGCCGTTCCTGCTTCTGGCCAGAGACGACATGCAGGCCGAGCGCATGGCCAAGGCGGGATGCGACGAGTCCATTCTGCTGCCCGTGGTGCGCAAGGATCTGCGTGCCATGACGAGATGGCTCACGTCCCCGACGGAGAAGAGACCCGTGTTGAGCTCTCAGCGCATCACGCTTGCCGCCGTGCTGGCGGGAGCTCATTCCGGTACGGCGAAAATGCAGCCCAAGGCCGTGCGCCGAGTGGCGGTGCCGCCTGCCCCGGAAGTCGCGGACAGGGAGAGTCTGGAAAAGGACGCTGCCGTGGCGGCGGCGCCGGAAGGTGAAGGACAAACGACCGAAAAGGCGCTTTCTCTGGAAAAGAACGCGGGCAGACAGGAAAAGAAGAGCTGGCTGGCCTCGCTCTTCCACGGTCATGAGCGTTCCGGAAAGCCGCTGGAGGTCGCCTCCGCGCCCGTTGATGCTGTGCCTTCGCCTGACGCGGAACGGGAAAAGAACGCGGAGAATGCCGTCTCTTCCGTGCCGACGCCGGATCAGGAAGGGGAGGTCGTGGAGCTTCTGGCCGAAGAGGTCCTGGCCGAGGAAAGCGGCGTGCAGGAGCTGACGGAACAGGACAGGCTTTCCGACGTCCCGGACGCCGCGGATGAGCCGGTTGCCGGGGATTTGCTCATCGAGCTTGAACCGGAGCTCATTCATGAGAAGCCGGGAGAAGGGATTTGCGAAGCCGATTCCGGTGTGGAGGTCCTCGAGGAAAAGGACTCCGCTTCCCCGGACGACGATGACGAAGAAAAGGCCGCGGAGCTTGCGGAGGTGCCCGTCAACACCATAAACGGCATGCTGAACGGCATTTCCGAGGCTCTTCTGCACGGCGACGTGCAGGCCATACGAAGCGGCGCGCGTTCTCTTTCCGGCATTGCCGACAGGTACGGCATGCACACGCTGGCCGACATGGCGCGCTGTTTCAGAGCGGCGTGGGAAGAGGGCGACGTGGAAGCCGCGGCTCAGATTGTGGAAGAAATGCGGACGGAGGTCGCCCGTCTGTGACGACGTGAGGCAGACGGCTTTTTTTCACACCTCCGGAGCTTGCAACTTTGAGGGAATGCATTTATATTAAAGCCATGTTTAGGCGGCATTCCGCCTCGGACACAGAAACATAGGAGGCAATATGCCAAAGCTGCAGAAGATCATATGTGCGTTGGACCTTTCCGAGCACAGCAAGACGGTGGCTGAATACGCCTGCATGCTTGCCAAGGCCATGCATGCCAGCATCGTGGCCGTATATGCGGCGCCTACGCTGACGCAGTACACGGGCTTCCATGTCCCGCCGAACACGATTGACAGTTTCGTGGGAGAAATCGTTTCCGGTGCGGAAAAGGCCATGGCCCAGTTCGTGTCCGAAAACTTCGAGGGCGTGGAAACCAAGGCTGAAGTCGTTGTCGGCTATGCAGCCGAGGAAATTCTTGAAATCGCCGCCAAGGAAGAGGCCGACCTCATCGTCATGGGTACCCATGGCCGCAAGGGCATCGACCGCATTCTCTTCGGCTCCGTTGCCGAGCGGGTCGTCAAGAACTCCCATCTGCCCGTCCTTACCATTCGTCCTTCCGACAACTACACCGGCGGCGCGATGTATAAGGATTAACGCTTTTTCATGAACAGAAACAGGGCTTTCCTTTTTACGGCTTCGTCCGGGAGAGGAAAGCCCTTTTTATTGTCCGTTTCACCTGCAAGGACTCGCCATGACTCTTCCCTTCACCTCGTTCAATGACGTCCGCCCCGAAGTGGCGACTTTCGAATCCTACGAACCCGGTCTCAGCATTGCGGAAATAGCCGAGCGCTACGGTCTTTCCCGCGTCGTCAAGATGGCCAGCAACGAGAACCCGCTGGGCGTGTCGCCCCGGGTGCGCAAGGTCATCGCGGACTGCGCCGGCGAGGCCTTCCGCTATCCGCAGTCGGGCAACCCGAGGCTGGTGAAGGCTCTTGCGTCCTTCTACGGCGTGGATCCGAAGCGCATCTTCGTGGGCAACGGTTCCGACGAGGTCATCGACCTTCTGTTCCGCGTGCGCGCCGTGCCCGGCGTGCACAACGCCGTGGTGTTCCGCCCCTGCTTCGGTCTGTATCCCACGCAGGCGAAAATGGCCGGCGTGGAGCTGCGTCAGGCTCCCCTGAATCCCGACTTCACCTTTGACTTCGACGGGCTGCTCAAGCTGGTGGATGAAAACACCACGCTCGTCATCGTCACCTCTCCCGATAATCCTTCCGGCCGCGTCGCCTCTCCTGACGATCTGGAAAAGCTGGCCCGCGCCCTGCCTCCGGCCTGCCTGCTGGTGGTGGACGAGGCCTACATCGAGTTCGCCGGTCCCGAGAACTCCGTCATGTCCCGGCTGGACAGACTGCCCAACGTGGCCGTCATGCGCACCTTCTCCAAGGTGTACGGACTCGCCGGTCTGCGCATAGGCTACGCCGTGCTGCCTCCGGTCATTGCCGACTACATGTGGCGCGTGCGTCTGCCGTTCTCGCTCAACATTCTGGCGGAAGAGGCGGCTCTCGCCGCTCTGGCCGATGCGGAATTTCGCGAGAGCACCATTGCCCTCGTGCAGCGCGGCCGCGCGCGTCTCACGGAAGAGCTGCGCGCCATGGGCTGCGAGGTGACGCCCAGCCTGTCGAACTTCATCATGTTCCGCCTGCCTGAGGGAACCGTGGATGCAAGGACTCTGCACGGCGAGCTTCTGAAGCGCGGCGTCATCATCCGCGCGCTCGGCAGCTATCATCTGCCGGACAGGCTCCGCGTAAGCGTGGGCACCGACGAGGAAAACGAGCTTTTCCTGCGCCTCGTGCGCGAAATTCTGGGAGCATAGTCATGGCAGCGTCCTGTTACGGCGTCATCACCATGGACGGCCCCGCCGGAGTCGGCAAGAGCACGCTGGCCCGCCGCCTTGCCGCGGAGCTCGGCATCGCCTATCTCGACACGGGGGCCATGTACCGCACGCTCGGCCTGCGCCTCGGCGCCGGAGCCGCGGACCTCGACGAAGGGAGGCTGCGCGCACGGTGCCGGGAATATCGTTTTTCTCTGGAACCCTGCGCGGAAGGCGGGGCTCCGCAGCTTTTCTGCAACGGGGAGCCCGTGGGGCCGGAGATCCGCACGGAGAGGGCCGGACGGCTCGCTTCTCTGGTGGCCCGTCTGCCGGTGCTGCGCGAGGAGCTTCAGCGCTCTCAGCGCGCGCTCGGCGAAGGCAGCTCCCTGGTTGCCGAAGGGCGCGACATGGGCACGAAGGTGTTTCCTCTCGCGAGGCACAAGTTCTTCCTAGATGCCCGTCCCGAGGTTCGCGCGCAGCGCCGCTATCTGGAGCTTGAGGCAAAAGGCGCCCTGAACGGCGCCACGCTCGAGGACATTCTGCGCGGCATTGAAGAGCGCGACGCTCAGGATCGGGGCAGAGCGGTCGATCCGCTTCGTCCTGCGGAGGATGCCGTCATCGTCGATACCTCCGATCTGGATCTCGACGGCGTGCTTCAGGTCATTCTGGACGCCGTCAGAACCAGGGACCCGGAGGAGGGCGGCAGAAAGGTTCCGATGGTGTGCGCCAGAGCCTGCGCGGCGGTTTCCGACGCCGTCATGGCCCGCATTCGCTCGAGTGAGGGAGCGGCGGCGCTTGAGACTGCCCGCGGGGACGGTCTCGCTGCTGCCGCAGCCTTGGCCGAGCGGCACGGCGTGACCTGTGCCGTCCGAGTTGAGTGCAGCCTGGAAGGCAACGCGCTTGCTGCCCGGGCCGAGGCTGAGAAGGTTCCTTTTGCCGGGGCGCTTGCGCTTTCGGCGGCGCAGACGGCCATGGCTTCTCTTGCCGGTTTTCTTTCCGAAAACCTCGAGGTGAACGCGGCGCTTGAGCCGGAAAAGGCCGGGCCGGGAGACTGACAACGAAGGATCCGCCCGCGGGCGGGCCGACTTCAAGACGTTTCGGAGATGACATGAGCAACGACTCGACGAGCGCTTTTTCTTCCGGGCCGCGGAAGGAAGAAACCATGCTGGCCTGCGGCAAGATCAATCTTTTTCTTTTCATCACGGGCAGGCTGCCGAACGGCTATCATGAGTTGAAAACGTTGTTTCTGCCGCTGCCGGAACCGAAGGACGTGCTGGTGTTCCGTCCCGCGGACAGAGAGAGCGGCATGAGGGTGCGCTGTGCCGTCGAGGGCATAGACCTTGAGCGCAACACCCTGACGAGTGCCTATGCTCTGTACGCTCAGGCCTCGGGCTTTGCTCCTGCCGTGGACGTGGAGCTTTTTAAGGGCATCCCCCACGGCGCAGGACTCGGCGGAGGCAGTTCGGACGGGGCCTGTGTGCTGCGCTGGCTTCAGATGCACGCGCCGCAGCCCTTGCCGGACGGGGAACTTCGTTCCCTGGCCGCCCGCGTGGGAGCCGACGTGCCTTTCTTTCTGCTCAATCGTCCCTGCCTTGCCGAAGGCATCGGTGAGAGGCTTTTTCCCGTGGAAAGCGGGGTGGAGGGCTTCAGCTGCGTGCTGCTCTGTCCGCCCGTAAAGGTGAACACCGCATGGGCCTATGCGGCGTGGGACAAAGAAAGAGCGTCATTTTCCTTGACAGAGAAAAGGAAGGCAGATAAAAATAACCGTTCAAGTTGCCAGTCATTCTATGGCATGAACGACTTTGAGTCTGTGGTTTTTGCGGCTCATCCTTCTCTGGCGGCGTTGAAAACGCGGCTTCTGGAGGCTGGCGCGGACATCGCAGGCATGAGCGGAAGCGGTTCGACGCTGTTCGGGCTTTTTCGCGATTCCGGGCGTGCGGCACAGGCTGCCGGGACGCTGCGGAACCAGAGAGAGTCCGCGGAGGTGTTCGGCCCTTTCCTTGTTTGAGTCGTTGTGTCGACTGGGCATGGTGGGGTGTCGCCAAGCGGTAAGGCAGCGGGTTTTGGGTCCGCTATTCGCAGGTTCAAGTCCTGCCGCCCCAGCCAATTGTCGTTAGTTTCGGCTTCGCCTGGCGGCGGCGCCGCTTTTGTATCTCGGGATACTTTACTCAGGAAGGGCATGTTCCTATGTACGGCGACCTCAAAATTCTTACGGGTACGGCCAATCCACAGCTGGCCATGGACATTTGCGACCACCTCGGCTGCTCCCTCACACCGGCGCTCTGCACCACGTTCAGCGACGGAGAGCTGCGCGTTGAAATCGGCGCCAGCGTTCGCGGGCACGACGTGTTCGTCATTCAGTCCACCTGCGCCCCGGCCAACAAGTCCCTCATGGAACTGTGCCTTATTCTTGATGCCCTGAAGCGCGCCAGCGCCGGCCGCATCACGGCCGTCATTCCCTATTTCGGCTATGCCCGTCAGGACCGCAAGGTCAGCCCCCGCGCCCCCATCAGCGCCAAGCTCGTTTCCGATTTTCTCACCGTGGCCGGTGCTCAGCGCATCGTGACGGTGGATCTTCATGCCGGTCAGATCCAGGGCTTCTTCAACTGCCCTGTGGACAACCTGTACGCCCGTCCGGTGCTGCTGAAGAAGCTCAGCGCGCTTTCCGGCGACATCGTCATGGTTTCTCCCGATGCCGGCGGCGTGGAACGCGCCCGTTCCTTCGCCAAGAAGATGGACGCCAGCCTTGCCGTCATCGACAAGCGCCGTGATCGTCCCAATCAGGTGGCGGAAATGCACATCGTCGGCGACGTCGCCGGCAAGACCGCCGTGCTCGTGGACGACATGATCGACACCGCGGGCACCATCTGCACGGCAGCCAACATTCTCATGGAAGGCGGCGCCAAGGAAGTGTACGCCTGCGCTACGCACGCCGTGCTTTCCGGTCCGGCCTGCGACCGCCTCAATGACTCCCCCTTCAAGGAAGTCATCGTGACCGACACCATTCCGCTCGGCGACCATGCCGCCCAGTGTGAAAAGCTCCGTGTGGCTTCCGTTGCCGGAGTCCTGGCCAAGAGTATCCGCAATATTCACGACGGTTCTTCTGTTAGCGCCCTGTTCTAGTCGGGGTATTGAAGACGATATATCGCGCCGCGCCCCGTTCGACGGGAGACGGCCCATAAGGAGAAAGCATCATGTCCGAACTGAAAACTCTTTCTGTGAAGAAGCGTACCGCTTTCGGCAAAGGCGCCAACCGCCGCCTGCGTACCGAAGCTCTGGTGCCCGGCGTGTACTACACTGCCGACGGTCAGAATATCGCCGTTCAGATGGCTGAACTGCCCCTCAACAAGATTTACGAACAGGTCGGCCGCACCAACGTCTTCCAGCTCGAAATCGAAGACGAGAACGGCAACAAGACCCTGCATCCCGTGTTCGTGTGGGACGCCCAGTACTCCCCTGTGAAGAACACCTTCACCCATGTCGACTTCTTCGGCGTTGACCTCGACAAGGAAATCAAGGTCAAGGTGCAGGTGGAATACGTCGGCACTCCCAAGGGCGTGAAGATGGGCGGCACCATGGAAACCTACCGCGACGAAGTGGTGCTTTCCGCCAAGCCCGCCGATATGCCCCGCAAGGTCAACCTCGATGTTTCCGGTCTGGAAATCAACCAGAGCATCCGCGTTTCCAACATGCCTCTTCCCGAAGGCGTGAAGGCCGTGTATAAGTCCGACTTCACCATGGTTGCCGTCTTCATGGAAGGCGCCGAGGAAGCTCCCGCCGAATAATGGCGTGAGTCGAGTCTGAACTTTCGGGCCGGGACAGATTTTCTGCCCCGGCCCTTTCATTTGCGAGAACACCATGATTTCTTCCTCGGAATCCGCCGTCACCGTTCTGGGCATAGACCCCGGCTCCAACGTCACCGGCTGGGGCGTGGTGCGGGAATCCTCCGGCAGGCTGGAGCTTCTGGCCAACGGCGTGCTGCGCGTGAAGGGAAATTCCTTTCCCGATCGTCTGGCCTTCATCTATCACGGACTGCATGACATCATCGAACAGTTCCGTCCCGCAGAGGCCGGGGTGGAGCAGGTGTTTGCTGCAAAGAACGTCATGTCTACCATCAAGCTGGCCCAGGCCCGCGGAGCAGCCATAGCCGCCTGTGCCTCGTTCCGTCTTGCCGTGCAGGACTATGAGCCCACGCTCGTGAAAAAGACGCTGGTGGGCACGGGCAGGGCCGACAAGGAGCAGGTGGCCTTCATGGTGGCGCGTCTTCTGGGACGCGCGCACATTGACGGCCCTCTGGACACCACGGACGCCCTCGCCATAGCGGTCTGCCACCTCACCCTTCGGCGCTTCCGCAGACTGGAGAACCTGACCTTCTGAGGGAACGGGTTTTCCGAACGCCGGGAACGGTGCCGGGAATGCGTTCCTTCCGGCGGAAGAGGGTTCCTTTTCCTGAAAAGGGCGGGGGAGCTCCGGCGGACGGAAGAAGAGCGCGGCTCTTGAAGTTGAAGCGCGCCGCTTCGGCTTCTTGCTGGAAGGACAGGACGAAAAGGACTTTTTCAGATGCCTGTGTGAGTTTTTTTTACAAGGAGGGACATACGTTCCTTTTCGGAAAGATGTGGGGCTCAAAAAAATTTTTGATAAAAAAGATCAATATTTTTAGTGTATTGTATTGAAGCTGAGGCATGACTTTCTTGTGGGGGCTTCTTTGAACGGGAAAGTCGTCATCCGGGGCGAGGGGATGGAAGGCGAATATGGCCTGTCCGACGGCGTTTCCGGAGCTGCTGTGCCCCCTCGTTTCAGTCCCTGTCCGTCTGATGTTCAAATTTTTTTGAGGTGTCTCCTCATACGGGAAAAAGAGAAATCCGTCTGTTCAAAAAAAAATACGTTTTTCCCGGGCATCACGAGGTGTTGCCGATGGGGAGATATATATAATATATTGATTTTATTTATTAATATAAAATATGATTATATTTGGCATGAAAATTGCAATATGTAAGACATCATTCCTTTGGAACACCAGTCAACATCGTCTGCCCGTCGGCCTCCCTCTCCGGCGGGCTTTTTTTTGTCTCTTCCCGGACTTGTCAACGGAGAAAAATGCGGGCACACTGCGCGCAAACCTTTTGGAGGATATTTCTATGAGTCTTTGTCCCTGTGGCTCCGGCCTTGAGCTGGATGCCTGCTGCGGCCAGTATATCGAAGGAAAGGCCAAGGCCCCCACGGCCGAAGCCCTCATGCGTGCCCGCTACACCGCGCACTGCCTGGGCAAATATCAGTTCCTTACCGACACCACGCATCCCGAGTTCCGCGAGGATGCCTCAGCCGATGAAATCAAGGAATGGTCTTCCCTCATGACCTGGGAAGGGCTTGAGATTATTGAGACCGTTGAAGGCGGCGAGAAGGATTCCACCGGTGAGGTGAAGTTCAGCGCTCACTACAGCGTGCAGAATGTGCCCCAGGAACTGCGTGAGGACGCCTTCTTCCGCAAGGAAGGCGACGAGTGGTTCTATGTGGAAGGCAACGTATACGCCAAGCAGCCCGTCCGTCGCGAGACTCCCAAGATCGGTCGCAACGATCCCTGCCCCTGCGGAAGCGGCAAGAAGTACAAGAAATGCTGCATGCCCCGCTAGGGAGCCGTTGAGGGAGAAGGCTTTTTCCGGCTTTTCTCGGGAGAAAGGACTTGCGTCTCCGCCCAAAAAACTGTACAAGGCTTTTCCGGCAGTTCTTTTACCTGACGGCAATCGGCGAAAGCCGGAGAGGTTTTGCAGGAAGGTAAAAAGAATGGCCGGCAGGGCTTGTCATTTCCCCATATTTGTGGCAGGCTCCCTGAACAGAAGGAACGTCTTTTTCCTTTTTTGTATGTATGTGAGTCTGCGCACAACGCAGACAATTTCCCCACAGTCCCAACATGTCCAAGGAGGACGCGCATGGCTGAAGTTTCTTTCCAGGGAAAAACCTTTGAAGTCGACGAAGACGGCTTCCTGCTTCGTTTCGAAGACTGGTGCCCTGAATGGCTGGAATACGTGAAGGAATCTGAAGGTATTCCGGAACTCACCGCCGATCATCATAAGGTTATTGATTTCCTGCAGGACTACTACAAGAAGAATGGTATCGCCCCCATGGTGCGTATCATGTCCAAGAACACCGGCTACAAGCTGAAGGAAATCTACGAGCTGTTCCCCTCCGGCCCCGGCAAGGGCGCCTGCAAGATGGCTGGTCTGCCCAAGCCCACCGGCTGCGTGTAGGCCGTTTGATTCGACCACAGGTCGCCTAACGACTGTTAGGAAAGGCGAAAGAGTTTTTCTCTTTCGCCTTTTTTCTACTTGCCTGCCGGAAATGGCTCTGATAGAGATAGGACATCTGAGTTTGCCATAACATTTTAAGTAATGGAGGATTCCATGAAAGTGTTTCGTAATGCGCTGGCTGTCGCGGCTCTGGTGATGGGGATTGCCTCTGCTGCCCAGGCCGCTGACATGATTCGCAAGGTGGACAGCTTCGATCTGCTTGCCGACCAGTCCGGATCCATGATGATGCAGGCTCCCGACCTCAAGATGACCAAGGCCGCCGCTGCCAAGCAGGTTCTTGCTGCCGTGAATGAAGCCATTCCGGATCTCGGCTACAAGGCGTCCATGCATACCGTTGCCCCTGCCGGCCAGGTCGTTTCCTATGGCGACTGGGATCGTTCCGCCATGAACGACGGCATCTCTTCCCTTGAAAGCGACGGCGTCATTTTCGGCCGCATGACCCCCATGGGTGACGGCTTTGCCGCCAACTCCGGCGACTATGCCACCATGGCTCGTCCTACCGCCATCGTGCTCGCTTCCGACGGTGCCAACAACACCGGCATTGATCCTGTGGCCGAAGCTGCCGCCATCTATCAGGCTCAGCCCGGCATCTGCTTCCACGTCATTTCCTTTGCCGACACTCCCGAAGGTCAGGCCGTGCTCGACAAGATCGCCGCTCTGAACTCCTGCTCCGTGTCCGTGAAGGGCGCCGACCTCCTGGCTGATCAGAACGCTCTGAATCAGTTCGTGGCCGACGTGTTCTACACCACCGGCGCTCCCGTTGCCGAAGAAGCCCTCGTGCTTCACGGCGTGAACTTTGCCTTCGACTCCTATGCTCTTGACGCCAAGGCTCAGGGCATCCTCGATGAAGCTGCCGCCGTTCTCAAGGAAAAGAACGTGCGCGTGACCCTCGAAGGCTGGACCGACTCCATCGGCACCGACGCCTACAACAAGAAGCTGTCCCAGAACCGCGCCAACGCCGTTAAGGCTTATCTGGTCGAGCAGGGCGTGCCCGCTTCCAAGCTGACCGCCATCGGCATGGGCAAGTCCTTCAAGTACGACAACTCCACCGAAGAAGGCCGCTACCTGAACCGTCGCGTGGAAATTCTCTTCAACTAATCGTTGATTGACATTGACGAGAGGCCCGGTAATCCGGGCCTCTCTCTATAACGGAGTTTTTTGATGTTTCGTCATTGGTTGATGGCTGTCGCGCTGTGCGGTTTTGTTGCGGCGCCCTGCAGCACGTTTGCCGCCAACGAGTCCAAGATTCAGGCTGATCTGAATACGTTTGCCCATCAGTACGTCAAGAGCGCCAACAAGCGCATGACGGTCAATCGTGCGCGTCCGCAGGTGGTGAAGCGCGGCTCCACGTATGTTGCGACATTTACGGAAATCGACCAGGAGACGGTCACTGCCCAGATGCGCAAGAGCAACAGCAAGCATTTTGACTATGTTGCCACGCTTTCCTACAACGAGCTTACCTTTGAATCCGTAGGCAAGACCCGCAAGGAAGCGACCAGCGGCCAGTTCCGCTGCGTGAAGGTGCGCAAGCTTACCGAGCTTCCCCGCTATGTGAAAGGCAAGTGGGAAAACTGATTCCTTGACAGGAAAAGGGCCCCCTCATGTGAGGGGGCTTTTTTTGTGCCTGAGCCGGGGAACACCGGTTGCGCTGCTCTTCGTGCAGGACGCCGCATGGCCCACGGAACGTTGCGTGAGAGCGGGAGCATCGTCATGATGTTCGCTTGCACAGGCTCGCGGAAGAAGGTTTTGCCCGCAGAGTTTTCCCCCGGCACGGAGCGCTCTGCCTTGATCCGAAGGCGTTCGGGTAAAGCCTCTGAGTCCTCGGACCGGGCGGGGGCGAGATGGGAAGACCCGGCTTCAGGAGCCTTGCGACGTCCGACCGGGGAAGAGCAGGGGACGGGCATGCTGCAGAGCTCTTCCGGGAGCGTTCTTCACTCGATGACATGTTCATGAGGGAGGACATGGATGCCGTGTCGAAAGAGAGGAGCAGGACGGAAATCTCTCTGCGGGCCCGCCGTGAAGAAGCCACGGCGGAAGGTGGCCTTATGCCGCGCGAACAGGCGGAGAAGGCGGGTGTGCGGAGGCGGCGCAGGTCATTTATTCTCGGCGCGAGCTGAGGTCATGCGGGGCAGCTCTGAACAGAAGACTGGGGAGGCGTCCGCCAGAAACTGAGGGAAGGCTCTTCGTTTCATTCGTCTTTCTGCAAGTTACGTCTGTTTGGAGCCGGACTGCGGATGGCCGTCATCGCTCAGTATGCTGCCGTTTTTCGTCTTGCCTGAGATCAGGGGGCCAGGTCTTTGAGCCGAGCCCGAACGCTGTCCGCCGCTGTAAGGGGCCGGTTCCGCATGACGGCGGCCCGAGGCCTGGAACAGAGCGGCTTGCGGCTCCGGTGCGCATTTTTCCTTTATCTGTCACGTGCTGCAGACGTCAGACGGAACGGAACGCGGACAAAGGAAAGGGCGGCGCCCCTGCGGACGCCGCCCTTGCTCAAGGTCTGTCGATTGAGGCTCAGGCCTTCTTTTCGGGGAGGAAGGAAGCAAGAATGCCGAGGGCGAGGAAGCCGACCACCACGCTCAGGGAGACCATGGCGGGCAGGTGGATGACGCCGGCGACGTCAAGCAGCATCTTGGCGCCGATGAAGGCCAGAATGGCGATGACGGACTTTTCGAGATGGCGCAGGTAGCGCTTGGCGGCGGCGAGCAGGAAGAACATGGACCGCAGGCCGAGAATGGCGAAGATGTTGCTCGTATACACGATGAAGGGATCGGGCGTGATGGCGAGCACGGCGGGCACGGAGTCGAAGGCGAACATGATGTCGGAAATTTCTATGACCACCAGGCAGAGGAACAGAGGCGTGGCGCGCCAGATGATCTTGCCCACGGGCTTTTCCGCCAGCTTGACGGTGCTGCCTTCCACGTGCTTCTTGGGAGCTTCCACGGCGTGGCCGTTTTCATCGGTGCGCACGAAGAAGTCGTGGCCGTGCAGGTGCGTGTAGACGGGAATGAACTTCTGCGTCCAGCGCACGGCCCAGTGCTTGGAATAGTCGATGTCCTCGTCGTTTTCCTTGCCGAGGGACTGGAACATCTTCCAGGCCGTCCAGAGCACGAACACGCCGAAACCGGCCAGGGCGTAGGGGCCGAACATCTTGATGAGGGAGCTGCCTGCGGCCACGAAGAGCAGGCGCATGACCACGGCGCCGAGAATGCCGTAGAAGAGCACGCGGTGCTGATAGGCGTCCTTGATGCCGAAGGACGTGAAGATGGCCATCATGACGAAGAGGTTGTCGACGGAGAGGGATTCTTCAAGCAGATAGCCGGCGATGAACAGCTGCATCTGTGCCGCGCCCTCGTTCCAGCCGATGTATCCGGCGAAGGCGAAGGCCAGCGAAATCCAGATGGCGGACCAGATGGCCGCGTTGCGGGCCGTCACGGGCTTGTCATCGTTGTGGGAGCGAAGGTCGATCCACATGCACGTGATGATGACCAGAGAAAAGACGCCCACTTCCACCAGAGAGTGTCCGAACATGTATTCCTCCAGAGTTTTCCTTTTCTGCCGGAAGAAACAAAAAAGACCTTCCGGCAATAACTTACTATTGCCGCAAGGTCTCACTCATCAGACGGGCTGACGGCAATGCCAGAAGCGAACGCTCCATGCTGTTGACATTGCCCGGGACTCATGATCCCAGTTACTCCCCTTTGCGTCCCCTTCTGAATAGTAAAACTTGCCTGCGCTGTCAAGAGGGCTGTTTCCGCTCTTGCCTGCGGCGGAAGGGAAAGCTACACTTCCACCCGTATTTTCTGACTTCTTTTTTTTCGAGGATAGCATGTCTTTTCACATCATCCGCACACACCGCCCCGTGCATCAGCATCCGCTCGTCCTTCGGCTGTCTTCCGGTTTCCGGCGCTTTCAGCGTCGCTGGTACGACCCGGAAGAAGAGCTTTTTCAGTCGCTCAAGAATGGTCAGAATCCGCTGGCGCTCGTCATCGCCTGCTGTGATTCCCGAGTAGACCCCGTGCTTCTTACGGACTGCCGCCCGGGGGATCTCTTTGTGGTGCGCAACGTGGCGAATCTCGTGCCGCCCTATGCTCCCGACGGGGGCCGGCACGGCGTGAGCGCGGCGCTCGAATACGCCGTCAAGCATCTCAACGTTCAGGACATCATCATCATGGGGCACGCCTGCTGCGGCGGCATTCATGCACTGGTGGCCGGAGCGGAAGGGGAGGAGCGCGACGAGTTCATCGGGCCGTGGGTGGACGTGGCGAGGCACGCGCTGGAGAAGGTGGACGAGGCCATGCCCGGAGCGGACGATGCCGACAGGGCACGCGCCTGCGAGCTTTGGAACGTGCGTCTTTCCCTGGACAATCTTCTGACGTTTCCCTGGGTGAAGGATGCGGTGGAAGAAGGAAGGCTTTCGCTGCACGGCTGGTACTTCGATCTGCAGAGCGGGGAGCTTCTGGAATACGACTCGTCGCATCAGGTTTTTCATCCTCTGGTGGGGCGTCCCCATATCGGGGGAGCGCGTTCCGGTCAGACGGGATTGTCCCGTCGCTCATGAACTGTCACATTCTGTCTTTCCTCTTGTTTTTTATGGAGAATACCGGTGAAATGCTTCCAGTTGAGAGATGGGGAGGCATTGACGCCATGAGCTTTTGCTTCTAAGGATAGAGGGAAAGGCTTTGGAACGTTTTCCGACTCGGGCATCTTTTTTTTCCGAAGGCTTGGGAAGGCGGCGCTTACGGCAGCCGCATCTTCCTCATGGTGTGCTGCGTCCGTCGTTTCAACGTGCCGAGGCTGTTTTCCGACAAGGAGGCATGGAGGTTGTATGCCCACTAAAATTCTGCATAAGGAAAGACTGATTCCCGGGCGCACCAGCAAGCTCGTGCTGGATGCTCCGCAGATCGCCGCCACGGCCCGTCCGGGCCATTTCGTCATTCTCCGCGTGGACGAAAAGGGCGAGCGTTTCCCGCTGACCATAGCCGATACCGACAAGGAACACGGCACCATCACCATCGTGTATCTGGTGCTCGGCCGTTCTACTCAGATGCTTGAGGAACTGGAAGAAGGCCAGTTCATCCACGACGTATGCGGACCGCTCGGCCGCGCCACCAACATTCAGCGCTTCGAGGCGCCGAAGAAGGTCATCTGCGTGGGCGGCGGCACGGGCGTGGCCGCCATGCATCACATCGCCAAGGGACACCATGATGCGGGCAACTACGTCATTGCCTGCATCGGTGCGCGCAACAAGGATCTCCTGCTTTTTGAGAAGGAGCTTTCCCTGTTCTGCGACGAGGTGCTCGTGTCCACGGACGACGGTTCCGAAGGACAGAAGGGCATCGTGACCGATCTTGTGAAGGGCCGTCTCGACAGCGAGGGCGTCAACATTGCCGAAGTGGTGGCCGTAGGCCCCGTGCCCATGATGCAGGCCGTCTCCGAACTGACCCGCGGCTATGGCGTGCCCACCACCGTGAGCCTGAACTCGCTCATGGTGGACGGCCTCGGCATGTGCGGCGCGTGCCGCGTGACCGTGGGCGGAGAAATGAAGTTCACCTGTGTGGACGGCCCCGAGTTCGACGGCCACAAGGTGGACTTTGCCGAGCTGCGCAGCCGTCTCGGCTCCTTCCGCTCCCAGGAGGCCGTGGCCCGCGAACATCATCGCTGCAACTGTTTTGAAAAGAAGGAGGCCTGATCATGAGTCAGGAAGTCACCCGCGGGGCGAAGATTCCCCGTCATGATATGCCCTGCCAGGCTCCCGAGGAACGCATCAGGAATTTCAAGGAAGTCGCCCTCGGGTATACGGCTGAAATGGCTCATGAAGAAGCCACCCGCTGCCTTCAGTGCAAAAAGCCCATGTGTCGTACCGGCTGCCCCGTGGACATCGCCATTCCCGACTTCATTGCCGAAGTGGTGAAGGGCGACATCGACGAGGCGAGCCGCATCATCCACAAGTCCAGCAGCCTGCCCGCCGTGTGCGGCCGCGTGTGCCCTCAGGAAAAGCAGTGCGAGGGCAAGTGCATTCTCGGCAAGAAGGGGCAGCCTGTGGCCATCGGCCGTCTCGAACGCTTTGTGGCCGACCATGCCTCCGCTGAAAAGGCTCCCGAAATCAAGAAGACCGGTCGTCGCGTGGCCTGCATAGGCTCCGGCCCCTCGTCCGTCACCTGCGCCGGCTATCTGGCCCGTCTCGGCGTCGACGTCACCATGTTTGAAGGGCTGCATGAGGCCGGCGGCGTGCTCATCTACGGCATTCCCGCCTTCCGTCTGCCCAAGGACGTGGTGGCGCATGAACTGGACGCCCTGCGTTCCATGGGCGTGGACATTCGTCTCAATCACGTGGGCGGCCGCACCGTTACCGTGGACGGACTGCTCAGGGACGGCTATGACGCCGTGTTCATCGGCGTGGGCGCGGGCCTGCCGCATTTTCTCGGTGTGCCCGGGGAAAACTGCATCGGCGTGTCTTCGGCCAACGAATATCTTACCCGTGTGAACCTCGGTCGTGCCTATGCCTTCCCGGACTATGACACGCCCGTGGCTCCCGGCAGGCACGTCACCGTGTTCGGTGCGGGCAACGTGGCCATGGACGCCGCCCGTACGGCGCTTCGTCTCGGTGCGGAAAGCGTGCACATCGTGTACCGCCGCACCCGTGCGGAAATGCCCGCCCGCGGCGAGGAAATCGAACACGCGCTCGAAGAGGGCGTGAAGCTTATCGAACTGGCCGCGCCCGTGCGCTTCCTCACCGATGAGGAAAATCGTCTCACCGGCGTGGAACTGCAGCGCATGGAGCTCGGCGAGCCCGACGCTTCCGGCCGTCGCCGTCCCCGTCCCGTGGAAGGCGAGAACTTCATTCAGGAAACCGATCTTGCCATCGTGGCGCTCGGCACGCGTTCCAACCCGCTCATGCTGGACTGCACCCCCGGCCTCAAGCTCTCGGAACGCGGCTACATCGCCGTGGATGAAAACGGCGAGACTTCCATTCCCAATGTCTACGCCGGCGGCGACATCGTGACCGGTGCGGCCACCGTCATTCTGGCCATGGGCGCGGGCCGTCGTGCCGCCCAGAGCATCGCCCGCAAGATGGGTCTGGAATAATCGTCTTTTTCCGAAAACTGCGGAAGGCCGCCCTGCCGTCAGGCCGGGCGGCCTTCTTCGTCGTCATCAAACGAACGTTTTCCGGCTGGAACGTCGTCCGGTCGACAAAACTTTTTTGTATTGTTTTTTCTGCGTACGGAAGGGCGGCAAAAGGCAGCGTTTTGCTGGGAAAAAGAGGTGGATCGCCACGGTGAAGAAGGAAAAAAAGAACATTAATCCGGTAAGTTCTCCCTTTTGAACAGCAAGATTTCGGGAAGGGAGGGCCGCAGGGAGAGGGCCTGTTGCCCGGCGTTTTCGGTCGTGATGATACGAAGGCGGAGCAGGGCGTTTTCTTGACAGGTTCTTCCGCATCCCTCATAGTGACACGGATTATATGTTTGATTCCCGTGCCGGCGGCAGGCGTATTCAGAACGCAAACCGGCAGGAACATGAGGCAGGCTGAGCGTTCAGCCTTTTTTCTGTACCTTTTGCCCCGCAAGGAGTCTCCATGATTCGTCGTCTTCTGTGCGCTCTTCTTCTGCCCGCTCTGCTCTGCTCCTCCGCCATGGCCGCGGAAAAGCTCGTGGTCGCCACCAATCCCGAATGGCCGCCCATGGAATTTCTCGATGACAACAGGAACATCGTCGGCTACGACGTGGACATGTTCAAGGCCGTTGCCGCCGAAGCCGGCATGGAAGCGGAATTCAAGATGACGGCCTGGGACGGCATTTTTGCCGGCATTGCCGCAGGCAACTATGATGTCATCGCTTCCGCCGTGACCATCACCCCGGAACGCCAGAGAGCTTACGCCTTCACTGTGCCTTACTATGACGTGCAGCAGATCGTGGTGCTGCGCAAGGGTGGTTCCGCCACCGGCTTTGCCGATCTCAAGGGCAAGGTGCTCGGCGGCCAGATAGGCACCACCGGCATTTTCGTGGCGCAGAAGAGCGGCGTGGACATGACGATACGGGAATATGAGAACGTGGGTCTCGCCATGCAGGATCTGCTCAACAAACGCATCGACGCCGTGGTCTGCGATTCTCCCGTGGCCCTTTACTATGCCAACCAGAAGGAAGGCTTTTCCGATCAGCTGACCGTGGCCTTCCGCACCGAAGCCACGGAGTCCTTCGGCTTTGTGGTGAGAAAGGACCGCAAGGACCTGGTGGAACGCCTGAACAAGGGCATCGAAGCCGTGCGTGCCAAGGGCATTGAAGCCAAGCTCATCCAGAAGTGGCTGGGCGAGTAGTCTTGCGAGAGACGGTCACTTTCAGTTTCAGGATATTGTGAACCATGCGTGAGAATGAAGAAAACGGTCTTCCTGCCGGCATGGCCCCGGAGGGAAAGATAGAAGTACCGGCGGGCGGTCTTGTGCTGCCCGATTCCGAGAAGGGGAGCCTCGTCAACGCCTGGTCCCTGTCTCTGGTGGGCGCGGTGGTCGTGCTGACCGTGCTGTGCACCGTCTGGCCCGATCCGTATCTGGAAATACTCCGCTTCCTGCCGGGCGGTCTTGTCGTCACCTTCGAGGTAACCATTCTTTCCATCATCTGCGCCATACCCCTCGGCCTCCTCACCGGTCTCGGGCGGCTTTCGCACAACCGCATCATCAATCTGATAGCGTCCACCTATGTGGAAGTCATACGCGGCATCCCGCTGCTGGTGCAGATTTTCTACATTTACTATGCATTGGCCAAATTCCTGCAGGTAAGCGGTCTCACGTCGGCGGTCATTGCCATCAGCTTCTGCTACGGCGCCTACATGGGCGAGGTGTTCCGTGCCGGCATCATGGCCGTTCCCAAGGGACAGATCGAGGCTTCCCGTTCTCTGGGGTTCAACAAGGTGCAGACCATGCTGCTCGTGGTGCTGCCGCAGGCTCTGCGCACCATAGTGCCGCCTGTGGGCAACGAGTGCATAGCCATGCTCAAGGATACTTCGCTGGTATCCGTGATGGCCATGCCCGATCTCATGCAGTTCGGCCGCAGCTTTGCCGCGAAGAGCTATCTGTACTTTGAGACCTATACCGTCATCGCTCTGATTTACCTCATCATTACGCTGCTGCTTTCCAAGGCGGTCAGCATTCTGGAATCCAGGCTGAATTACTATGACAAACGCAAGTAATGCGGAACCCATCATCCGCATCGAACACGTGTGGAAGTTCTTCGGAGAGCTGCCGGCTCTGCAGGATGTCTCTCTGCACGTCTATCAGGGCCAGCGCGTCGTCATCATCGGGCCGTCCGGCTCCGGCAAGTCCACGCTTCTGCGTTCCATCAACAGACTTGAGGAAATCAACAGCGGGCTTATTTCCGTGGACGGCATCGACGTCAACGATCCGAAGAACGACATCAACAAGATACGTCAGAACCTGGGCATGGTGTTCCAGCAGTTCAATCTGTTCCCGCACAAGACCGTGCTGCAGAATCTCACCATGGCCCCGTGCAGACTGCGCGGCATGCCCAGAAAGGAGGCCGAGGAACTGGCGCTCAAGCTTCTGAACAAGGTGGGCATCAGCGACAAGGCCAATGTGTACCCTTCCATGCTTTCCGGCGGACAGCAGCAGCGCGTGGCCATTGCCAGGGCGCTCGCCATGCAGCCCGAGCTCATGCTTTTCGACGAGCCCACGTCGGCGCTTGATCCCGAAATGGTGGGTGAAGTGCTCGACGTCATGGTGAATCTTGCCCGCGACGGCATGACCATGATATGCGTTACCCACGAAATGGGCTTTGCCCGGACCGTGGCCGACGTGGTGGTGTTCATGGACAAGGGGCAGATTCTTGAAGTCGGATCACCTGAGGACATCTACGAACATCCCAAGCACCCCAGACTTCAGCAGTTCTTGAATCAGGTGCTGTGATCGTGCCTTTCAGGCGCAGATAAAGGCCTCTTCCGGAAGGAAGAGGCCTTTTTTTATATGTTTCTTGACGTGATAACTGTATATCTGTTGAACATACTTTGCTTTTCTCTCTTTGCTGCAATGATGCATCCATATGTTTCGCGTATATGAAGAAATGTCATAATTGTTAATTTATTGCCATTTTCATGAAATATTTGTATTATAGAGATAACACTAACAATTGAAGGACGGGAAGCGCGGAGCATGGTTGGACGATTGCGGCAACCTGTTTTTATTGCATGATTTTTATAAAGAATGACAGAGACTTTCATGTATTTCTGCCTTTTTTTTGCATATCATGAAGTAAAGGCTCCCGCTTTGGCCGCACAGCATCGGAAAGGAGGATTTGGTTATGTCCAAGTATGTGATGGCACTGGATGCGGGCACGACATCCAATCGCTGCATTCTGTTCAATGAGAAAGGAGAGGCCTGCAGCGTCGCACAGAAAGAGTTCACCCAGTACTTCCCCCAGCCCGGCTGGGTGGAGCACGATGCCATGGAAATATGGCTCACCCAGTACGCCGTGGCGGCCGAAGCTCTGGCAAAGATAGACGCCACGGCCGAGGACATTGCCGCCATAGGCATCACCAACCAGCGCGAAACCACCATAGTGTGGGACAAGGAAACCGGGGAGCCCATCCATCACGCCATCGTATGGCAGGACCGCCGCACGGCCGAATACTGCGACAGCCTGCGTGCCAAGGGGCTTACCGAGTCCTTCCGTGCCAAGACCGGTCTGGTCATCGACCCGTATTTTTCCGGCACGAAGATCCGCTGGATTCTGGAAAACGTGCCCGGAGCAAGAGAAAAGGCCGAAGCCGGTCAGCTTCTGTTCGGCACTGTGGAAACCTGGCTCATCTGGAAGCTCACCGGCGGCAAGGTGCACATTACCGACTATTCCAATGCTGCCCGTACCATGCTCTTCAACATCGTGGATCTGAAGTGGGATGAAGAGATCATGGCCGAGATGGGCATTCCCGCGAGCATGCTGCCCGAGGCCCGTCCTTCAAGCTGCGTGTACGGAGAAACCGTGCAGGAACTGTTCGGCGGCGTCATTCCCATTGCGGGCGCAGCCGGCGATCAGCAGGCGGCCCTTTTCGGACAGACCTGCTTTGAGCCCGGCGAGGCCAAGAACACCTACGGTACCGGCTGCTTCATGCTCATGAACACCGGCGAGAAGCCCATTTTCTCCAAGAACGGTCTTGTGACCACCATCGCCTGGGGACTGGACGGCAAGGTGAACTATGCGCTTGAAGGTTCCATCTTCGTGGCCGGTTCCGCCATTCAGTGGCTGCGCGATCAGCTTCGCGTGCTGGATTCCGCTTCCGACTCCGAATACTTCGCCAAGAAGGTGAAGGACACCAACGGCTGCTATGTGGTGCCCGCCTTTACCGGTCTCGGAGCTCCCCACTGGGATCCTTATGCCCGCGGCGCCATCGTGGGCCTTACCCGCGGCGTGAACCGTTATCACATCATCCGCGCCACGCTGGAATCTCTGGCCTATCAGACCTACGAGGTGCTCGGCGCCATGGAAGCCGATTCCGGCATCAAGATGACCTCCCTCAAGGTGGATGGAGGCGCTTCCGCCAACAACCTTCTCATGCAGATGCAGGCCGACATCAACCAGGCCCCCGTCAACCGTCCCGTGTGCGTGGAAACCACGGCCATGGGCGCGGCCTATCTGGCAGGTCTGGCCGTCGGCTACTGGAAGAACAAGGAAGACGTCATCCGCAACTGGGCCAGCGACAAGGTGTTCGGACCCAAGATTACCCGTGTGGAGCGTGACAAGAAGGTACGCGGCTGGAAGAAGGCCGTGAAGTGTGCCTACAGCTGGGCCCGCGAAGAAGACTAGTCCTTTTCAGAACGCACGGCTTTTGCAAGCACAACGACCGCGTTCTCTCCGTGGAGGCTTCCCTTCGGAAGCCGCCGCGGGGAGGTCAAAAGCGGGGCGGGTCTTCGTATTCGCCCTTTGTTCAGGGCAGACCGGTTCCTCCCTTATGTTCAGAAAGGGAAGAGCCTTTCCCGTTCATCTGAAGAAAACATATCGTGTGAGTAGTCTATATGCCTTATCTTGCTGAATTTTTCGGAACCATGATCCTGATTCTTCTCGGCGACGGCGTCGTTGCCAACGTCAATCTGAACCGGTCCGGCATGAAGGGTGCCGGAGCCGTTCAGATCACCTTCGCCTGGGGTCTTGCCGTCATGCTCCCCGCATTCACTTTCGGCGCGGCTTCCGGCGCGCACTTCAATCCTGCGCTGACCATCGCACTTGCCGCAGGCGGCTACTTCAGCTGGGGCATGGTTCCCGGTTACTGCATCGCACAGATGGCCGGAGCCTTCGTCGGCGCGTGTCTTGTGTATGCTCTGTTCAAGGATCAGTTCGACGCCACCGATGATCCCAACATCAAGCGCGGCGTGTTCTGCACGTCGCCCGCCGTGCCCAACCGCTTCCGCAACTTCCTCAGCGAAATCATCGGTACCTTCGTTCTCGTCTTCGCCATTCTCGGCCTGAATCAGGTGCCCAACATGCCCGGCGGCGTGAACTACATTCTGGTGTTCGGCATCATCGTGTCCATCGGCATGAGCCTCGGTGGTCTGACCGGATATGCCATCAACCCCGCCCGTGACTGGGGCCCCCGTCTGGCCCATACCGTTCTTCCCATCCGGGGCAAGGGAAGCTCTCACTGGGATTACGCCGTCGTGCCCATGGTCGGCCCCCTGGTCGGCGGTCTCATTGCCGTCTGTCTTTACAATATGCTTCCCTGGATGAAGTAATTTCTTCGGGTACGGGGGAACGTGCCGACCGCGTTTCCCTGTATTCTGAAGATTGCGGGAGCCGGCCCGGAAGGGCCGGCTCCTTTTGTCCTGGAAGGAGGCAGGTGAAGGAGTCTCTGCAAACGTCAGTCCACGGAAACGGACGAGAAGTCCAGATCCGGGAAGGCCGCCGGAGGTCTGCGGTGGCGGGTCGCCTGTTCGTAGGCGTAGCCCATGCCGATGAGCGTCTCTTCGCTGAACGGTCGTCCCATGAGTTCCACGCCTACGGGGACGCCGAGGGGAGCGGTGGGCGTGACGGCGGAAAAACCGCCGGGCAGCGTAATGGCGGGAAGTCCCATGACGGAGGCCATGAGACCGTTGCGTCCGGCCTGACCGCGGGCGTCGTTTGTGTGCACCACAAGTATGGACTGGAGAGGATAGAGAAAGGCGTCTATGCCGTGTTCGGTCATGAATGAGACGACGAGCTCATGCAGCCGTGCGTTTTTCTCAAGGCGGGTTCTGTATTCCGGATTGTCCGCTGGATTGATTTCCGCGGCCTTTTGCGCCATGTCCAGGGCGACGGAGGGCGTGATGAGGCCTGTGGCCACGTATTTCCTGATATCCCCGACGGGAGCGGCGTCGCCGAGTTCCTTCAGATAACGGTTCAGGCACGTGCTCTGTTCCCAGCGCTGCACGTCGTTGTTTTCGAGGAGATCCGAAATCCGAAGTTCGGGAATGTCCACGCGCGTCACGCTGGCGCCCAGCGTTTCAAAGTCTCGGACGGCGGTCGCCATGATGCGCAGAACGTCCGGGTCGCTGCCGAGATTGGTGGTCAGAAGCGCCAGCCTTCTGCCCTGCAGGGCGTCGTTCCTGAGCGCCTTCCTGTAGTCGGGCACCTTTTTGTCCTTCATGGGGGCGGTGCTGGCATCGGCAGGATCAAAGCCCGCCATGACGCCGAGCAGCAGGGCCGCATCAGTCACGCTGCGGGCTATGGGCCCGCCCTGATCCTGAAGGTCGGAACAGGGAGAAATGCCGGTGCGGCTCACCAGTCCTCGTGTGGGACGTATGCCTACCAGACTGTTGGCGCTGGAAGGCGAGCGGATGGAGTTGACCGTGTCCGAACCGGTGCCGGCCGTGGCGAAGTCTGCCGCCACGGCCGCTCCCGTGCCGCCGGAGGAGCCGCCCGGCGTACGCGTGAGATCGTAGGGGTTGAGCGTCTGTCCTCCCAGAGAACTGATGGTCATGCCGTGATTGGCCAGTTCCGTGAGATTGGTCTTGCCCAAGATGACGGCTCCCGCTTCGCGGAGCCTGCGCACGGTAAAAGCGTCCCGCTTCGGCTGAAGATCTTTGAAGGCAAGAGCGCCGCTGGTCGTTTTCATGTCTTTCGTGTCGAAGTTGTCCTTGAGCACGAGGGGAATGCCGTGCAGAGGTCCGACGGGGCCGCCTGCGGCCCGTTCAGCATCCTTGCGTCGCGCTTCCTCAAGCGCGGCCGGATTGACGGTTATCATGGCGTTGAGGCAGCCGTCGTATACTTTGATGCGTCTCAGGTAATACCGTACCAGCGCTTCGGACGTGAGCGTGCCGTCCTGCATCATGGCTTCAAGTTCCGGTATGCTTTTTTCAAACACCTCGGAGGAGCACAACAAATCCTTGTTCATGAGAAATCCTTTTTCCCGCCGCTTTCAAAAAGACGTTCCTTTGTATGCAAATGGCGTGCCGTTTTCTATAACCATATGAAATTTTTGTATTGCCGCATGGCGTGGAAAGGTTTGCCGGTACGTTTTCATATTGCACGCAAAAGGCGTTTTTTCAAAGGGGGGGCCGTCTGCGGGAGCAGGAGCCGGGAGAAGGAAAAAAAACAATGCTGTTCCGGGGGGAGGCTTGTGAGAACAAAAAAGGAACGTTTCCGAAAAAACGTTCCCTGGCAGAAGGGATGATCGGCGTCACCACCAGTAGAGAGGATAGCGGCGCGAATGGGGAACATTGTTGACGATGAGCGCGACAATCAGCATGAGACAGGCTCCGGTCAGACACGGCACAAGGGCGTACCAGTAGCCGAGCTGCCTTATGCCTTCCCCTCCGGTGACGGCGATGAGGGCCGTGGCTCCTCCGGGCGGATGGAGCGTTCCGGTCATGAGCATGACGGCAATGGCCGTGGACACGGCAAGGCAGGCGGCGAGCCATGCTGAATCAGGAAAGAGCAGGCCTATGGTGACGCCCGTGAGCGCGGAAACGAAGTGTCCGCCCACCAGATTGCGCGGCTGCGCCAGAGGGCTCTGGATGGCCCCGAAGGCCAGCACGGCCGAGGCTCCGAAGGAGCCGATGAGCAGAGGAAATCCGGTGCTTCTGGTCACGTGTCGTTCGAGCAGGGCGATGAGGGCGATGGAAATGCAGCTTCCCAGCCATGAGAGAAGAATTTCCTTCATGCAGGTCCGGGGCGGCGTTTTTCCTCCGCCGCGCATTTTTTTCAGTACGTTGATCATGAGTTCTCCCGTGCCGCAAGGACTTCCGGCGGGAAGAACCATAGGGAAAACACGGCGGAATGACTGTGTCTTCAGACACAGAACAGGAGCTTTCCGCTGAAGAGTCTGTTTCTTCGCCATGCGTCCGGGCTCCTTGCGGGAAAAGGCGGACCACTGGCAAACGCCGGTCGCCGGAGCTGTCCACGGGCGTGCCGGTTCTAAGAGCCGTCTTGGATGTTCAGGCGCCTTTCAGGAAGATTTGACTTTGCCGCAGCCCTCATGCAGTCTTGGTATCCATGAGGAGAAAGCACGATGGCAGACGCGATGGTTCGCCTGGTGAAGGCTCGCCCGGAGGATTTTCGGGACATGATGCTGGCGTTGCAGGAGGCCTTTGCTCCCGCGGTTCAGGAGACTTTCGGAAGAAGTGATTACGGGCCTGTTCCGTCGGATGAGGAAGTGATGGCCTCGTTCAGCGCTCCCGGAGCGGCGGTATGGCACGTCGTGCAGGGAGAGTCGCGCGTGGGCGGCGCGGTGGTGAGCATTGATGAGACAAGCGGGCATAACGTGCTTGATCTGTTCTTTCTTTCTCCGTCCTGTCACGGCAGGGGCCTGGGACTGGCGGCATGGCGGGCGCTTGAGGCCATGTATCCGCAGACAAGAGTATGGGAAACGGTGACGCCGTACTTTGAAAAGAGGAACATCCATTTTTACGTGAACAAATGCGGCTTTCACATCGTTGAGTTCTTCAACGCCCGTCATCGGGATCCCGACCTTGTGATTCCTCTGTGCCGGAACGGGCTGCCCATGCCCGGCATGGAGGAGTATTTTCTTTTTCGGAAGGTCATGCGCTGACTTTCCGTGGAACGACGCCTGTCGTCCGAAGCGCTTTTTCCGGTCGTGCGGCGGGAACGTCGTCGTTCCAGAAGCGGGAACGTTTTCTCCCGGCAGGCATGCAGCGAAGAGCCGGGGAAGCGACGCCTTGCCTGTGGACACGGCAAGAGACCGTGAACGTGCAGGTTCGTGCGGCGCAATCTCGTGAGCATACGGCGGACGCATCCCCTCGCCGTCCGGCTGTCGGGCAGGAACATCCCTTTTCTGCGGCGTTTTTCAGGGGGGCGGAAGCCTCTTCTGATAAAAAAGGGGGCCCTGCGTCATGACCGGGTTTGAGACCGGCATGCCATGCACAGAGCCCGCAATCCATGAACGGCGGAAGCGTGTGCCCCCGGAACTGCACCGTTGCTGAACGCTACAGGGTGGGACGCTGATAGAAAAGTCCTTTGAGTTCCTGCGTCTTTATGGTGTTGATGAAGGAATGGGGATCGACTTCGCGCACGGCGTGCACGACCTTCTTGCTTTCGTCGCTGGAAACGACGGAATAGACGAGACTGCGTTCCTTGAGATGGAAGGATCCCTCGCCCCTGAGTATGGTCGCGCCGTGTCGCGATGTGGCGTAAATGACTTCGCACACCTTCTGCGGGTTGTCCGTGACGATGAAGAGCGTCTTTTTCTGATAGCGCTTGTAAAGGGTGTGCACCACCTGCGTGGTGGTGTACTGGAAGATGATGGAGTAGAGCGCCTTGTCCCAGCCGAAGGAGAAGCCGGCCACGACCAGAAGGACGACGTTGAAATAGAGGACGATGTTCCAGGCGTCGATGCCTTTTTTCTGGGAAAGGTAGATGGCGATGAAGTCCGTGCCGCCGCTCGTGGTGTCCATGCGCAGGCACAGACTGATGGAAAAGCCGTTGATGATGCCGCCGAAAATGCTGATGAGCAGCGTGTCGTAGGTGATGATGCAGGAAGGGATGAGATCGGTCAGAATGCCGGTGAGCACGATCATCAGGCAGGAATACAGCGTGAACTTCTTGCCGATGTAGCGGAACCCTATGTAGATGGGGATCATGTTCAGCAGGAAGTTGACCACGGCGAAGGAGAGATGGATGTTCAGAAATCTTTCCGCAAGGCGCTGAATGAGAATGGTGAGGCCGGTCGCGCCGCCGGGATAGAGTCCGCCGGTCTGCACGAAGGTGTTGATGTTGAGTGCCATGAGCAGTGAGGCCAGGCATACGACAAGAATGGTTTTTGAGTCGTCTTTCCAGCTGAAGAGCATGGGAACCCCTGAATGAAAGGTGATGGTCTATGAGTCTTCTTTACGGGTTCCTGAAAAAATAGCAAGAGGCCCGGGACGGGCCTCTTTTCTGGAGAAAATACAAGATATTTCAGCCTCGGAACTCCCATTTCAGAAGCAGCGCCGAATGGAGGATGACGGCCACGGAGCCGGCGTTGTGGACAAGCGCGCCCGTCACGGGGGTCAGCAGTCCCAGAGCGGCCAGAATGATGGCGGCAAAGTTCAGCGCCATGGAAAAGGTGAGATTGAAGCGTATGGCCTGCATCATGCGTCGGGAAAGACGAACGGCATGGGGTACTTCGCCTATGCCGTCGCGGACGAGCACGATGTCCGCGGCATCCACGGCGATGTCGCTGCCCATGCCGCCCATGGCCATGCCGACGTATGCTCTTTTCAGAGCCGGGGCGTCGTTGATGCCGTCGCCCGTCATGCAGACGCGATCATGCTCCTCCATGAAGCGCATTTTGTCTTCGGGCAGACATTCGGCGTGCCATTCGCGTATGCCCAGTGCTTCGGCCATGTGACGGGCCGCGTTTTCATGGTCTCCGGTGAGCAGCACGGGCGTGATGTGCGCGCTTTTCAGAGCCTGTACCGTGGCTTTGGCCTCTGGTCGCATGGTGTCGGAAAGGGCGATGAAGCCCGCTGCGGCGCCGTCCACGGCCAGCCATATGACGGTGCAGCCCTCGGTCACGAAGCTTGCGGCATCCTTCAGTGCCCGGTCGGAAGGGGCGGCTCCCAGTTCCGTGAGAAAGGCGGCGTTGCCTGCCAGCACGTCGCTTCCTTCGACCACGGCACGCACGCCGCGTCCCGGAGTCATGCGGAAGTTTTCAGCTTCGGGAAGCGTCGCGTCATGCGACGTCTGAAAGCCCCGCACCACGGCGCGTCCGAGCGGGTGTTCCGAACGCTGTTCCGCCGCTGCGGCCATGCGGTACAGCCCGGCTGGCGTCATGTCGCCGCGCAGGCTCTGGACGGCGCGCACGGAGGGCGTGCCCATGGTGAGCGTGCCCGTCTTGTCGAAGGCGCAAATGTTCACGTCGGCAAGGCGCTCCAGCGCGTCGCCTTCGCGCACGAGCATGCCGTGTCTGGTAAGATTGCCTATGGCCGCCACAATGGCCGTAGGAGTGGCCAGCACGAGCGAGCAGGGGCAGAAGACCACGAGAATGGTGACGGCGCGTATGATTTCTCCGGTGACAAGCCAGGCGGCAAGCGCGGCGGAAAACGCTCCCGCAACAATCCACGTGGCCCAGCGGTCGGCAAGGCGCACGACTTTGGCCTTGCCTGCGTCCGCGGACTGCACCAGCCGGATCATGCGCTGAATGGATCCGTCCTTACCGCCTTTTGTAGCCCGCATGTCGAAGGTTCCGTAGCAATTTACGGTTCCGCTGTATACCTCGTCGCCTTCGGCCTTGTCCACGGGCAGGGATTCTCCGGTGAGCAGCGCCTGATCCACGGAACTCATGCCTGCAATGACGACGCCGTCCGCGGGAATGGTCTCACCGGGAAGAACGCGCAGCCTGTCGCCTTCGAGCACGTTTTCGGCAGGCGTCATGATCTCTTTGCCGTCTTTGAGCACGCGGGCTGTCTGCGGACTGAGCCGGACCAGCTTTTCAATGCCTGCGCGGGCCCGCGCCGTAGTGACTTCTTCCAGAAGCGCGCCGAGCTGCATGATGAAGGCCACTTCGCCGGCGGCAAAGTCTTCGCCGATGACGACGGAAGCGACGAGCGCCGTGGCCACAAGGACGTCCGCCTTGACGTCGAAGGCCGTGACGAGGCCGACGACGGCCTCCTTCACGATGGGGGCGCCGCAGAGCACGATGGCGGCCCAGGCGGGATCGACGGGAAAGGCCTCCGGCATGACCATGCTGAAGAGCAGCGCTATGCCGGAAATGAGGAGACAGAGAAGTTCCGTTTTGAAATCGTGCCAGAGCGACACAAGGTCCGTCTTGGTCATGCGGTTCTCCTTGCTGGAGTCATGCGCGTAATATACCTATAGGGGTATAGGTTAGTCAAGACGGAGAGGGACGGCGCGCCGATGAGGGACGGAACCGGAAGGTGAAAAGGGCGCGCCGATGCGCGGTCGGGGTCAGTTCATGTTGGCGAAGCGCTCCACGGCCTTGGTGAAGCTGGCGATGGTCTGGTCGGCGTCGCCGTGTTCTATGCCGTCCCGGACGCAGTGGCGTATGTGCCCTTCGAGCACTACCTGACCGGCCTTGTGCAGGGCGGACTTGGCGGCGTTTATCTGGGCAAGCACGTCTTCGCAGGGAACGTCCTCGTCGATCATGCGGTCGATGGCCTGCACCTGCCCTATGATCTTTTTCAGGCGGCGGTGCAGATTTTCGGAATCCATGCATTGTCTCATTCGGGTACCTCCGGCCCCTGAAGACGGGGCGTATGTTTTGCCGAAGGCGCGGTTTCGTGCTCTGGAAACGCAGGAGGGACGCGTCTTGTGCAGCGGCGGGCATGCGCGGCGGGACGCATGCCGTTCCAAAAGGAAAGGGGTCGTTGCAACGAGTGTATCTTAAGTTCTTCGGCCTTCAAAGAAGGCGGGAGGTTGCCGTGCCGGGCCTTCGCCGTGCGGACTGCCGCGCCGTGGCCGTTTTGCCGGTCGTGCCCTCTGGTTGCGTTTTGCGCCTGTCTTTCTTTAGGCGGAAAGCGGGCAGATAGGGGCAGTGCGTCCGGCGGTGTCCCGCAGAACGCTGCATCGGCCGCTGCGCCTCTTCTGGGACAGGCAGAGCCGGAAATATCTTTTATAACGAAAAGGCCGGCATGGAGATAAAAGAGCCTCATCTTGTATGTCGGCGCGGTCTGATATAGGATAAGACAAGTTTTTCGCAGAGAAAAAATGACTTGCCGCCGGAAACGGCCGGGATATGTTTATGAGGCGGCGTAGTTCCGCATGAATAGAGTAAAGAGAAGAGTCGATGGATAGTCTTTGGAACAACAGTGAGCTTCGTCAGCAGATGCTGAACCATTTTGGAGACAGTACGGGGGAGTGTTATCAGTACTATTCCTTTGTGGAAAAAAAGTTTTGCTTTTCCGAGAATATTCAGAAAATAACGGTGATGATTCCCGGTTCGGTCTGTTCGCTGGACGAGTGGTACCGGGTGATATACCCCGCGGACGGCGCCAGACTGAAGCGCTATGTCTCCGGCTCGTTCCGCAGAGAGCGGCAGCATTATCATTTCAACTACCGCATGCGGAACCGTTTCGGACAGCTGATATGGTTCAGCAGCAAGGGAAAATGCTATTTCGATGACGGCGGCCGGGCGATTTTTTTTCTGGGAACGATATCGGCGCAGGATTATCGGGAGCAGCCCGTCAGGGACAGTTGTCAGACGGCGTGGCTGCATGAGATGGAAAAGGCCCATCGTCAGGGGCGGAGCGGCCATCTTCTGATGGTGAACGTGGACGACCTGAGCCGGATAAATCTGAAATACGGCCGGGAGTGCGGCAACGGCGTTCTTGAAGTGCTCAGGGACGCCATGAATGACGCCTGCACCGGAGATCAGCGGGCATGCCGGATCAACGGCAACTGCTTCTGCATCCTTCTGCCGGAGACGGACGACGCGCAGGTGAAGGCCTATTTTCGGACGGTGCAGAGAAGTCTTGAAGGCGAGTGCACCATTTCCGGCGGCTGCGTTCCGCTGCAGAAGTATCAGGTTCCCGAGAGCGAAATGCTCCTGCAGTATGCCGAGAGTTCTCTGGAGGCCGCAAAAAAGTCGGGAAAGAACCGGCTTTGCTTCTTCATGCCCGAGGACTATGAGCGGAAGATTGCCGCCCTGGAACTGCTTGAGGAAATGGAGAACGCCGTAAGAAACGATTTTTCGGGATTTTTTCTTCTCTATCAGGCACAGATTCGTTCTGAAACTTTTGAGCTGGCGGGAGCGGAGGCGCTGCTTCGGTTCCGTTCTTCCCGAAGGGGCGTCATTTCCCCGGACGAGTGCATCCCGGTGCTGGAGCAGAGCGGTCTGATCGTGCCGGTAGGCGAGTGGATCATCCGAAAGGCGCTGGAGCAGTGCCGCATCTGGAGGCGGACGATTCCCGACTTTCGCGTCAGCATCAACATGTCCTACCGGCAGCTGGGGCAGGCGGAAATTCAGAACGACGTTCTGAACCTGCTCCGGGCGAGCGGTCTTCCCGGAAGCGCTCTTGCCGTCGAGGTCACGGAAGGCAGGGAGCTTCAGAACTATCCGTATCTGAACGCCGTGTTCAGCGCCTGGAAGGAGGAGGGCATAGAGATTGCCGTGGATGATTTCGGAACCGGCTATTCCAGTCTGAGCTGGCTGAAGGAACTGTCCATCGACGAGATAAAGATCGACCGCTGTTTCGTCAGGGACATTCAGCACAGCGCCTACAATCTGCGTCTTTTGTCCAACATCATCGAACTGGCCGCCAGCGGCAGCATCCGCGTATGCTGCGAAGGCGTGGAGAACTCCGAAGAACTGGCCGTGCTGGAGCCCCTTCATCCGGCGCTCTATCAGGGGTATTTTTTTGCAAGGCCCGTGTCCCCTGAGAAATTTGTGCTCAGAAAGAGGTATCTGGAGCCCGGATTCTGTCCTGACGCCGGGGGAAGGGAGGCTCTTTCCGTCCGGCAGGATCTCTCTTCCGGTGACAGGTATGCGCTTGAGCACACCATACTGGAGAAGACCGAGGACATCATTTCCCTGTGCGATGTTCTGACGCATGAGATATATTACCTCAATGCGGCGGGGAAAAGAGTCTTCGGCGTCAGGGACTACCGGGGACGGAAATGCTATGAGGCGCTGCGGGGACTGGATGCTCCCTGCAGCTTCTGTCCCAATGCCGAGCTGCGTCATGACTCCTTTCACATATGGGAGGACTGGAACAGTTACTGCGACAGGCATTTTCTCCTGAAGGACAAGCTGCTGAAGATGGGCGAGAGAACCTTGCGTCTTCAGGTCGGCATGGACATCACAAGGAGGGAGTACGTCAGCCGGAAGGCTCAGGCCCGTCTGGATTTTGCAAGACGCATCACCGGCTACGTGGATGTGCTGCATCGCCAGAGGGTCTGGAGCCGTGCCGTGGATCTGGTGCTGGCCTCGGTAGGAGAATTCTACAGGGCTGATCGGGCCTATCTCTTTGAGCCTTCGCCTTCGAGACCCGAATTCTGGGACAATACCTTCGAGTGGTGCGCTTCCGGCATCACGCCTCAGAAGGAGAATCTGCAGCAGGTGCCGCCGCAAGCGCTGTCCCGCTGGATGGAACTTTTCCTGCACGACAAGGCCGTCGTCATCTACAATACGGAACCGCTCAGGAGTCGCTCACCGCTTGAATGGGAGCTGCTTGAGAGTCAGGAGATTCAGCGTCTGATCGCCGTGCCGCTCATGGAAGAGGGGCGTGTGGTCGGCTTCGTGGGCGTGGACAATCCCCGTTACGCCATTGACGACGACACGCAGATGCGGGTGCTGGCGAGCTTTCTTGTGGTCCGCTTTCAGAGAGAGCGCAGAGAGCGCATGGAAAGAGGCGACGCGTGACGAACGCGTTTTTGTGCGGGCACGGAAAGCGGCCTTCCTACGGCCTGCGGGGCTTTTCAGTTTTCTGCACAGCGAGCGACAGCGCGGCCACGGTCTCCACATGGGGAGTTTGCGGAAAAAGGTCCACGGGCTGCACGACGCGTATGTCATAGGCCTGGGAGAGCAGGGCCAGATCACGGGCCAGCGTGGCGGGATTGCAGGACACGAGCACGAGGCGCGGAGGCCGGTGCTTGAGCAGAGCCTGCACGGTTCGCTCTTCCATGCCCGCGCGCGGCGGATCGGTAACGACGAGGTCGGGCACGCCTCTTTCCCGGAAAATGCTCTCAAGCCGTGCGGCGTCGCCGCATACGAAGCGGAACTTCGTGTCTTCGCCAAGGTTTTTGGCGTTGAAGGAGGCCAGTTCCACGGCCTGTGCCACGCTTTCCATGCCGAACACGCGCGCGAAATGCGGGCTCATGGTCAGCGCAAGTCCGCCCGCGCCGCAGTAGATGTCCCAGCATTCCTGACCCCAGAGGCCGTCTTTGCCGGAAAACAGGGACGAGGCGAGGTCTGCGGCCGTGTTGTAAAGCAGCTCGGCCGCCGCGCTGTTTACCTGGAAGAAGGAATTGTGATCGAGGGTGAAGGTCACGTCGCGGCCCTGAAGGCGCAGAGTCTCGGAAAGGCGCGCTTCGCCCAGCGTGAACGCGGTTTCTTCGCCGTAGGCGATGTCGGCTTCATCCGCACGCAGGCTGTGCACGAAGCCCGTCACGCCGAGTCCGGCGTCCATGAGCGCCTCGCCTATCTTCCTGACGTTCGCGGCCTCCTGAGGCGAGGGCAGGGTGATGAGTTCCACAAGGCATCCTCCTGCACGGGGCTCGCGGATGACGGCAAAGCGCAGAATGTCGTTCTGACGCACCGAGCTGCTGAAGCCTTTCTTCTTCGGGGATCTTTCCCTTCCTGTTCTGCCGGATGGCGCGGCACGCAGGCCGAAGCGGCGGCACAGGCCGCGCATCTCTTCCAGCACCGCCATGGTTCGGGGCGTCTGAAGCAGGCAATGCGTCACTTCCGTGACGGCGCGGGACGAGCGCGCCCGCAGACCGAGCCGCGTTCCGCCGTTTTCATCCTGCGCAAAGGCGAATTCCATCTTGTTCCGGTATCCCCATTCCGCCTTGTCGCCGACGCCGAGAGCCGGACGAATCACGCCTTCCGGCAGCTCCAGCCGTCCGAGGCGGCGCAGGGCGTCCTGCACGATGCGTCCTTTCCACACAAGCTGCCGCTCGCCGGGCAGTCTCTGCCAGGGACAGCCGCCGCAGTCTTCGGCATGGACGCACGGCGCGGGACGTTCATCGGAAGACGGCTTCAGCACGCGGACAAGCTCGGCTTCGGCCATGCGTTTTTTGACATGACTCAGACGGACAAGAACGCGTTCGCCGGGAAGTCCGCCCCGGACGAAGATCGTCATTCCTTCCGGGCTGCGCCCCACGGTTCTGCCGTCGGGAGAAAGGCCGTGCAGATCCATTTCCAGCGTGTCGTTCCTGTCGTATTCCATGGGGATTCTCCTGAAAAGTGATGGGGCATCATAGCAGGGCGGAGGCGGAAAGGCAAAAGCCGGAATTCGGGGGAAGGCGGAAAGCCCGCTGCCTTCGTTCGAGTCCATGCGGAAGGCCGGGCTCCGGGCCGCCATGCGTTCCGCCATCGTCGCGGCGGGGCATGGCGCCGTCGGTTCCTGGAGGGGAAGAAGCGCAGCGTCCTTGTGTTCGTGTTCGTACTGCCGCACGGCGTGCGGAGGAAAAGTGACGCGGCATCAAGTCGTTCCGGCGGGGCTCCTTGACTTTTTGCCGGGCTTGGGAGAAGGTGAAAGCTGATTCCGGCATACCGGCCGGAAGGCCGTCCAGACTTTTCGAGGAGCACACGTATGGGAGAACTCATCACCAGCGCCATGCACTCCACCCCTCAGGGCTTCGTGGGTGTGGGCTGCATCTTCATCTATTTCATCGTCATGATCTGCGCCATCATCTATCGCGTCAGACGCGGCGAGCACGTTCACTGATACTGTCATCATTGCAGGAAAAAGGCGTCCCCTTTCAAGAAAGGGGACGCCTTTTTCTTTCGTGTCGCGCGGCGGCTGATGCCGAAACTGCGCCCGACGGCCGGGCTTTTCGCCATCGTGTCGTCAGACGTTCCGCCCAGGGGCGAGGGATGGCGCCGAAGGCCCCTCGCTGGCATCACTGCGGGGTGCAGGGGTGGCTGCGCAGGGCGAAGCGGGCCGTGCCTTCGGCCAGAATCTTGTCGAATTCTTCCATGTTGTTTTCCGCCACGTCGCGCAGGGCGAGCAGCAGCGGGATAGCCGTCATGAGCCAGAACCTGCCGGACACCTTGCCCGAGGATGCGCCGCCGTGTGCATAGGCCTCCACAAAGGGACGGGCGGTGTTGGTGAGATCTTCGCCGGTCTTTTCCCTGAAGATGCGGTGAATGTCCATGACAAGCTCGTGGGAGCTGTAGGGGAAGGGCGTGTCGGCAAAGGCCTTTTTCATGTCTTCCCACAGATACGGGTCGCCGCGAAGGCCCCAGTTCGGGGGCTGTATGTTGAACATTTCGGAGAGAAAGCGATTTTCAGACATAGATCCTCCACAGATTGAGCCGGAATGTTGCCGGTGCGGGGCTTCATATTGGCGGCAAGAGAAGGAAAAGTCAAAGCCTGCATGAAAAAAAAGCTCCCCGGACGAAAACGTCCGGGGAGCCTGAAGGTCAGTGCGTCGGCCTACTTGCTGCGGCAGGACCGGTACTGTTCATAGTAGTGGGTGTGCAGAAGTTCGTGGGCCTTGTGACTGTTGGGCTCGCCGAGGAAGTCCCGGTACAGGGCCTGTATTTCGGGGTTGTCGTGGCTTCTGCGCACGGGCAGGTTGCGGTCGTTGCGGTACAGCGCCTCGATGCGCAGACGGGGAGTGTCGGCATTGAGGTTGATGGGCTGACCGCCGCCGTTGATGCAGCCGCCGGGGCAGGCCATGATTTCAATGAAGTTCCAGCCGCGGGGATTGCCTTCGCGGATCATGTCGCAGACCTTGCGGGCGTTGGCCAGACCGTGAGCCACGGCCACCTTGAGGCGGAGAATGCCGTTGAAGTCTATTTCGGCCTCGCGTATGCCTTCCATGCCGCGCACGGCGTCGAGTTCGATGGGTTCCATCTCCTCGCCGGTGATCACCTTGTAGGCGGTGCGCATGGCGGCTTCCATCACGCCGCCGGTGGCGCCGAAGATGTTGCCTGCGCCCGAGCCCTCGCCCATGATGGGATCGAATTCCTCTTCCGGAAGGGCGAAGAAGCTGATGTTGGCTTCCTTGATCATCTGGGCGAGCTCGGTGGTGGTGAGCACGATGTCGGTGTCGGCAAAGCCGCTGGCCGAAAGTTCGCGACGCGCGGCCTCGAACTTCTTGGCGGTGCAGGGCATGATGGACACGGACACGATCTTGGAAGGATCAATGCCCTGCTTCTGGGCGTAGTAGGTCTTGAGCATGGCGCCGAACATGGACTGCGGGCTCTTGGCCGTGGACAGATGCGGAAGCAGGTCGGGATAATAGAGCTCGATGAAGTTGATCCAGCCGGGTGAGCAGCTCGTGATCATGGGAAGCGTGCCGCCGTTCTTTATGCGGTCGACGAGCTCGTGTCCTTCCTCCATGATGGTGAGGTCGGCCGACCAGTTGGTGTCGAACACCCTGTCGAAGCCGAGGCGGCGCAGGGCGCTCACCATCTGACCGGTGGCGATGTCGCCGGGCTTGCCGCCGAAGGGTTCGCTGATGGCCACGCGCACGGAGGGAGCCGTCTGCACCATGACGACCTTTTCCGGATCGCGCAGCGCCTGCCAGGCGCGCTCGATGTCGCTCTTCAGCGTGATGGCGCCCGTGGGGCACACCTTGCGGCACTGGCCGCAGAAGGTGCAGGACACTTCGCCGAGACCGAGGTTGAAGGCCGGAGTCACGCGGGCGTTGAGGCCGCGGTAGGCGAAGGAATAGATGCTCACGCCCTGCACTTCGGCGCACATGCGCACGCAGCGGCCGCAGAGAATGCACTTTGCCGGATCGCGCACGATGCAGGGATTGCTTTCGTCCTTCGGCATTTCAGGACGGTTGTATTCGTAGCGGACGCGGCGGATGCCCAGATCGTTGGCCACGCGCTGCAGCTCGCAGTTGCCGGAACGCGAGCAGGCAAGGCAGTCCTTGGGATGGTTGGCGAGCAGAAGTTCCACGATGTTCTTGCGCGATTCCAGCACTTCGGGATCGTTGGTGAACACTTCCATGCCTTCGCTCACCTTGGCGATGCAGGCGGGAATGAAGGAACGGGCCTTCGTCACCTTGCACACGCACACGCGGCAGGAGCCTTCGGGGCGCAGCAGGGGATGGTAGCAGAGCGTGGGAATGTTGATGCCGACAAGTTTTGCGGCTTCCAGTATGGTGGCGTCCGCAGGGGCGGTCACTTTCTGGCCGTCTATAGTCAGAGTAACGGTATCACTCATGATGATTCTCCTCGAAGTCGGGCTTACACGCGGCTGATGGCGCCGTGCTTGCACTTGTCCATGCAGGTGCCGCACTTGATGCACTTGTTGGGATTGATCAGGTGGGGCTCGCGCACCTTGCCGGTGATGGCGCCCACGGGGCAGTTGCGGGCGCAGAGCGTGCAGCCCTTGCACTTTTCGGGATCAATCCTGTACTGGAGCAGCTTGGTGCATACGCCGGCCGGGCACTTCTTGTCATGGATGTGCGCCTCGTATTCCGAACGGAAGAAGCGCAGCGTGGAGAGCACGGGGTTGGGAGCCGTCTGACCGAGGGCGCAGAGCGAGGAGGTGCGCATGGTGTGGGCCAGGCGTTCGAGTTCCTCAATGTCGCCGTCGCGGCCTTCGCCGCCGCAGATGCGTTCCAGAATTTCCAGCATGCGCTTGCTGCCTTCACGGCAGGGCGTGCACTTGCCGCAGCTTTCGGCCTGGGTGAAGGTGAGGAAGAAGCGGGCGAGATCCACCATGCAGGTGTCTTCGTCCACCACGACCAGACCGCCGGAACCCATCATGGCGCCTGCGGCGGTGAGGGAATCATAGTCCACGGGATTGTCGAGCATGGAGGCGGGCAGGCAGGCGCCGGAAGGTCCGCCTATCTGCACGGCCTTGAACTTCTTTTCGTTCTTGATGCCCGCGCAGATGTCGAAAATGATGTGGCGCATGGAAACGCCCATGGGAATTTCCACAAGGCCGGTGTTGCGCACCTTGCCGGTGACCGCGAAAATCTTGGTGCCCGGGGACTTTTCGGTGCCGTCCTGACGGAAGGCTTCCGCGCCGTCGGTGATGATGCGGGGCACGTTGGCGAAGGTTTCCACGTTGTTGAGCACCGTGGGCTTTTCCCACAGGCCGCGCTTGGCCGGGAAGGGCGGACGCACGCGGGGCATGCCGCGCTTGCCTTCGATGGAGCGCATGAGGGCGGTTTCTTCGCCGCACACGAAGGCGCCCGCACCCTGCTTGATCTTCAGATGGAAGCTGAAGGAGGTGCCGAGAATGTTGTCGCCGATGAGGCCGAGGGCCTCGGCTTCGGCGAGGGCGATGCCGAGACGCTTGATGGCGAGCGGATATTCGGCGCGCACGTATACGTAGCCTTCGGTGGCTCCGGTGGCCCATGCGCCTATGAGCATGCCTTCAATGACGGCGTTGGGATCGCCTTCGAGCACGGAGCGGTCCATGAACGCGCCGGGGTCGCCTTCGTCGGCGTTGCAGAGCATGTACTTGGGCTCGGCTTCTTCGGCGGCCATGAACTTCCACTTGAGACCGGTGGGGAAGCCTGCGCCGCCGCGGCCGCGCAGGCCGGAGTTCAGCACTTCTTCAAGGGTGGCCTGGCGGCCCATGGAAAGAGCCTTGGCTATGCCCTGATAGCCGCCGTTCGCGATGTATTCAAAAATATTTTCCGGATCGATGCGGCCGCAGTTGCGCAGCACGAGACGCTTCTGCAGATTGTAGAAGAGCATGTCGCGGTAGCTGTGGCGAGGGGTCTTGCCGGTGCGGCCCTGATAGTGCAGGCGCTCCACGGTCTTGCCTTCGAGCACGGTGGTCGTGACGAGTTCGTCGGCGTCTTCGGGCTGAACGCGCACATAGAAGATGCCGCCGGGATAGAAGATGACGAGCGGCCCGAGTTCGCAGAAGCCGTGACAGCCGGTGACCACGATGTTCACGCGGTCGTGCAGACCGTGGTTGTCGATGGCGGCCTGCAGGGCGTCGCGGATGTTCATGCTGCCCGAGGAGGTGCAGCCCGTGCCGCCGCAGATGAGAATCTGATATTTTTCCTGCTGGGGCGCACGGTTGTAATGACGCAGGCTGAGCAGAGGCCGGGCTTCTTCCTGCAGCTTGTTGAGCGCGTCGACGGAAGTGAGACGTTTCAGTTCAAGCATGTCGTCCTCTCCTTTATGCCAGGTAGCTGTCGAGAATGCCGGGAATGTCGTCGGGGGTGAGGCGTCCGTGGGTGTGGTCGTTGACCATCATGACGGGAGCCAGACCGCAGGCGCCGAGACAGGCCACGGTTTCCAGCGTGAAGTTAAGGTCCTTGGTGGTTTCGCCGGGCTTGATGTCGAGGTGATGGCTCACCGCTTCCAGAATGGCGGCGCCGCCGCGGACGTGACAGGCGGTACCCTGACAGACGCGGACAATGTTCTTGCCGCGCGGGTTGAGATGGAACTGAGCGTAGAACGTGACCACGCCGAACACCTCCGCCACCGGAACGCGCAGTTCCGACGCGATGGCTTCAAGAACTTCCTGCGGCAGATAGCCGTACACATCCTGAGCCTGCTGCAGAACGGGAATGAGCGCGCCTTTCGGGTTCTGCCGGTAGGGTTTCAGAATGTCCATGAGCGGAGCAAGGTCAATGGGGTTGGCCGTGCAGTTGCAAGACATGTGGGTATCCTCCTGGTACTATCCTGACTCATGACCGCCGCGAGGCGCGGACAGAGGAGCCTGTCCCTTGCGGGACGGTGTTTGAGGGACGCATGCGGAAGGCCTGCGCCCGTGACGAAAAAGTCCGCAGTCCTTCTTTCGTCGGACAGCGGCACTCTTTCCTCCATCCCGTCGGAATCATTCTTCTTTAGGAAGAGATGCTCCGGCGGCCCCCTTCTTGGGGGAGGCGGCGGACATGTCGGCTATGCCCGCAGCCTTGAGAATGTTTCCTTCCTCCTGCCATGCCTGGCGGAGAAATTCCCGGGCTTCCTGCCTGTTTTTGAGCACGGGAGCCACGGAAAAGCCTTCAAGAGCCTTTCTGTAGGCTTCGCTTTCCGCGGCCTTTTCAAAGGCGCGGGAAAGTTTTTCCAGCGTTTCTTCCGGCGTTTTGGCCGGAGCGAGAAGAATGAAGGACGAGTCTCCCCGGCCGGGATCGGAAAAGCCCTTGTCGGTAAGTGAGGGTACCCCGGGAAGAGCGGGAAGGTTCGTGCCCGCAAGCACCATGAGAGGATGCAGCTGACCGTTTTTTATGCGGGGAAGGGCTCCGCTTGCCGCGGCGTCCACATGACCGCCGAGAAGCGCGGCTTCCGCCTCGCCGGGGCCGCCGAAGGGCACGAAGCGCCATTTGAGCGAAGGATCGTTTGCGGCCATGACGGCAAGGGCGATATGGGAGGGCGTGCCCAGACCGGGAACGCCGATGCGCATTTCACCGTTTTTCTCCCGCGTGGCGGCGAGAAAGGCGTCCATGTCCTTCCACGGCGCGTCGGGACGGGTCACCAGCACGGGAGAGGCCTGTCCGAAGACAAGCAGCGGTTCCACGTCCTTGAGAGGATCGTAGGGAGCGTCGTTTCTGAAGGGAATGAAAATGAGCGCGTTGGTCACGCAGGCGGCCAGACGGGAGCCGTCGGGCTCGGACTGCGCAAGTCTGGCCACGCCCGTCATGCCGCCCCCTCCGGGAACGTTCTGCACGATGACCTTCTCTCCCAGTTCCTTTTCCGCCTCACGCGCAAGCGTGCGGGCGACGGCGTCGAGGGCTCCTCCCGGACTGAAGGCGATGGAGAGCTGCACGTTGCCGCCCGAGGCGAGAGCACCGGGGACAACGGGAAGAGACAGAAGAGCCAGACAGACAGCGGCAAAAAAGAAGTGTGGAGTGCGCCATTTCATGTTGCATATCTCTACAGGGAAAAAAGAAATCGGCAAGCATAAAACCTTTTTTCACATAGCAACTGACGATATATCCATGTAACATACTATAATGGCGGCATTTTTGCAAGGGGGTGTTCATTGAGTGTTCAATCAGTTTGCAAAAAAGAACCAGAAAAAGTGAAAAAAAGGAGATGATGTTACCAGAAGGAGAGGAGTGTTTGCAACAGGTGTGTTTCGAGGCGAGGGCCGAGCACGAAGGCCAGCACCAGCGGCGCGGGCGAGCAGCCGAAGCGTCTGAGAAGCACCGACAGCAGGCCGAAGAGGAGGCACTGCACGGGGCCGGATATGCCGTCCGCTCCCACATAGGAGCCCGTGAGGCAGAGCAGGAGAATGACGGGCCACAGAAGGCGGAAGGGCAGGCGGGCCAGGCGCGCCCAGAATCCGGCGAGTCCGAGTCCCAGCGCGAGAAGCAGCACGTTGCCCATGAGAAGGCAGACGATGAGCCCCCAGTAGAAGCCGGGCTGACTTTCGGGCAGGGAGGGGCCGGGCACCACGCCCACGATGGTGAGCGCGCCGAGCAGGGCGGCCATGATGGGGTTGGTGGGCAGGCCGAGCAGAAGCAGCGGGGCGAACGAGGCCATGGCCGCGGCGTTGTTGGAGGCTTCGGGCCCGGCGAGGCCTTCCCATGCTCCCTTGCCGAACTGTTCCGGATGGCGGCTCAGGCGTTTTTCCAGCGCGTGGGAGGCAAAGCTTGCGGTGACGCCCGCGCCGCAGGGGACAAGGCCCGTCAGAAATCCGAGAAGGCTGCCGCGCAGGGCGGCCAGGAAGGCGGACAGGCGGTTGAGAGGCGGCACGAGTTCGGCGGAGCCGTCCTTTTTCTTTTCCGGCGGGGAGAGCAGGGCGGCCAGCAGGTCGCCTATGCCGAACATGCCGAGCAGCAGGGAGGTGAGCTCCACGCCTTCGGAAAGCTGCCAGAAGCCGAACGTGAGGCGCGAGGTGCCGTACACGGGGGCCATGCCGGGAAGCGCGAGCACAAGGCCGAGAAAGATCATGCAGAGGCTGCGCCTTACGCCGCCGGGGCTGGTGAGGGCGACGAGAAGCAGCGCGCCGCCCATGAAGGCCGCCCGTCCCGCAGGTCCGAAGAAGAGGGCCGCCCGGGAAAGGACGGGAGCAAGCAGCACCATGCCGAGCGAGGCGCACATGCCGCCCGTGAAGGATGCGAGCGTGGCCGTGGCGAGCGCCTGACGCGCCTTGCCGCCGAGTGCGAGGGGGTGCCCTTCAAACAGCGTGGCCACGGCGTCGGCTTCGCCGGGAATGCCCATTAATATGGATGTGACGGCCCCGCCGTACTTGGCCCCGTAGAAAATGCCCGAAAGCATGGAAATGCCGGAAAGGGGCTCGAGCACGTAGACCAGAGGAAAAAGCAGGGCCATGGCGGCGGGCGGGCCGAAGCCGGGCAGCACGCCCACGGTCATGCCGAGAAACACGCCCGCAAGCACGAGCAGCCAGAGCTTGAGGGAAGCTGCGGCCGCCATGCCGGCAAGAACGCCGGAAAACAGGGAGGGATCGGCAACAGAGGCGTCCATGTCAGCCTCCGAAGACAAGGGAGAAGAGCGCGCCGCCGGGCAGATCGTACTGAAGCAGGCGTTCCAGCCCGAGCCAGAGCGCCGCCGGGAGCAGAAGAGAAAGCACAAGCGATTCCTTCATCGAGCAGCCGCCTGCGCGGCAGGCGAGAAGTCCGGCAAGAAAGGTGGCGGGAAGCCACCCCGCGGGATGAAGCAGCGCAATCCAGAGAAGGCAGGCGGCCACAAGGCCGAGCGCGCGGCGCACGGATGCCGGGGAAGAGGTTGCCTGCTTCCGCGCCTCGGGCATGATCAGCGCGCAGACAAGAAGGCCCGCGCCTGCAAGACGCGGCCAGATTCCCGGGCCGGGGAGACCGGCAGAGAGTGCGGGCGGAGCGGCAAGAAGGGCCGCGCCTCCGGCAAGAAGCAGCAGAACGCGCAGGGCGTGACGGAAAGGAAGGGGGCGGAACGGAACCATGGCAGACGTCCGGGAAGGGGGAAAAAGGCTTTTTGGCCGCGGCGAGTATAGAACAGAAGAAAAAGATGGGCAACGCGCGGAAAGCGGCCCGGGACGGGCGGGTTCCCCTTGACAGCGGGCCCATATTCGGGGAAGGTGTCTCGATAGTTTTTTTGGAGGAACCATGCCTAAAGAAGACGCCATTGAAGTCGACGGCATCGTGGAAGAAGCTCTTCCCAATGCCATGTTCCGCGTGAAGCTGGAAAACGGTCATGAAGTGCTTTCCCATATTTCCGGCAAGATGCGCAAGTTCTACATCCGCATTCTGCCCGGCGACCGCGTGAAGGTCGAGCTTTCGCCCTACGATCTGACCCGCGGACGCATCACCTACCGCATGAAGTAAGATGGAGCAGCCCGCCGCTTTCACGTCGGGGGAGGCCGTGTCCCGTCCTTCTTCCGGGAAGGGCAGCGGGCGACGAAAGCCCGTCCGTCTTCCTGCGGCCTGCACGTCAGAGATGCTGCTGATCCGTATCGCTCCCCGTGATACGGGTCTTTTTCGTTATCTTCTGGAAGGCGGGGGCGGGCATCTCGCCATGCTGACGGTGCTCGATCCGGCAAAGGGGCTTTTCAAGCTGCTTTGTTCTC
Source organism: bacterium (assembly GCA_037230945.1). Classification (GTDB taxonomy): domain Bacteria; phylum Desulfobacterota; class Desulfovibrionia; order Desulfovibrionales; family Desulfovibrionaceae; genus Mailhella. Next base: position 158,269 of record JAXUUT010000081.1, read on the forward strand.
CGCATCAGCGCGGGGAGCTTCTGGAACTTCTGGAAGGCATGCGGAGAACCGTGCCTTTCGAGGTGCAGACCTGGCCATGGTCCGGCACGGATGGCGTGCCGGAGGGAAGTATTTTCGCCGAAGGGGCGGACAAACGCTTTTGAAGGAGCGCTCATGGTCATAGCGGGCATTGTTGCCGTCGTTGTTGTCGTTCTTGCGCTTGTGCTCGTGTATCTTTACAACGCCATGGTGCGCGGCCGCAATCTTGCCGAGGAGGCATGGAGCGGCATAGGCGTGCAGCTTCGGCGCAGACACGATCTTGTGCCCTCGCTCGTGAGCGTGGTGCAGGGCTACGCCGTGCATGAAAAGGACGTGCTCTCCGCCGTGTCCCGCGCGCGGGAGGCGGGCATGAAGGCCGAGGGCGGCAGTGCCCGGGACGTGGGCGAGGCCGAAAAGGGGCTCAGCCTTGCGCTCGGAAGGCTGCTTGCCGTGGCGGAAGCCTATCCCGAGCTCAAGGCCAACGAGAACTTTCTGCAGCTTCAGCACTCGCTGACGAGTCTGGAGGACGATCTTCAGATGGCCCGCCGCTACTACAACGGCACGGTGCGCGATCAGAACAACCGCATCATGCAGTTTCCGGGCAATGTGGTGGCCGGCTGGTTCGGCTTCCGCAGAATGGAATATTTCGAGCTTTCCGACGAGAGCGAGGCCGCCGTGCCGGAGGGGTACCCCGCAAAGTAGGCGACCGTGCCGGGTGTGCCGCGAGGGCGCCTTCGGACGAGCTCCCGGGAGCGACGCAAATATGTGGGAAGAGGCCCGTGCTTCTTCCCTTTTTTGTCGCCTCCGCGTACCGTGAATTCACGGGCGAAGGAGGCGCAGCGGTTGACGCCATGCTGGACGCCCGTACAGGGGGAAGACGTGAAGCAGTGGCTCATGGCAATGCTCTTCTGGCTGCTTGTGGCGGCGGAGGCTCTGGCGGCGCCCGTGCGCGTGCGCGAGTTCGACGCGCTTGTGGACGTGGCCGGCAACGGCGACATCGTGGTTTCCGAAACGCTTCTGGTGGACATCCCGCCTGGGGGAGAGTTTCACGGCATCTTCCGCGACATTCCCGTGGTGACGCGCTGGCGTGAGCAGGGACGCGCCTCCATGCAGGTGCTCGAGGTGCGTCTCGACGGTCGTTCTCTTCCCGCAGACGACGTGAAAAGTTCCTCCGGCATGGTGCGCGTGTATCAGCGGGACCGGGGGAGCGTGCTTTCTCCGGGCAGGCATGAATTTTTTCTTTCCTACCGCATGACCGGTCAGACCGGTCTTTTCGAGAACAACGACGAGCTCACCTGGAACGTCACGGGAAGCGGCTGGGAAGCGCCCGTGGATCAGGCGTCCTGCACGGTGCTTTGTCCTCCGGGCGCGCCTTTCTTCGGTCAGCGGGCCTGGCTGGGAGTGCCGGGAAGCCGGAATTCTCCCGTGACCATGACGCATGAGGTGAAGGACGGGCGTCTTGTCATGCGCTTTTCGGCGCAGCGCGCCGTCGGTCCCGGCGAGGAATTCACCGTGGCCGCAGGCTGGAAAAAGGGCTTCGTCACTCTGGAAAAGGCGGGCGGAACCGTGCCCGGCGTCGTCATTTTTGCCGTGCTTGACGCTGTCGTGCTGCTGTATTTCTTCCTTGCGTGGTTCTTTACCGGCAGGGATCCGAAAAAGGGCGTCATCGTGCCGCTCTTTCATCCGCCGCATCGCCGTGCGGGCGGAGAGGACGGGCTTCTTTCTCCTGCGGCCGCAGGCTTTCTTTTCCACAAGACGGAAGTGACGCCGGGCTGTTTCGGCGCGGCGGTCATTTCGCTTTTCGGGCGCGGCTGCTGCCGCATCGAGGGCAGTGCGAAGCAGGGCTTTGTGCTCGAGCGCCGTCCCGGGGATTCTCCCTTTGCCGAGGAGCAGCGCATTCTTGAGCACCTTGAAGGCAGGGTTCCCGTGGACAAGGCGCACGGCGAGACCATTGCCGCCATGCGCCGTGCCATGGGGGCGCAGCTTCGGCAGGACTACGGGAAGCTGTGGAAGGGCGCGGGCGGCGCCATGAAGGGACTCTTCGGCTCGGTGTGGGCCTTCTTCGGCGTGGCGGCGACGGTGACGGCGCTTGCGGCGGCCGTCGGTTATGTCACGGGGGGCGTGCTGCCTGAAAAGGCTCCGGCCCTTCTCGTGCTCATGCTCTTTTTCTCCTTTCTGTTCCGCAGGTTCTTTCAGGGGGCGGCCCGCCTTTTCCGCTCGGGGCGCTACGGCGTCTTTGCGTTTTTCCTTCTTTTTCAGGCGGGCATGCTGACCTTTGTCGGCTTTTTCATCGTCACCGTATTCAGGGATGCGCTGAATGTGCTCAGTCCTGCGGAAACGGCGCTCGCCGCACCGGCTCTGCTCATTCCGCTTTTCTTTTCCGGCATCATGGACGCTCCCACGAAGGAGGCCCGGGTGCTGCTCGACGACATAGAGGGGCTCGCGCTCTACATGCGCATGGCGGAAGGCCCGGCGCTTGCCGCGCTCAACCCTCCGGAAAAGACGCTTGCGCATTATCGCGAGCTTCTTCCCTACGCCGTGGCCCTCGGACTCGAACAGGCATGGGGCGCGCATTTTTCCGCCGTTCTTTCCGCCGCTGCCGTTTCGGATGCGCAGGTTCTGACACCCGCGCTTGCGGGAGCCTTTGCCGCCGATGCGGACAGAAGCGCGTCGTCCTTTGAAAGCTCCCGCGGATCGTCGGCGTCCTCGTCGAGTTCCTTCGGCGACGGCGGCGGAGGTGCGGGAAGCGGCGGAGGAGGCGGCGGAGGCGGCGGCTGCTGAAGCCTCGGCCGAAGCGCCCTTGCGCCGTTTGCACATCCTTTTTTTTTAGCATAGTGTATTTGTGGACATAAGGCGGAGAAATCAGGACCTTTGTCCTTCTTTCACGTTTTTTCGAGCAAGCATATTCCCCCTTTCGGAGGTGTCTTTCATGAAAGCTCGCATGATGTTCGCCGGTCTGGCCGCTGCCCTCATGCTTACCGGCTGCTCCAGCATGTCTTCCATCAGCAACCCTTTTGAACAGCCCAGCATCACCGAGACGTACGTTTCCCAGTTCCGTGACGTGCCCATTCCTGCGCCCATGAGCACCATTCCTTCCGAGACGCTCGTCACCGTGGGGCCCGACGGCAGCAAGTTCGGCCTGGAGTCCTTCAGCGGCCGCGTGGACGGCACTTCCCTGGCCAACGTCATGATGCAGAACATGGCCCGTCAGGGATGGCAGCTTCGCGGCTCCAGCGTCGGCGTCCGTTCCGTGCAGCTCTATGAAAAGGCCCCGCATTACGCGGCCATTTTCTACCGTGAGGGCGTAGTGAACACCTCCATGGACGTGTGGGTGGTCAACGGCGTGAACGTGGACATCCTGAGCCTCGTGCCTGAGGTGCACAACAGCGTGAACAGCTCTCTTTCCTCCGGCACGTCGTCCTACTCCGGTTCCTCCTCCTACTCCGGATCCTCCTATTCCGGTTCCGGCTCTTCCTACGGCGGCTCCGGTCAGGTGACCAAACTTTCCGAATAGGATTCCTCCATGGAAAAGCATCTGCTGTTCAAGCGTTTTGCGGACAAGAGGCTGCACATGGGCGTCTGCGGCTCCGTGGCCGCCTTTCGTGCGGCCGAGCTCGTTCACCGCTGGCAGGATACGGGCGCAAACGTGAGCGCCACGCTCACCGAGGCGGCGCAGAAGTTCATTTCGCCTCTTACCTTCCGTGCGCTCGGCGCGTCTCCGGTATACGGAGATATGTTCGGTTCCGAGGAGCCCTTCGAGCATCTGGAGCCCGGACAGATCGCCCACGCCATGGTCATCGCTCCGGCCTCGGCCGACATGCTGGCCCGTCTTGCGCACGGTCTTGCGGACGACATGCTCTCCGCCCAGACGCTTGCCTTTGACGGCCCCGTGGTGGTGGCTCCGGCCATGAATCCCCGCATGTGGCGCAATCCCGCCACGCAGGCCAACGTGGAAACGCTGCGCGAGCGCGGCTTCATCTTCGTGGGGCCGGACAGCGGCGTGGTCGCCTGTCACGACGAGGGGCAGGGACGGCTTGCCGATCTGCGCATGATTTATCTGGCGGGGCTCAAGGCCCTCACGCCTCAGGACATGGAAGGCAGAACCGTCATGCTGACCCTGGGACCCACGCGCGAGGGCTGGGACGACGTGCGCTACTGGACCAACGGCTCTACCGGCACCATGGGCGCATCCATCGCCGTGGCTGCGTGGCTGCGCGGCGCTGAGGTGCATGCCGTGTGCGGCCCCGTGGATCTGTGGCTTCCCGATGATCCGGCCTTTCATCGGCACGACGTGACCACAGCCGCCCAGATGCTGGACAGGGCAAGAATGCTCTGGCCTTCATCCGACGCGGGCGTGTTCACCGCCGCCGTGGCTGATTTCAGGCCAGAACCGCACGGCCCGGGCAAGTTCAAGAAGGATCGCGCAGGCGACGGCTTCACGCTTTCCTTCCTGCCCAACGCCGACATTCTCCGCACGCTTGCCGAAGAGCGCTCCGAAGGACAGGTGGTTGTGGGCTTTGCCGCCGAAAGCGTGCCCGACATGGACGCGCTCGGCCTTGCCGTTCATCACAAGCTGGAAACCAAGGGCGCGGACATCGTGGTGGGCAACCGCATATCCGACGGCTTCGGCCGCGCGGCGAACCGCGTGTACGTGGCCGACGCTCAGGGACGTGACGAGGTGTGGCCGGACATGCCCAAGCCGCAGGTCGCCTGGAAGCTCATCGACTGGATGCGCACGCTGTTCGTATGATGGTTCCTTCCGCCATAGTGCGCCCGTGGCTCAAGGCGGGCCTGTCCGCGCTGCTGCTGGAAAGTCCGCAGCGTGTGGCTGAACTGCGGGCATCGAAGGGGGAGGCTGGCGAGGAGTCTTCCGTCCCGCGGAGCGCCGGAGTCCCCCGGCAGGTTCCGCCGTCCTTCCGTGCGCCTGCGCCGGAACGAAGAGGCGTATCCCGTCCGTCGTCCGCGCCCTCCCGAGCCGGGGATGCGTTTGCGCCGGACTCTCCGGTTCAGGCCGCTTCCCCCCGCGCGGAGGCTCCCGCTTCCGCTCAGGTCAGGCAGAGTCCGTCCGCCCGTCCCGCGGCAGGCGCTGCACAGACGCGTCCCGCGCTATCTTCGGACGGCGGCCTTCTTGCCACGCCCGGCGCGCTGCCGGTGGAACAGTGGCCCGCAAGCTGGCTCGCGCTCAAGAACCGCCGCCCTCTGCCGCCGCGTCCTCTCGTGCTCTGGACCTATGCCGGACTCGGAGAGGATCTTACCGGCAGGCCGGACGACGTGCGCCGTCAGGTCATCGTGCGCATGCTCATGGAGCTTCGGCATCCGGGAGGAACGCACGTGTTCTGGCCCTGCGGACTTGCCGGAGAGAAGCCGGAAGACGGTCCCGCGCTTTTCTGGTCCGGCGTGAAGCTTCTGAATCCCCGCGTGCTGCTTCTTTTCGGCTCCGACGCCAGAGATACGCTCTCCATGCCGAAAACGCTTCTTCCTTTCTGTCAGGAGAGAGTGTACGGCAGGCTTGTCATTCAGCTTCCCCGGCCGCAGTCCCTCGCTCAGGATGAGGCTTCCTTCAAGCGTGCTCTGGCTTTTCTCTCCCGTCTTCTGCGCTTCTGCGCCCGGCGTCAGGCGTAGGAACGTCGTTTTTCCGCACGAAAAAGCCTTCTCCGTGAAAACGCGGGGAAGGCTTTTTCGTTGCGTGAAGAAAAAACGTCCGGACTCCGCAGGAAGGCGGAGAAGACACGGAGCAGCAGACAGCGTCCGGCTTCATGAACCTGCGACGGACGAAGACCGCAGGCCGCGCCTGCGCGTTCCGGCAGTCTGGCGGCAGGCAGGGCGCGCGATGCGCAGAGCGCCATCTTCCGCTACTTCTTCTGATTTTCCCTGTTCTTCATGCGCTTTTCATAAAGCTTTGCGGACGTGAGCCCGGCAAGCAGTCCCATGGTGGCGCCGAACACGATGCCTTCCGCCGTGTTCACGAAACCGAGAAGAACGGCAAAGATGCCGACGGAGCTGCCGATAAGGAAACCGCGAAGAATAAAAGGACTCATACAAAACCTCATGGCGCGCTTTTCATCGCCGTATTAAGACAAAGGAGATTGCCATAATCTACGTCTGCCCGGTCTTTTGTCAATGCGCGGGCGGACGAAGGGGCATTTCTTTGTTCTCCGGGGCTTTCCCGGCGACAAGGGGATCCGGTTCCGGACGGGCCCCGGCAAACCGTTCAGCCATGGAGGGAAGTCATGAATGCGCTGCGTGCAAGTGGAGTCGCGCTGCTTTGTCTGATTCTGATCTCCTGCAACGAGGATGACAAAAAACAGTCCGCCGGGGCGACGCTTCCGCCGCCCTTCGTGAAGGCCGTGAAGCTCGAGCGCATGGACGTGCCTCTTTACGCCACGTTCATGGGGCAGACGCAGGGCAGCCGTTCCGCCGCGGTAAAGCCGCAGGTGTCGGGCATCCTCATGGAGCGCTTTTTCAAGGAAGGCGCGTACGTGAAGCAGGGGACCGTACTTTTTGAAATAGACGAAGCTCCGTTTCAGGCGGCGCTTCGTCAGGCGGAAGGGCAGCTTTCCGACGCCGTGAGCACGCTGGACAACGCCCGCAAGGAATACGACCGCGTGCAGAAGCTTTACTCTTCCAATGCTGTGAGCCGTCAGGAACGCGACAGCGCCTACGCCGCATGGAAAAGCGCGCAGGGACGGAAGGAATCGGCGCAGGCCGCCGTGAACGAGGCGCGCATAAGGCTCGGGTACTGCCGGGTGGAAGCTCCCTTTTCCGGCTTTACCAGTCGCGAGGTGACGCGCACGGGCAATCTTGTGGGCACGGACAGCACGCTGACCTTCATCAATCAGAGCGACCCCATGGACGTGGAGTTTTCCGTGCCGAGTGTGGAGCTCTTTTCCATGCGTGACATGGAGTCGAAGGGCAGGGCCGTAAGCTACGGCGAAGGCTCGACTGCCGCGCTTTCCCTTCTGGACGGCGCGGACTACGACCGGAAGGGACAAGTGATCTTTCTCGACACGCAGGTGGATGCTTCAACGAGCGCCGTGCGGGCCCGGGCCCGCTTTCCCAACGCGGAAGGCAGGCTGCTTCCGGGCGAATTCGTGATCGTGCGGGTAGGTGGGGCAAAACTTGTCGGCGCCGTCATGATACCGCAGGAAGCGGTCATGCAGACGGAACAGGGCACGGCCGTGTACGCGCTGGATGATGAAAATCGCGCGCATCTTGCTCCCGTGACGCTCGGTCCCGCCTTCGGCAGCAGCTTTCTTCTGGAAAAGGGGCTTGAACCGGGACAGAGAATCGTGGTGCAGGGCCAGAACAAGGTGACGGCAGGTCAGACGGTACGGGCGGAAGAGCTCAGGCAGAGTCTGAAGGCCGATCCGCTGGATACGCCGGAATCCTCTTCCCCCGTGACGGGAAGCGGCGTGGAGGATGCGCCCGCACCGGTCAGGGAGGTCAGCCATGAGTGACGATTCCCTGAAAAAGAACGCGTCCGGGTCGTCCGCTCCGTCCATGCCGTCGTCGACGGGTGCGCCCGTTTCTCCGCGGGCCGGTTTTTTCCTGCGGCGTCCCGTGCTGTCCATGGTGCTTTCCATCTTCATCGTGCTTGCCGGCATTCTGTCCATCCGGGAACTTCCCGTGGCGCAGTATCCGGATCTCATTCCGCCCACCATCACGGTGAGCGCGCAGTATCCCGGAGCGAGTCCCGAGATCATCGCCCAGACGGTGGCCACGCCCATAGAGGAGCAGATCAACGGCGTGCCCGACATGATCTACATGAGCTCGGTCAGCTCCTCGAGCGGCTCCATGCAGATTTCCGTGACCTTTGCCGTGGGCACGGATGCGGACATCGCGCAGGTGAACGTGAACAACCGCGTGCAGGCCGCAACGCCCATGCTGCCGGAAATCGTGAGGCAGTACGGCGTGACGGTGGACACCTTTTCTCCGGCCATTCTGGAAATCGTGGCGCTGTACTCGAAGGACGGCATGCATGACGCCACCTATCTCAGCAACTACGCCCTCGTGAATCTGCTCGACGGACTCAAGCGCGTGCCCGGCGTGGGGCAGGCCGAGATCATAGGCAGCCGCGATCACGCCATGCGCATCTGGCTCGATCCGCTCCGCATGGCCGAGCTCGGCATCAGCGTGAACGACATTTCTCAGGCCGTGAACGATCAGAACGCCCAGTATTCCCTGGGCAGCGTGGGCAGTCAGCCGGGCTCTGACAGTCTGACCATGACATGGCAGCTTCAGGGAGAGGGGCGGCTCGTGACGGCCGAACAGTTCGGCAACATCATACTCCGGGCCTCGCCGGAAGGCGGCGTGCTTCGCCTGCGCGACGTGGGCCGCGTGGAGCTCGGCGCGGAAAGCTACAACTTCGCCTGCGCCATCGACGGCGCCACCGCCATTCCTCTGGCCGTATTTCTTGCCCCGGGCAGCAACGCGCTGGACACGGCCGAGCGCGTGGCCGCCTACATGGAAGAGCAGGAGCGGTATTTTCCCGCCGGCATGGGGTACGTGGTTCCCTACGACACCACCATATTCGTGCGTCTTTCCGTGGAAGAGGTGGTGCGCACGCTGGTGGAGGCCATGCTTCTCGTTTTCGCCGTGGTGTATCTCTTCCTTCAGGACTGGCGGGCCACGCTCATTCCCTGCCTGGCCGTGCCCATCGCGCTCACAGGTACGTTTGCGGGCGTCTATCTTCTCGATTTTTCCATCAACACGCTGACGCTCTTTGCGCTGGTTCTGGCCATAGGCATGGTGGTGGACGACGCCATAGTGGTGCTGGAAAACGTGGAGCGGGTACTTCGCACCGAAAGGCTCGACGTGGCCGGAGCCACGGCCGTGGCCATGAACGAGGTGACGTCGGCCGTTGTCGCCATCGTCTTCGTGCTGTGTTCCGTGTTCATTCCCGTGGGTTTTCTCGGCGGTCTTGCGGGCGTCATGTACCGGCAGTTCGCCGTGACCATCGCCATTGCCGTAGTCATTTCCGGCATGGTGGCCCTGACGCTCACGCCCGCGCTGTGCCTGAAGCTTCTCAAGGGGGAGGGCGGGACTCCGTGGGCTCCCTTCCGCTGGTTCAACCGCTTTTTTGACGCGGTGACGGAAGGGTTTTCGCATCTGGTCATGTTTTTCCTGCGGCACGGGCTGATTTCCTGCGGCATTCTTGCGGGACTTTGTCTGTGCACGGCCTGGCTTTTTACCAGAGTTCCCACCACGCTGGTGCCGGAAGAGGATCAGGGCGCGCTCATGTGCACCATTTCCCTGCCGGAAGGCTCGGCCCTGCCCAAGACGCGCGAGCTCGTCACGAGCGTGAGCGAGGCCGTGGGGCGTCTGCCCGCCGTGGCCCACGTGCTCAGTCTTTCCGGGTACGATCTTGTGAACAGCACGCTGGATGCCAGCGCGGGCACGCTCTTCATTCAGCTCAAGCCCTGGGACGAGCGAAAGACGCCGGAACTCGGCGTGGCGGCAACGCTGCGGCAGATATACGCCCTGGGACTCGGTGAGAGCCGGGGTCTCGTTCTGCCCTTCAATCCGCCGCCCATCATGGGCATGAGCAATACCGGCGGGTTCGACATGGAAATTCAGACCACCTCCGGCACGCCGGAGGAACTGGCGCAGGTGGCCGACAACTTTGCGGCAAGGGCCTCGAAGCAGCCGGAACTTTCCGGGGTGAACAGCGCCTTCAGCGTGGATGCGCCGCGCCTTTTCGTGCGCCTCGACAGAGAAAAGGCCGCCATGTCCGGCGTGGACTGCGCGGATGTGTTCAACATGCTCGGCGCGACGCTGGGCTCGACCTACATCAACGACTTCAACCTGTCGGGCCGCACCTTCAAGGTCATGATGCAGGCCGACGAGCGGTTCCGCAGCCTGCCGGACAGCATGCGCTCGCTCTACGTGACGTCCTCTACCGGCGATCAGATTCCGCTGACCTCGCTCGTCACGGTGACCACCGACGGCGGGCCGTCCACGGTGTCGCACTTCAACGGACTTCTGTCGGCCAAGATCACGGGCAACCCCGCTGCGGGAGCAAGTTCCGGGCAGGCCATTGCCGCGCTGGAAAAGGTGGCGGCTTCCCTGCCGCAGGGCTATTCCTTCGCCTGGTCCGGCGTGACGTATCAGGAAGTGGAGACGGGCGGCACGGACTTCGGCGTGCTCGGCCTGAGCGTGCTCATGATATTCCTCATTCTTGCCGCGCAGTATGAGCGCTGGAGTCTGCCTCTGGCTGTGCTTTCCGCCGTGCCCTTCGCCGTGTTCGGCGCCATTTTCGGCAACTGGCTCGTGGGACTCAGCAACGACATCTACACGCAGGTGGCCATCATCACGCTGCTCGGTCTGGCGTGCAAGAACGCCATTCTCATCATCGAGTTCGCCGTGGAGCTGCGCGAGCAGGGCAGAAAGCTGGAGGAAGCCGCCGTGGAGGCCGCAAAGCTCAGATTCCGGCCCATCATCATGACGTCCATAGCCTTCATTCTGGGCTGTCTGCCTCTGGCGTTCAGCTCAGGCGCAGGCGCGGCGAGCCGCGTGTCCATAGGCGTGAGCGTGGTGTGCGGCATGATTGCGGCCACAGTGCTGGCGCCGCTGCTCGTGCCGTATTTCTTCGTGCTGGTCATGCGCGCTTCCGAACGGCTGTTCGGTGCCTCGCGCAGGGAGGAGAGGTCATGAAACGCGTGCTTGCGGCTTTGATGACGGCGGTTGTTCTGTCGGGCTGTTCCTTTGCTCCCGAGTATCACAGGCCGGAGCAGTCCCTTCCTTCCTCGTGGGGAGAAGAGGGGGCAAGACCTGAACAGGGCGAGCTTTCCCGTGAATGGTGGCGGCGCTTCAACGACGAGGCGCTGAATGAGCTCGTGTCCCTCGCGCTTTCGCAGAACAGAAATCTGGAACAGAGTCTGGCGAGAGTGGACGCGGCCCGGGCGGCGCTCGGCCTGGCGCGTGCGGATTTTTTCCCTCAGCTTTCCGCACAGGGCGGCGGCGAGAGGACAAGAAGCAGTCTGGATGCCTCCGCCACCTACGGCGTCATGCGCGAGCTCGGCGCTCTTGAGGAGCGAGTGGATGCCATGGACGGGCAGGGCGTTCGGCGCGTCTCTTCCCCCTCGCGTGTGGATTCGCTCTGGAGCGGTGCGGTTCAGGCCGTCTGGGAGCTCGATATCTGGGGCCGCTACCGCAATGCCGCGGCGGCGGCAGGGGAAAATCTGCTCTCTGCGGAAGACGCCGCGCACGCCATGGAACTTTCCCTTGCGGGGCAGGTCTGTTCTGCCTATTTCGACCTTCTGAACTATCGCGAGCAGCGCGATCTTACCGAGCGGACGCTGAAGACGCGGGAGGAGTCTGCCGCGCTTTACGAAAAGCAGTACGCCGCCGGAGCCATCAGCGAGCTGGACATTCTCAACGTGCGCACGCAGGTGGACTCGCTGAAGGACAGCCTTGCGCAGGCCAAAACGAGGGTGGAGCAGGCCGAGGGCGTGCTTCTGCTGCTGACCGGGGCGTCGCCGGACGCCGTGTTTTCGGGAAAAGCGAGGGAAGGGGCAGGCCTTGCGTCCTTTCCTGCCGCGCCGCAGCTTCCCGCCGGCCTTCCTTCCGAGCTTCTTACGCGCAGGCCGGACATCCGCGCGGCGGAGGCTTCGCTTCGCGCGGCGCATTTTCAGGTGGGCGAGGCCAGAGCCGCATTCTTTCCTTCCATCAGCCTCACGGGAAGCCTCGGGACTTCCAGCACGCAGCTCGACGGGCTTTTTACCGGCGCGGCAGGTTCCTGGAGCTTCGGCGGCAACGTGAATCTGCCGCTTTTGACCTTCGGGCGCACCATGAGCGGCGTGCGGCAGGCCGAAGCCGCGGTGCGTGCGGCAGCCGCGGCCTATGAGCTTTCCGTTCAGCAGGCCTTCAGCGACATACGTTCCGCGCTGGCGGCGCAGAAGGGAACGGCGGAGAGCGTAAAAAGCCTTGCCGCCGCCTCCGAGCGCATGACGAAGGCCGCCGCTCTTGCCCGGGCCCGCTACGAGGCGGGCTATTCGCCCTATCTCGACGTTCTGGAGGCGGAGCGCACCCTGTATGCGTCACAGATGCAGCTTGCCGCGGGACGGGCGGCGCAGCTTTCCGCCGTGGCGCAGGTGTGCGTAACGCTCGGCGGCGGCTGGTAACGCTCCAGCGGGAATCGCCGCAGACGGCGGAGTCCGTCGGCAGCGTGTCAAAAAAGAACGGCGTCCTTTCCGAAGAAAGAACGCCGTCCCATGGCAGAGGCTGTTTGCAGGGGAATGACAGAGAGAGCCTTGCTGCCGGCTGTAGAAGGGGAGAAATCCGAAGGCGGCTGCGGGAAGACTCCGGTTTTCTCCCCTTTCCGGGGATGAGCGGTCCGGGCAGGAGGTTCGCATGGACCGCTTTCGAGGGTGGGTTAGAGCTTGCAGCCTATGCTGCGGCCGTTTTCCATGGCGTTGACGATGAGGCTGCCCACGTCGGCGCCGTTGACGGAACCGGCCATGTGGATTTCGGGCACGATGCCTTCCAGATGATTCTTGAGGGAGAGATCGGGCTTCTGCGAGGTGAGCACCATGACGGTGTCGCCTTCGGCAAGATGTTCCTTGCCTTCCTTGTCCACATAAATGACGCCCTTGGAGGTGATTTCCTTGAAGGACACTTCCGTGAAGGCGGAAATGCCGCGCTTCTGGAACCAGGGACGCACTCTGTCCATGTAGCGGGGCGGGATGCCCTTGCCGAGTTCCGCACCGTCTTCGAGCACGCACACTTCACGGCCGCGCTTGTTGAGGAAGATGGCTCCCTGCACGCCTTCGATTCTGCCGCCGACGATGACCACGCGTCTGCCGATGGGCAGGAAGATCTTGGTCAGCTTGTGCAGCAGGTCGGGACCGAACACCACGAGAGGCAGCTTGACCTGCTTGCTCAGGGAGTTCACGCCGGTCACGTTTCTGCCGTTCACGCCGGGCAGTTCGGGCAGGGTGTAGAGGCCGCCGGTGGCGATGACCACGGCGTCGGGCGCTTCACGACGAACATAGTCGGCGTCCACGGTGGTATTCAGACGGATGTCCACGGGCAGCTTGGCGAGCTGTCCCGTAAGGTAGGGCACGATGGAGCGGATGTCTTCCACGTCGGAGCCCTTGATCATGGACGCAAGAGGCAGCTTGCCGCCGAGAGCCCGGTTCTTGTCGCACAGAATGACCTTGTGCCCGCGAAGAGCGGCCACGCGGGCGGTCTCCATGCCGGCGGGACCGCCGCCGATGACGAGCACCTTCTTCTTTTTTTCGGCAGGCGTGATGCGCAGTTCGCGTTCGCGGCCCATGGAAGGATTGACGCGGCAGCGACGGGGACGACCGGCCGGCGGATCTTCGCAGGTGCCGCAGCGCGTGCAGCGCACGATGTCGTCTATGCGGCCTTCCATGACCTTGCGGGGAAATTCGGGATCGGCCCAGAGATAGCGGCCGAAGGCCACGAGGTCGGCCTTGCCCTGAGCGAGCACGGCTTCGCCCTTGTTCTCATCCATGCGGCCCACGGCGATGACGGGAATGGACACGGCCTTCTTGATGGCTTCCGCCGGAGGAACCAGCAGGCCGAGTCCGCGGTAGTCGTCCATGTAGGGCTTCATGTGTTCTTCGGGCTCGGGGTAGGGCCAGTAGTCGGGCAGATAGCGGAACGGCAGAGGACCGTAGCCGTAGCCGGACACGCTGATGTAGTTGACGCCGGCCTTTTCAAAGATTTTTGCCGCTTCCACGGCTTCTTCCACGGTAAGCTCGCCCTTCGCGCCCCATTCATGACCGTTCATGCGCAGGCCGATGGGGTAGTCCGCACCGAGACGGCGGCGCAGTTCGGTGATGATTTCCACGATGAGGCGGGTACGGTTTTCCATGTTCTGGGGGCCGTATTCATCGTCGCGATGGTTCCATACGCGGCTCAGAAAGCTTTCCAGATAGTAGCCGTGGGCGCAGTGGACTTCTATGCCGTCGAATCCGCAGGCTGCCACGCGTTCGGCAGCCGCAAAGTAGAGCTGCTTGTCTTCTTCTATTTCCTCGCGGGTGAGACCGTGCACGGCCTTGCCCGGGCTGGGAATGTCCTTGACGTCCATGGAGGAGGAGCCCACGGGCAGGCCGCCGTGGTGTCCTGCGGCCGCGGAGGGGCCGCCGTGATGCAGCTGGCACATGACCGGGCAGTCATGGGAATGCACGCGGTCTACAAGATTCTTCATGCCGGGAATGAACTTGTCGTCGCTGAGAGCACCGTACGGTCCGTAGGGATGGTCGGGTCTCCAGGTGACGGCCGAAACGATGAGCAGGCCTACGCCGCCCGCGGCGATGGTTTCGTAGAAGTCCGTCACGCGCTGACCTGCCGAGCCGTCCTTTTCAAAGAACCAGCTCGACTGGGGGGCCTTGACCATGCGGTTGCGGAGCTTCAGTCTGCTGTTGATGGTTATGGGTGCAGTAAGATGCGGGAATGAGGCGTTACCCATGTTTCACTCCTTGGCGGTGGCGTATGCGTGTTTCGTCCGTTCTTCCGACCGCAGGCAGAAGATGACGGCTATGAGGGCACAGATGAACATGGTCATGAACAGCATGAACATGACGGAGTACTGCGGAAGCTGATAGGAGCTCTGGCCAGGGGCCTGCCATTCCATGATCCAGCCGCTCACGAGCTGGAGCAGGGCGGTTCCTATGTAGCAGTAGATGTTGATCATGCCGGTGGCGGTGCCCACGATCTCGCTGGGAAATTCATCCTGAATCTTGGCCAGGGCTATGCCTCCGAATCCGCCGCAGAATATGCCGAACAGAAGTGCCCATGCAGGAAGGACGAGTTCGGGCAGAACGGGCGTGGGAAGCACGAGGGGAATGCCGAGAACGATGGAAATGACGCACGAGACGATGAGCAGAAATTTTTTGGAAAAGGCTTCGCGCTGAGCGATGAAGCCGGCAAGAGACGGTCCGAGCACGGCTCCGAGCGCCATGAAGAAGAGCACGCCGCCTGCGGCGTCCTTGCTCATGCCGTAGCCCTGAATGAAGTAGGGACCGGCCCAGAGGCTCGTGATGGCGAAGAAGGAACCGTAGATGCAGAAGAACCAGACGGAGATGGCCCAGTAGGCGGGTTTGCGCACGATATAGGACATGACCTTGCCGATGGGCTGGCTTTTGTGCTCCGCAGGTGCGACGGGCAGTCTGCCGGGAATGTCTATGTCGCTGCCGAATTTTTCTTCAGGCGTGTTGCGCGTCCAGATCCATACGGCGACGCTCATGCATACCGTGACGGCGGCGGCAAGCAGCATGCTTCCGCGCCAGCCCGTGAACTGCGCGAGCTTCATGAGGGGCCATGTGGCGAGCAGCATGCCGCCGGATCCCAGAGAAAGAATGAGACCGGTGATGAGCACGTGCTGATGATGCGGGAACCAGCGCAGGAAGACGCGGAGGGACGGCACGAAGACCATGCCCATGCCCATGCCGATGATCACCCGGCCCACAGTGGCCGCGGTGACGGAGGAGGAAAGGGCGAAAAGCAGCGTTCCGGCGGCTCCGAGAAGCATGAAGAGCGTGATGGTGTTGCGGGAACCCCAGCGGTCGGAAAGAATGCCTGCAGGTATCTGCATGAAGCCGTAGGGATAGAAGTAGGCCGAGCTCATGACGGACATGAGTCCGCCGCCGACGGCAAAGTCGGTCATGATGTCGACGGCAAGAGTGCTCGTGGAGGTTCGGAAGAAGCTGACAAGCGCGTAGCACGCAGTAAGCAGAAAGAAGAGGAACCATGCGTACTTTTGAATGTCAGGCTTCTGTGCTGGGGACATAGGGGCTCCTGATCCGGATGCAAGGGGGAAGGGCCGTCCCGATGGGGACGGCCCGGGGAATTAGTCGGCGATGTCGAGCTTGAGGGCGCGGGCGGCGTTCTTGTAGAGAAGGCCGGGCAGCACTTCGGGCTTGAAGGGCAGGGCGCAGAACTGTTCCACTCCGTCCTTGAAGCCGATGAAGGGATAGGCGGTGCCGAAGACCATGCGGTCACGCATGAAGGTGTTGGCGGCGGCGACGTAATCGCTCACGCCGGGCACGTTGAACATATACATGTCGGGGCACAGATACAGGTTGGGACGCTTGAAGGCCACAAAGAGGATCTGCTGCACCCAGGGATAGCCGCCGTGCGTGTTGATGATGGTCAGGTTCGGGAAGTCGCCGCATACGCGGTCGATGATGACGGGGTTGCTGTGGCTGAGGTCGGGGCCGTTGCCGCCGCCGCCCATGAGCAGAACCGGGATGCCCTTGGAGGCGCAGTGCTCGTACACGGGGTAGATGCGGCGGTCATCGGCATACATGGGGTTGGAAAGCACGCCGGGTTCCATGCCCACGGCGCAGAGCGGGCCGTTTTCCACCACGCGTTCGATTTCGGCGATGGCGGCGGTGGGGTTCGTGGGATCAATGCCGGCCACGCCGATGAACTTGTCGGGCCATTCCTTCACGATTTCCACAATGTCGTCGTTGGGCACGTTGCCCATGAAGGCGTTGGCCTGACGGCCGGGCACGACGCCCATGGTGACGCCGGCTTCTTCCATTTCCTTGAGCATGAGGGCCATGTCTCCGGTCTTGGCGGAAGGCGGAGGAGTCATGCCGAGGTTGCCGCTCCAGCGGGCGATGCGCTCCTGATTGCGGAAGATGTGCATGTTGAGAAAGCCGCGCGTGGCGGGACGAAGACGAAAGTCAATGATCATGGCGGATAATCTCCTTGGAAATACTGAGGTTCAGAACCGGAATGAACCGTGTCCATGACAAAAGATAGAAAAGCAAAAATCGTGCCACATTGGCGCGTTTTTATAACAGCGTAATATTGTTGTGATATTGCTGTCGGGATAGATAACGCCTTGTCCATATTCTGCACATGTATATTAGACATGTGCATGGTGTCCATAGGCTTGTCGGCAATGAAAAAGGCCGGAACGCACGATCCGGCCGGTCGGAGCCCCTTCCGCGGGCGGAAGGGGCGTGATGGGAATCAGAAGGTGAGCGCAGCCTTGAATCCGGCCTCGATGGCAGTCATGATCTTGCCGACCTTGGTGCAGTCACCCACGGTGACGAAGGGAATGCCTGCGTCGCTGAGCTCATGAGCCAGCGTGCGGTTGGAACGGTAGCCCACGGCCACCACCACGGAGGAGAACGGGCCTATCCAGCGTTCCAGACCTTCGGGGTCCTTGACGCGGACGGCGCGCTCGGGCGTGATTTCCAGCACCTGCGTGCTGGTGAGAATGGTGGTCTTGCGTTCCTTGAGACGCAGAAGCAGATAGCGGCGGGTTCTGCCTTCCATGTCCTTGGCGATGTCGGGCTGCATTTCCAGAAGCGTGACGTGCTTGCCCTGTTCGGAAAGCAGATCCGAGGTCTCCGCGCCGATGAGTCCGCCGCCGAGCACGAGGGGATTGCTGCCGGTGTCTGCGCCGTGGAGGGCGTCGGATGCGGGCATGGCGCCGGGCACGCGGCAGAAGCCGGGAAACACGGGCTGGCTGCCGGTGGCGAGAACGACGATATCGGGCGCTTCGCTCTTCACGAGCTCGACGCCGGCCTCTTCATTGAGGCGAACGTGCACGCCGGCCAGAGCGAGCGCCTTTTCATAGTAGTTCATGATGCGCGTGAGATCCTGCTTGTAGGGCGGAAGCGCAGCGGTTTCCAGCAGACCGCCCAGAGCGGTGCCCTTTTCCACCAGCGTGACCTTGTGTCCGCGCGTGGCGGCAACGAGCGCCGCTTCCATGCCGGCAGGACCCGCGCCTATCACCATGACCTTTTTGGGCGTGGCGGCAGGAGAAAGATTGTAGGCCTTTTCCATGCCGGAAAGCGGGTTGAGGGCGCAGCCTACGCCCGTTCCGCGGGCGGATCCGCCAACGCAGCCTTCATTGCAGGAAATGCAGCGGATGATGGGCTTGTGGCTGTTCTGCAGCTTGTCGGGCAGGAAGGGATCGGCGATGAGCGCGCGGCCCATGGCCACGAGGTCGGCCTTTTCCTCTTCCAGAATGCGTTCGGCCACGTCTTCGTCGGTGACGCGTCCCGCAACGATGACGGGCACGGCGGCGTTGACGCTTTCACGGATGCTGCGGGAGAGGTCGGCGTTCCAGCCTCTGGGCACGCAGGAAGGCGGGGAAACCATGAAGTTGGTCTCGCGCAGTCCCACGGAAACGTGAAGGCCGCTGATGCCTTCGGCAACCAGGGCACGGGACAGCGCCTGAGAGTCTTCCAGGGTGATGCCGCCGGCAAGGCCTTCCACGGCGCTCATGCGGTAGGTGATGGGGAAATCGTCGCCTACGCGGCGGCGCACTTCGCGGTACACTTCGAGCGCAAAGCGCATGCGGTTTTCCAGACTGCCGCCCCATGCATCCTGACGATGGTTGGTGTAGGGGGAGAAGAACTGGCTGATGAGGTAGCCGTGCGCGCCGTGCAGCTCTATGGCGTCCACTCCGGCTTCGCGGGCGCGGACCGCGGCGTCGCCCCATGCGGAAATCAGCATGGCGATTTCTTCTTCGGAAATTTCACGGGTGTCCGTGTAGGACGTGACCCCGGGAATGGACGAAACCACGAGCACGGCCTGACCGCTGGCGGCGGAGTTGGCCGCGCGGCCTCCGTGCTGCAGCTGGATGGATACCTTCGCGCCGTGCTTCTTCAGGCGGGAGACCATGTTCTTGAGGCCGGGAATCATGCGGTCGTCGGAAAGACCGAGGCCGCGGGAAAAGGAGTTGCCGGAAGGGTGAACGTACGTGGCCTCCACCGTCACAAGACCGGCCCCGCCCATGGCACGCGCCTCATAGTAGTTGATCATGCGCTCGGTCACCGTGCCGTCTGCGGCGGCAAACTTGGTGGACATGGGAGGAAAGACTATGCGGTTCCTCAGCGTAAGGGAACCGAGCTGAACGGGAGAAAAAAGTTTCATGGTTGGCTCCATCAGAAAGAAAGAATGCGAATTCTGTGCCAAGAGCAGGCTTGCAATAATCATGCCATGGACAATTATAGTGCTTTTCCTGTGATTGCAAAGGGTTGCCATTTTGCTTATGACCAAAATATGGACATGTAGCTGTGGACATGTCCAAGGGTTGCGTGTATCCTGTCCTGACAACTTCAAAAGGAGTCCGCATGAACAGTCAGCGCAACAGGGAAAGCATTTACCGGGAGTGGGAACGCTTCCAGAATGGTCAGCCGGTGGACGAGTCCGTCATCTCCCCGAGCATACTGCGCTCGTGGCAGCGCTGCCGCCTCCTTCATGTGGACCCCGATGAGGGCAGCCGGCGCAGACTCTCTCCCGAAGAGCTGGAAAAGACGCTGCGCAAGAACGCCCTGCTCATACGCATCGCCCGGGGCATCATGGAACGTCTTTACAACCCCATAAGCTCATCGGGAAGCATCATTTCCATTTCCGATGCCAACGGCGTCATCCTCTCCTGCCTGAGGGACGAGAAGAAAAGTTATCCCATACCCAACATCGAGCCGGGCAGCATAGCGCTGGAAAGTTCTTCCGGCAGCAACGCCATCAACATATGTCTTGTGGAAAAAAGGCCTGTGGAAACCTGGGCGGCCGAGCACTACTGCCGGATGCTGCACAACTGGTTCTGCGCGGCGGCGCCCATATGGAACACCAAGCACGAGCTTGTGGGCGTGCTCAACGTCACGCTTCCGTGGGACATGTTTCACACCCATACCCAGGGCATGATCGACAGCGCCGCCTATGCCATTTCCGAGCAGCTTCGTCTTCATTTTCTTCTGGAGGAGCAGCGCGTCATCTTTGAGATGATGGACGAGGGACTGGTGGTCCTCGACGCCGGCGGCGTCATCCGCTTCATCAACAAGAAGGCGCAGCAGATGCTGTCGATTTCCAGTCTGAACGGGGCAAAGCGGATCAGCGACATCATTCTTTCCAAGGACATATTGCGTGCCATTTTGTCGGAGAAGGCGAGCTTCATGGATCAGGAAGCCCTGCTGCAGCTCCGTACCGGAACGCTGAGCTGCATGCTTTCGGTGTCCTGCACCGAAGAGGGCGGGAGCCGCGTGGTCACGCTGCGGGAAGTGAAAAGAATCAAGGAGTCGGCGGCGCGCGTCACGGGAGCCAAGGCCGTGTTCACGTTCAACCACATCGTGGGAGCGTCTCCAGCGCTGCAGAACGTCATCCAGATGGCGAGAAAGGCGGCCAAGAGCGACGCCACCACCCTCATCCTCGGCGAAAGCGGCACGGGCAAGGAGCTTTTTGCCCAGTCCATGCACAACGCCAGCAGCCGTGCCACGGGAGCCTTCATTACCGTGAACTGCGGCGCGCTTCCCCGCGAGCTGGTGCAGAGCGAGCTGTTCGGCTACGACGAGGGGGCGTTCACCGGCGCGAGCCGTCTGGGCAAGCCCGGCAAGTTCGAGCTGGCGGACAACGGCACCATTTTTCTTGACGAGATAGGGGAAATGCCCATGGACGCGCAGGTTTCTCTGCTGCGTCTGCTGCAGAACGGCGAGGTCACGCGCGTGGGCAGCAAGTACACCCGTCAGGTCAACGTGCGCGTCATAGCCGCCACCAACCGCAATCTGCAGGAGTCCATACGGGAGAAGTCCTTCCGCGAAGATCTTTATTACCGCCTCAACGTGGTTTCGCTGAACATTCCTCCGCTCAGGGAGCGGCGGTCGGACATACGGCTGCTGACGCAGCACTTCCTTGCTCATTTCATGATGACGCAGAACAATCCCGAGCTGCGCATGACCGAGGACGTGCTGAGAATACTTGAGGGGTATTCCTGGCCCGGCAACGTGCGGGAGCTCGAAAATACCGTGGAGCGCATGGTGTTCATGGCTCCCGATTCCGGCCTCATCGACGTGGATTCCGTGCCGCTCAACATCATTAATGGTTCCTCCGGCGGACACGCGGCAGGAAAGTCCGCCTCCGCTCCGGGATTTCTGGAAATGCAGGAGCGGGAAAGCATTCTCAGGGTGCTTCAGGACTGCGGCGGCAACATACGGGCGACGGCGCAGAAGCTCGGCATTTCCCGAAGCGGTCTGTACGTGAAAATGAAGAAGTTCGGCATATCGCCGAACGAATGCCGCTGAACGCGGAAAATCCGGATGGTCCGTCCGTCACGAGGCGGATGTACCTGCTTTTTCGGGCTGCCTGTCCGTGAGGCAAGCGGCTGAGTTTCGTTCGGGCGGAGCGTGCGGACGTACGTTTCCGTCTTGAGGCGGGAATCGTGCAGATGCCGGGGAGCTCCTCCCGCGGACAGAAAAAAAGGGCGGCCCCCGAAGGGACCGCCCTTTGTCATGATGTCTGTTCAGACAGGCTTACTTGATGTAGCCCATTTCCTTGTAGTACTTGGCAGCTCCGGGATGCAGCGGAACGGCAAGGCCGGTGCCGGCTTCCTGAGGAGTGAAGCTCTTCCAGAAGGGGCTGGCGATGACGATGTCGTCGCGGCTCTCGCAGATGGCCTTCACGAGCTTGTAGACGGTGTCTTCAGGCACGTTCTTGTTGACCATGAGCTCGGTGCTGGCGGACACGGTAACGATGTCGTGGCCGAACTTGCCGTCGTAGTAGGTCGCGGGAATGACGCCGCGGTCAAGACCGTACTTCTTGTGCACGGCTTCGATGACCTTTTCGCTCACGGGCAGGATGTCGAGGTCGACGCTGTTCATCATGTCGCGCACGATGAAGGCTTCGCCGGGTCCGATCCACAGGGCGATGTCGAGCTGGCCGTCCTTCATCATGGCAGCCGCGTCGTTGGTGGAAGGCGTGTAGATCTTGCCGCCCCATTCGGTGATGTTCTTCTGGCTGATGCCGTATTCTTCAAGAATCCAGCGGCCGAACAGGTAGGAGTTGCCGGCGGTGTGGCTCATGGAGATACGGATGGGCATCTTCTTTTCGGCGATCTGCTCGAGGGAGGTGATGCCGGAAGCCTTGTTCACGATGAAGTGCATGAGGGTGGAGTCATGCAGGTTGAGCATGCCCATGACGTTTTCGGCAGGCTTCTTGTA
Source organism: bacterium (assembly GCA_037230945.1). GTDB lineage: Bacteria > Desulfobacterota > Desulfovibrionia > Desulfovibrionales > Desulfovibrionaceae > Mailhella. The sequence continues at coordinate 180,213 of JAXUUT010000081.1, forward strand.
GGGCTCGATGCCCTGAGCGGCAGCCACGATGACGGAGTGGGCGGCAATGCCGAAGTCGCTGGCGCCGCGGTCAACATGCAGCACGTTGGCCAGGCCGCCGCCGGGGAAGATGGCGACGTCGATGTCGGGATAATGGGTGGAAATGGCCTTGCCCATGGCGCCGACGCCCACGTACCAGGCGCCGCCGGCGGGAGAGGCCGCAGCCTTGAGCTCGGTGAAGGACTTGGCCAGAGCGGGAGCGGCGCACACGGCCACCACGGCCGCGGCTGCAGTCAGGGTCTTCATGATGTTGGTGAAGTTCATACTATGCCTCCTCGGGAAGGTTGAGCTTCAGGACTTTCGCGGCATTCTTCCAGAGCAGCTTGGGCAGCACTTCGGGCTTGAACAGACCCTTGAAGTGCTTCACGCAGTCCACGATGGGCATGAGCGGATAGGCCGAGCCGTACAGGAAGCGATCCTGCATGAAGTTGTTGGCCGCCATGATGTAGTCCATGCAGCCGGAGCAGTTGAACAGGTACATGTCGGGGCACAGATAAATGTTCTTCTGGAAGAAGCACACGCCGAGAATCTGCTGCACCCAGGGCCAGCCGCCGTGGGAAATGATGAAGTTGGTCTTCGGGAAGTCGGCGGCGATGCGGTTGATGATCTTGGGGTTGCTGTAGGTGATGTCGGGGCCGGCGCGGCCGCCGAGCATGAGGATGATCGGAATCTGATGCTCTTCGCACAGTTCATAGATGGGGTAGATGCGGGGATCGTCGGCGTACATGGGCTTGTCCAGCGCGCCGGGTTCCATGCACACGCCCTTGAGCGGTCCGTTGAGAACGGTGCGGTGGATTTCTTCCAGAGATTCCGTCTTCTTGGAGGCGTTCAGACCGGCGATGCCCACGAAGCGGCCGGGGAAGTCGTCGAGCAGCTTGATGATGTCGTCGTTGGAAATGGTGCCCTTGAAGTGACCGTTGCGGCCGGGGATGACGCCCATGGTGACGCCGGCTTCGTCCATTTCCTGAAGCATGAGCTCGGGGGACTTCTTGGTCACGGAGGGGGCCTGCTTCATGGAGAAGCTGGCGGTCAGCTTGGCAGTGCGTTCCACGTTGTCGTACACGCCGATGTTGAGGAAGCCTCGCGCCGGGGGACGCATACGGAAGTCAATGATCATGAGAAAGACTCCTTGATAAGATGGTTATGCCTGCTGGGGCCGGGCTCCGGAAGAGCGGCGGCGGATCAGCTGAAGAACGATGGTGAGGGCCAGGAGGCCGAAGCCGAGCATGTCGGTATACAGGCCGGGATAGATGCAGGACACGCCGGCAGCGAGGAGCATGATGCGCTCGATGATGGTCGCGTTGGCAAGAAGGTATCCCTGCATGCCGCCGGCAATGGCGATGGCGCCGACGATGGCGCTGGTGGCCGCCCAGAGAATCTCGCCGGTGGAACCTATGCTGAGGAGCGCGGGTTCAAACACGAACATGTAGGGCACGATGAAGGCCACGATGCCGAGCTTCATGGCTATGAAGCCTGTTTCCATGGCCTTGCTTTCTGCAATGGCCGCGCCTGCAAAGGCTGCCACGCACACAGGCGGCGTGATGAAGGACAGAATGGCGTAGTAGAACACGAACATGTGGGAGACGAGCACCGGGGCGCCGGCCTTGATGAGGGCGGGAGCACCGAGGGTGGCAACCACGATGTAGGCCGGAGTGGTGGGCACGCCCATGCCGAGCACGAAGCTGGTGAGCATGAGCATCACCATGAGCAGGATCATGCTGTCGCCGGCAAGAATGGTGATGAGGTTGATGAACTTGTAGCCGATGCCGGTGAGCGAAAGAGTGCCCACGATGACGCCGGAGGCGGCGCAGCAGGCGGAGACCATGAGGGCGCCGCGGGAGGAAGCGATGAGGGCTTCAATGAAGCTGCGGAAGGTGAAGCGGGTTTCCTTGCGGAACATGCCGAGGATGATGATGCTCAGCGTGGCCACGTTGGCGCAGAAGACCACGTTGCGTCCCATGGCGAGCAGGGCGATGAGCACGCCGATGGGCAGCAGGTAGTACAGGCGGCGCAGAATGCTCTTGCCGGAAGGCACCATCTCGGGATCAAGCTTGCCGAGGTTGTACTTCACGGCTTCAAAGTGAATCATGAAGAGCAGGGAGAGATAGTACAGAATGGCGGGAATGAGAGCCGCCTTGGCCACGGCCAGATAGCCGGCGCCGGACAGGTCGGCCATGAGGAACGCGGCCGTGCCCATGACGGGGGGCATGAGCTGTCCGCCGGTGGAGGCCACGGCTTCCACGGCGCCCGCGAAGGGAGCACGATAGCCGACCTTCTTCATGAGCGGAATGGTGAAGATGCCGGTGCCGTACACGTTGGCCGAAGCGGAACCGGAAATGGTGCCGAACAGGGCCGAGGCGAAAATGGCCACCTTGGCCGGGCCGCCCTGCGAGTTGCGGGTGAGATAGCAGGCCAGATCCATGAAGATGGAGCTCATGCCGGACTTTTCGAGGAAGGTGCCGAACATGATGAAGCCGAACAGCGTTGAGGTGGCGGTGCCGATCGGAATGCCGTACACGCCTTCGTTCAGCAGGAAGAGATGCTCGACGATGGTGCCGAAGTCGAAGCCGGTGTGCTTGACGGCGCGGGGCAGCATGTCGCCGAAGAAGGTGTAGAGAACCAGAATGCCGGACACGATGACCAGAGCCCAGCCCGTGGTACGGCGAGTGATTTCAAACACCAGGAGCACGGTGACGCAGCCGAAGAACTTGGCGGACGTCGAAACCTCGTCGATGTAGCGCATGCGCGTCGTGATTTCGTCCAGATGCATGCCGTACCACACGGCAACGGACAGGGCGAGCAGGGCCAGGCACAAGTCGAGGAGCACGCACCATGTGGGCTCCTTTTCGTCCTTATTGTATTTTCGGCATGGAATATACAGGAAAATCAGTGCCGTGATGAACGCCACAAAGACGACGCGCATCATGGAACCGTCCAGGACTCCGAAGCCTGAGGTGAACCAGATCTGGAACAGTGCCAGCGCCAGTGCCAGAGCTTTGGCGAAGGGTTTGATGCCTTCCCTTGTCAATGAAAAAGCCATGAGCCACTCCCTTGAGAAATTTGTACCATTGTACCGGAATGCTCATGCAATAATTGTGCCAGCTATTATTTTTGGGGAAACAGGCCGAAAAATGAGGCATATCGCCTGGAAGATGCCTTCATTTGTGTCCTGTTTTTGGACATGTGCACACTGGACATGTCCAATGTCGGACGACATTCTCTTCAAAGGCTCAGTTTTTAACGTGTTCCTTGGTCTTCCAGCGGTCATGCATCCAGAACCACTGTTCCGGATTTTCACGAATGAAGCCTTCTATGGCCTGCGTGTAGAAGAGCGCGGCCTGTTTGATCTGTTCTTCACGTGTGCCCTGCAGGGTGGCGGTGTCGAGCGGTTCCTTCAGGCGGAAGACATAGCCCGGGCCTTCGCGCATGAGCACCACGGGCCACACAAGTGCCTTCGTGCGCACGGCGAGAAGGGCGGGCCCCATGTTCACGGCCGCGACTTCGCCGAGAAACGGCAGAAATTCCGCTTCGGAACTCGAGGTGTTGTGATCCACGAGAAAGGCCACGATGCCCTTTTTGTGCAGGGCACGTATGACGCTCATGGCGGCGTTCCGGTGTCCGATCATGTCGGCGCCGGTGGCCTCGCGGCAGGAGGCGATGAAGGCCTGCACCGCCGCGTCGTGATAGCGGCGCACCACCACCATGCGCGGGCGCGGCGGGGCGTAGAGCTGGCCGAGCATGGAGGCGAGCAGTTCCCATGATCCGTAGTGTGCCGTGGCCGCCACGATGGGCCGGTCGCATTCGCGCAGTTTCTGCATGAGTTCCGGGGATTCGATGCGCAGCCTCGGCGAGTTCATGCCGAATTTTCCGGTGAGCAGTATTTCCAGAAAGGAACGGCCGGTATGGCAGAAGCTCGCTTTGGCGGTGCGTTCCGCGGCGGCCCTGTCCATGCCGAGATGCCGCATGATGCTGGCGACGGCCAGAAGGCGACGGGACGGCACGCAGCGCCAGATGATGCGGCCGGTGAGGTTGCCGAGGAAGGCCGTTCCGGGAAAGCCCAGAAGGCGCAGGACGTGTCCCGCACCGCAGAGCATGTGAAATCGCAGGCGTTCAGAGCGCGTCATGCCGTGACTCCGGGGATGAGCCCCACGGCCAGCTCGTGAAGTTCCTTTTCCAGGCGGGCGCCGGCCTTGAGCATGGTGTCCTTTTCAATGTCGGGAATTTCCTTCGATCCTTCGCCCCAGGCGTGCCCGAAGCGGATGATGACTTTGGAAAAGGGCAGGGGAACCTGAAACTTGTCCCATGTGGGGAAGCGCAGCGCGTGCCGCGCGTAGATGCGCACGGGCATGATGCGCCCGTTGGTGCGGTTGGCCAGAAAAAAGGGGCCTTCCTTGGTCTTGTGGCGCGGCCCGGCGGGGCCGTCCACGGTGATGCAGGCGTGGACTTGTTCGTTTTTCATCATGCGGGCCAGACTGAGCAGTGCGCGCACGCCTCCGCGGGTGCTCGACCCCCGCACGGCACCCACGTTCTTGGATGCGAGAATGCGGGCCAGCATGTCTCCGTCCGAGCTCGGACTGACGATGGAGACCACGCGAAGCTGGCGGGATACGGGAATGAGCGAGAAGAGCTCGTCATGCCAGAGACAGAAAATGAGACGTTCCCCCCTCGCATGAATGGCGTCTACTTCCTCGCGGTTTTCCTCCTGTATGCGGAGGGTCGCGCAGATGGCGGTATACAGATGGGAGAAAAGCGCGGAGGTAAAGGTCGGGGGCAGGTGCATGATTCTTCGTTCTTGCCTTGTGCTTGTGATGGAAAAAAGGACGTGCCTTGTCGAAGGCTCTTGACGGAAGGTATGATAGCCCACATTATCCCGATGTTCCAGTGGAGAAAGACGACTTTTTTCCGGGGGAATGAGAGTGCCCCCATTGAGGAGATGCAGCACGTGTCGGAAGGTATCAGATTGAACAAGGCTCTTGCGGACGCCGGAGTATGCTCGCGCCGAAGAGCCGACGAGCTTGTTTTTGCCGGCAGAGTCGGCATCAACGGTGTTCCTGCGGAAAGTCCGGGACAGAGAGTGCTGCCCGGCGACGTCGTGTCGGTGGACGGCAGAGCCGTCGCGCTGAAGGACGGTCGCGCGGAATCCTGCTGGCTCATGCTCAACAAGCCCGTGCGCGTGGTGTCCACGGCCAGCGATCCCGAAGGACGGGAAACCGTGCTCGATCTCGTGCCCGAGCCGTGGAACAGACGGCGGCTTTTTCCCGTGGGCAGGCTCGACTTTTTTTCCGAAGGGCTGCTTCTTGTCACCGATGACGGGGAGCTTGCGCACAGGCTTACCCATCCGCGCTGGCATCTGTCCAAGGTGTACCATGTTCTTGTCCGGCCGGAGCGCGGAGACTCTTCGGTGTCCGCGGCGCTTTCTCTCATGCGCCGGGGCATGACCCTTGCGGAAGGCGACAGGCTGGCGCCGGTGGAGGTGCGCGTTTTGTCGTCTTCGGGGCGCGGAGTGCTTCTGGAAATGGTGCTGCATCAGGGGCTCAACCGGCAGATACGCCGCATGTGCCGCGATGTGGGCTTTACGGTTCTTCGTCTGAAAAGGGTGAAGGAAGGCCCTCTTGAGCTCGGCTCTCTCGCGCCGGGCGGAGTGCGTCCGCTTTCGGAGGCCGAGGTGTCGGCCCTGCGGCGTGCCGTGGGGCTGAACGCGGAAGGAGCGGAGGAAAGCGACGGCATGGCAAAGGGCCTGCCGCCTTCAGAGCAGCGCCGGACGCGCCGCCGTCCGCATTCATGATGCTTACGGTTCCGCGCTTTTCGATTCCGGCGGACCGGTTTCATTAATAATGAGTTGTTGAGGTAGTCGCATGGATATCCGATTTCAGACCGGAGGGCCTTCCCACTGGAAGGCCGATGCGGTCATCACGTTCGTTTTTGAGGGCGAGGGCGTGGAAGAGGCCTGCCCCGTTCTGTCTCAGAGCGCGCTCTGGCTGGGCATCGCCCCGGCCTGGCGCGACTTTCGCGGACACAGGGATGAGCTCGTCATGTTCTACGGGCCGCAGGCCATGGAGATTTCCCGTGTGCTCGGCACGGGACTGGGCAGGGCGGACAAGGCGGATCTGACCGTGTTCCGTCATGCCGTGGGCAGAGCGGTCCGTCTCTGCCGCGAGTATGATCTTGCTTCTGTCGGCATTGACGGCGCGTCGCTTTCCCGCGTGGCGGAAGCGATGGGCGTGACTCCGGAGGATCTGACGCGCGAGGCCGTGATTGCCGCATTCCTTGCCCTGTACCGCTACGATCGCTGGAAGAGCGAAAAGAGCGGACACGACGATCCCCGCTGGCTGGCGCTCATGCTGGAAGGTGAATTCGTGGAAGACGGCGTGCGTGCGGCGGCGAGAATGGCCGAAGCCGAGGCCGCCGGCATCATGCTCGCCCGCGACGCGGCCAACGATCCGGCCAATGTCATGACGCCTTCCGCCTTTGCCGAAAAGGCCCGTGAGGTGACCGTCAAATACGGCATGACGCTGCGGGTGCTCGGTCCTTCCGACCTCGAGAGCGAGGGCATGAACGCCTACCTCGCCGTGGCCAGAGGCTCGGCAGAAGAGCCGCGCATGGCCGTGGTGGAGTACGTTCCCCGCGGCACTGAGGGGCGTGAGCCCGTCGTGCTCGTGGGCAAGGGACTGTGCTTTGATTCCGGCGGCATCAGTCTCAAGCCCGCCAAGGGCATGGAGGACATGAAGGGCGACATGTCCGGTGCGGCCGCCGTGCTCGGCGTCATGGAAGCGCTGGGGCGTCTTGCTCCTTCCCGGGCCCCGAAGCGTCCCGTGGTGGGCATCATGGCCTGTGCGGAAAACATGCCCGGCGGGCATGCCACGCGTCCCGGCGACATCGTGATCGCCAAGAACGGCAAGTCCGTGGAAATCGTGAACACCGACGCCGAGGGAAGGCTTGTGCTGGCCGATGCGCTCTGCTGGGCCCAGGCAATGTACGCACCGTTCCGGCTCATCGACATAGCCACGCTTACCGGAGCCTGTGCCGTGGCTCTCGGCATGGACGCCGCAGGGCTCTTTTCTTCAGACGATTCCCTGGCCGTCCTGCTGCATGAGGCCGGAATGAGCCTCGGCGAGCGGAACTGGCGTCTGCCGCTCTGGACGGACGCGGGACTTGCCTCGCTGAAAAGCGCGTGCGCCGACATGGTGAACTCCGGTCGCCGCGAGGGCGGAGCCATCAACGCCGCGGTTTTTCTTCAGCAGTTCGTGAAGGAGGGCATCCGCTGGGCCCACATCGACATGGCCGCCGCGGACAACGCCGAGAATCCCATCAACGCCAAGGGGGCGACGGGCTTTGGCGTGCGCACCATGCTGAGCGCCGTGTGGGACGACGAGGGCGACATTCTTCAGTAGGCGTCGTCCGCCGGAAAAGTGATTGCTCTCCGGCAGGCGGACACGGCGGCGCTCAGGCGCCGTCGTGCAGACATTTTTTCATGGCGGCGAAAGGCGGCGCGCAAGTCGTCGCCTTTTCGTCCGTCGGCAGGCGTCCCTTTCCGAAAAGGAGGGGGCGCCCGTCGTCATGCCCGAAAGACGCGGGGAAAATCCCGGGAAAGGCGTCCGCTGCTCTGTGGCTTCGGTCGCTCATGTTCGGGCTTGCGGAATCCAAGAGCGGGCTTCGGCCCGGAACACAGGGAGAAAAAGTGAGCCGCATAAGCAAGCTCAGCTATGCTCAGCAGGTATGCGTGAAGGCTGCAGGCAAGGCCATGCAGTCCACGGGCATGCTGCGTCCCGGCGCGCGAGTGGGCGTGGCCGTCTCCGGGGGCGTCGACAGTTTCGTCATGCTCAAGGTGCTGCAGATTCGTCAGCGCATCGTTCCGTTTCCTTTCGAAATCATGGCGATTCATCTCAATCCGGGCTTCGATCCGGCCAATCATGCTCCGCTGGCCGAGTGGCTGGCCAGGGAGGGCATTGCCGGTCATCTGGAAGTGACCGACTACGGACCACGCGGGCACTCGGAAGAAAATTTGAGAAATTCCGCATGCTTTTACTGCGCAAGGCTGCGCCGCAAGCGCCTGTTCACGCTTTGCCGGGAATATCATCTCACGCATCTTGCCTTCGGACACAACAACGACGACCTGGTGTCCAATTTTCTCATGAATCTCGTGCAGACCGGCAAGGTGGCGGGCATGAGCATGAACGAACCTTTTTTCGGCGGAGCTCTTCAGGTCATACGTCCGCTCATGCTGCTTTCCAAGGCGGAAATCGTGCGAGCGGCAAGACAGTGGGAGCTTCCCGTGTTTTCCAATCCCTGTCCCTCGGCGGGAAAGACGAAGCGCGCCGACATGATGGAAGTGCTTGACGCCATGTGCGCGGGCAGCAGGGTGAGACGCAAGAACATTTATAACGGACTTGCCCGCTGGCAGTGGGAACAGAACCGGTTGGACGGCATGATTGACGGAAACGCCGGGGGCGGCATAAAGTAGGCGGACCTGTGCGGGACGTGTCCGCACCATCGCGGCGGATTGGCCGCCCGCTTTTTTGCTCGCGTGGAATCTTCATCGAATGCAAGAGGCCTTCTATGTTTCAGATCATCGACCAGTCCCTGTTTGAAGTCATCAATATGTCGGCGCACAATGCCGTGTTCAATTTCATTGTTCCCTTGTTTTCTCAGGTGTGGCTCATGTGGGTGGGCGCGCTGATATGCGTTGTCGTGTATGCCGTTCACTGCTGGCGCAGCTCTCTGGAACCTGTGGGACGCGTGCTCATGCTGGTTCTTCTCATGGGGCTTTCCGTGGGCGTGACCGACGTCACCACCAGCGCCCTGAAATCGTCCATAGACCGGGAGCGTCCCTGTCAGGTCATCATGGGCACCAACTACTATGATTCCGCCATTGATCAGTGGCTGGTCATTGACGAGAACACCACGGAAACCAGAGGACTCGGCGGTTCCATGCCTTCCTCTCCCTCGGCGGCCTGCATGGCCGTGGCCGTGGTGCTTTCCCTGCTTTTCTATCGCTCCAATCCGTGGGTGTTTCTGCTGCCGTTCTGCGTGGGCTTCTCTCAGGTGTACGTGGGCAAGAATTACCCGTTTGACGTGATTGTGGGCTGGATCATAGGCCTTGTCTCAGTTATTGCCGTATGGTGGATATGTCATTTGATTATCATACGTTTTTCATCTCACAGACGACTCGGTTAGAACGGCGTTGAAAAAAATTTAAATTTCCCCGGGGGAATCTATTGACATCCCCGGGGATTCTGGTAGGTTCCTTTTTCGCTGATGGGCTATCGTTCAATTGGCAGGACGTCGGATTCTGGCTCCGATAATCAAGGTTCGAGTCCTTGTAGCCCAGCCACAGCAAAATATGTCCCCATCGTCTAGCCGGCCCAGGACAGCGGCCTTTCACGCCGTCAACGGCGGT
>JAXUUT010000016.1:0-5974 GCA_037230945.1 bacterium
ACGACGCCCGCCGCGTTTAACGCCGCGAGTGAATCGCGGCTACTTGCGGCCGTCGACCGGGCTCCTGACGTCGCCCGGGGCCCCAGAGCTTCGAGAGAAGGCCGTCCGCTGCAAACGAAGGTTTCCCAGAGCGTTGAGAGACGGTTGTTCTTCGCAAACAAAGGCCCACCAGAGCGTTGAAACACGACTGTTCTTTACCAACGACGGCTTTCCCAGAGCGTTGAACCAGCGCACTCCCCTCCATCTGGAAATCTCTTCCAACCACACCGATGTGACCGCAACGCGGGAACATCGGTCGGCCACCGCAGGCGGGTGCGGCAGCACACGCCTGCACTGAGTTTGCAGCCCGAACAGAGCCCGCCGAGCCTTCCGGCCTTTGCGTCACATCCTCCCCAGCCCTGCCGCTGTTTCAAAGCCCGGTTCCCGGCTTCCGCACGGCCCCCGCCGCGCGGCGCAGCCGCAAGGCGAAACAAGGGGGCGCGGGGGAAATTATTTCCCCCGCATGCCTTTCCTGCCTTTCCTGCCTTTCCTGCCTTTTCTGCCTTTCCGGGGGCCGGGGCGGGGCCCCGGGGATCTCCTTCTCACTGCGCCGCCTTTCCCCTTTTCTGTCATGGTCTTCGTCACTGTTTGCCTGCGGAGGAAAAATACCCTACGCTGAAAAGGCAAAGCGTCTTTCCGCCCCGAACCTTCCAGCCCCGCTTTCCATGAACGACATCGACGTGTCCCTCATTCAGTACCTGCGGCCCTTTCTCTACGTGGCCGAAACGCTCAGCATTCGCCGGGCAGCCGCCATTCTGTGTCTTACGCCCTCGGCAGTAAGTCAGCAGATCCAGAAACTGGAAGAGGAACTCGGCATGTCGCTCTTCGAGCGCCGCACCGGCCGTCCGCTGCGCCTGCTTCCGGCGGGAGAATTTCTGTATTCACGCATTCCGTCACTCGGCAACACGCTCTACAGTCTGCGCTGCGAACTGAAAAATTTTCAGACGGAACGGCAGATTCTGCGCATGGGCTCGCTTGCGCTGCTGCAATCACTCTCCATACGAAGCGTAGCCGAGGCGTGCGACGACTTTCCTTCGCTCAGCTTTTCCCTGCACGTTGCCGGCGGCTCCGCGCTATGTCACGACATTCTTTCCGGTGAGATCGACGGAGCGCTGGTATTCCGCGAGAACCTGCTTCCCACGCTGGAGGAAATCCCGCTTTTCGACTCTCCCCTCATGCTTGTGGCCCACGGCGCGCTTACGGCCTCGCTTGGCGCCGCCCCTTCTGCAGACCAGCTCTTTTCTCTTCCCATGGTCTATGTGGAGGGCGCAAGCCCCGTGGCGGAACTCGATGCCTACGCAGGCCTGCCCCTTACCGGGCAGATACGACTGCGCGTGGCCACGCCCGTGGCAGCGCTGGAAGCCGTGCGCCTGCGCATGGGCGCGGCCATCATGTGCCGCCACGCCCTTCCCGAAAACATGGCCGAGCTGCGAGCCTTCAGCCTCGACGACTTCCTGCCCCGGCGTCATGTGGTGCTCGCCGTTTCATCCCGGCATCCGCCCGCAGGCGAAAAGAAGGCTTTTCTGGACGAACTGTGCCGCCGCTGGCGCTCCATGACAGACGCCTTTCCCATTTCCGCACGCTGACAGGCCGCTTTTCCCGCGCCACGCTCTGATGCCATCCCCGCCATGGACGCCCCGCAAAAAAGGACGCGCTCCATCTTCCTGTTCCTACGCCCCGTCCGCACCGCTTTTCTCCCCCTTAAAGCCGTTTTCCACGCTCCTTCTGTGCGGCGTGCATCCGCTTTCGCATGCGTTCTTCCTGCCCGGAGCCCGCCGACTCTTCCGCCCTCCCCGTATCCGGCCCGAGGGACTCTCCGTCTTGTTCCGTCAATTTCCATCCGGCACTTACTTTTTTTCCCCGGCCTTTTTCCCCACCGTTCAGCCGGGCTGAACACCTCCGCACTTTTTATTGATTGACGAGAGCCCCATAATTCCCTGTGATGACATAAAGAAAAATCAGCCGGGAACGCTTCCCGCAACAAGGAGGAATCATGCACAGACATCTGACCCTGCTGGCCGCCGCCCTCGTAGGCGCTTCGCTGACTTTCGCTCCCTCGGCTGAAGCCAAAGGCTTCCGTCACCTTTCCTTCAACGGCGGCTACGCCATTTCACATCCCACGGTGGAACTTGTATGGAAACCCTTCATGAAGGAGGCGGAAACCACGTTTCCAGGCAAAAACGGCCTGAGCTTCGATTATTTCGCCACCAACGAACTTTTTCCCGAAACCGAAAGTCTTGCCGCCGTGGCCGACGGCCGCGTGGACTTCGGCCGCATGCGCCCGTCCCTGTTCCCCGGCAAGATGAACCTGCTCTCGGTGGTGGACGTCCCCGGCCTGTTCTCCAATGCCATCACCGGCAGCGTGGTCATGCAGGAACTCATCGAAGCCTTTCCCGAAGTACGCAGGGAACTGCCGGAAAACTCCGTGCCCTTCACCTCGTGGGTTTCGGCCACCTATCAGGTGCACACCATAAAGCCCGTAAAAACTCTTGCCGAACTCAGGGGACACAAACTTGTGGTGTGGGACGCCGTAACCATTGAAATAGCCAAGGCACTCGGCGCGAATCCCGTGCGCCTGCCCTCCCCCGATACCTATCTTGCGCTCTCCAAGGGCATGGCCGACGGCGTGCTCTGCCCCATGGCTCCGGTGCGCTCCTTCAAGATATCGGAAGCCACGAAATATCATCTCATGCTGAACACCGGCGTAACGGGCTTTTCCATCAGCGCTCACAAGCCCCTGTATGACGAAATGCCCGCAGACATGCAGAAGTGGCTCACCGAAAAGGGCGGCACGGCCATGGCCCTCGCCATCGGCAAAAGCCTCGAACAGGGGGCCAAGGAAGACGGCGAATGGATGAAAAAGCAGGGCCATGAGTTCTACGAACTCTCCGAGCAGGATCACGCCGCGCTCATGCAGGCACTTTCCCCCTTCCTTGAACACTGGCAGAAGGAAACGTGCAGAAACGAATCCCCCGAACTCGTGGCAAAGGTGCTCTCCTTCGTGAAAGAACGCAACGCCTGGCACATGAAAAAGCTCGAGGCCGGAGAATACGGCCCCTGGCAGTAATCCGCATCTCCTTCCCTTTCGCCCGGGGCCGCGTCGCATCTCCTTTTCCTGTTGCCCCTTTTCTCCACCTCTCCGCTTCCGGGCGGCGGCCTGCGCCGCCGCCCATGCTCCGCTATGTTTTCTTTATACCGCATTCTTCTGTTCTCTCTGCTGTGCGCCGCCTACACGCTGGTATTCATCCAGAACTCGGCCATCACCGTACTTGCCCCCGACATCATAAGAGATCTTGTGCTTCCGCCCGACGACATGGGCAGACTGAGCTCCCTGTATCTGTATGCCTACGCAATCATGCAATTCTTTTCCGGTCTCATCAGCTCGCGCATGGGCCCTCACCGCCTCATGGGTCTGCAATTTGCGGTCGCGGCTGCGGGCGGTGCCATGTTCGCCGCATCGTCAACCCTTCTTCCCGCCATGGCCGGCCGCGTGATGAACGGGCTCGGCATGGCCGGGATCATGGTGTCATCGTTCGTGCTGTTCGGTCGCTGGTTTTCCCCCTCCATGTTTTCCCGTCTGTGCACGGTCTTCTTCGCGGCCGGCGGACTGGGCGGACTTCTCGCCACTACTCCTCTCGCCCTGCTCTGTCAGATCGCAGGCTGGCGTGCCTGCTGCCTCACTCTTGCCTGTTTCTCAGCCCTGCTCTCCGCCTCACTCTTTTTCGTCGTGCGCGATTTCCCCGAATCCTCCGCTCGTCCCGAGGCTTCCACGTCCCTGCGCGAACACATGAAAAAACTGCTCGGACTGTTCAAGTGCCGAGCTCTGTGGCGGCTGTTCTTCCTCTTCCTTGCACTGTCCAGCCCCTACTTCGTCTTCCACGGCCTGTGGGGCGGCGCGTATCTTCAGACAGTGCACGGCCTCTCTCCCGCGCAGAGCGGCAACGTGCTCGCCATGGGAGCCGTGGGCCTCATCGCGGGAGCCCCCTTCATCACGTGGCTCAGCGAAACAGTCCTGCATTCCCACCGCCGCACCCTCATGCTTGCCGGTCTGCTCGGCTCCGTCTGCTTCGGCACGCTCATCGTCTTCAACGATGCCCTGCCGCTCTGGGCGCTCTACGCCGTCTCCCTCGGCGCAGGTACGGCAGCCAACGGCCCCACCCCCATCGCCTACGCCGCCGCACGCGCACTGGTCGGCTCCAACGCCATGGGCACCGCAGGCGGACTCATGGCGTCCGGCCTCTTCGCCGCAGGCGCGGTGCTCCAGAACGTTTCCGGTGCGCTTCTCAGTCTCTCCCAGGTTGCAGGACTCTCTCCCGCGCCCTCCTTTGCCGCCGCCTTTCTACCTCTCGTTCTGCTCGGACTCGCCTCCGCCGCGCTCAGCTTCACGATTCCCGAAACCTGCGACAAGCCTCGCTGACACGGCGAGACTTCCCTCTTTTTTGCACGCCATACCCCGCCGGGGTTCAGGGGCAGCCCCCTGTGCCTTTCCGGGGGCCGGGGCGGCGCCCCGGCTGCTCCTGCCTGTTCCCCTCCTCTTTCCTGCGTTTCCGGCGCCTGGGGAGGCCCGGCTTGCTGCGGTCTCTTCCCCTTGACATCATGAGACTTTTTTCCCTTTATGGGGACGGCATGATTTTCAAGGAGGCAATGCATGGCATCGGCGCACATACTCTGGATAGCGTTTTCATGGCTTCTCGGCGGCTTTGTTCACGGGGTCACGTCCATAGGGGCGTCCATGGTCGCCATGCCCATGATCACCTTTGTCACCGAACCCAGGGAAGCCATACTCATCGCCTGCGTTTCCAGCGGCGTCGTGCCGCTTGCGCTTTCGGTCATCTACCGCAAATCCATTCTCTGGCGGGAAACGCTGTGGCTTTCGGCGGGCTGCATTGTCGGCATTCCTGCGGGAGTGGCCATGCTCACCCGGCTTTCCGGTCCCGTGCTGCTCTTCGCCATGGGCGTCATGCTTCTGTTCTTCGTGGCCTGGCAGACTTTTTCCCATCATCTGACCGTCACTCTGCCCTTCCATCCGGCAACGGCCCTTTTTGCTGGGTTCCTCGGCGCGTTTCTTACCGCAGGCACCAGTCTCGGCGGCCCGGCTGCGGCCGTGTACGCCGCCTTCCGCGGCTGGAACCAGCAAAACGCCCTCGCCTCCACCAGCATGTACTTCAACTTCGTCAACGGCAGCGTGGTGCTCATGCAGTGGCACGCCGGTCTGTACGACAACGGCGTGTTCAGCGCCATAAGCGTGTCCCTCACCGCCGCTATTCTCGGCGTTCTCGTCAGCATTCCCGTGGTGCGCCACATGCCTCAGGCCACCTTCCGCAAGCTGCTCATTCTCATGATCTTCTTCTCAGGCGTCACGCTGCTCGGCCGCGCCGTGCTGTAGCGGCGGCAGCCTGAGCCGCACGAATGCGTACGGAACAGTCGCTGACGTCGGCCTTCGTTCAGCTCCTCGGCGAGTGCCGGGCTGCTGCGGCTGCACAACTGAACGACAATGGCTTTCCAAGGCGGAAAAAACGCTTCCGTCCCTGAAAAAGGACAGGGAACAGTTTTTCAGTCGACGTTATTCTGCCGTCGCCCGAGTACCGCCGTTTCCCGTCAGCTCCAGACTCGCTGTACGGTCACGGGACGTGCACGACGCCCGCCGCGTTTAACGCCGCGAGTGAATCGCGGCTACTTGCGGTCGTCGACCGGGCTCCTGACGTCGCCCGGGGCGACATTTTCGCGACGCCGTATAGCCCTACCGCCCATCAGCTCCGGACACGCTGTACGGTAGCAGGACTTGTACGGTGGTCATTTCATTTAACGGCGGAAGTGAATTCCGCCTATTCATGACCGACATTTTCCTTCTCCCGAGTGACGCGAGAGCCCGTCTGCTCGGGACACACTGTACGGACGCAGGACTTGTACGACGCCCGCCGCGTTTAACGCCGCG
>JAXUUT010000035.1:0-5928 GCA_037230945.1 bacterium
GCGGCTCCATAGGAAAAGCCTGCCATAATCTTTTTCTCACCCAGCAGTCTCTCAGCCACTCCATAAAAAAACTTGAAGACGAATTGAACGTCACCATATTTGACAGAATAAATACAGGAATGTCTCTTACGGAAGAAGGCATAGTCATCAGCAATTTTGCCAAGAATGTGCTTCATGAGTATGAACAGTTGAAAAGAGACCTCGGCAACATAAAAAGCAAGCACGACATAACAGGAGATATCAATGTATATATAAATAAAATATTTGAAACCATACTTATTCCAGATATACTTAAAAAGTCATATTCCTTATATCCTAATATAAAAATACATATTACAGAAATAGATACTAAGGAAATTTCATCCATAGATACATCAAATCCATTTGTATCGCTGGTGAATTTTCCAAGCACGGAAGACACGGTCATCTACCATTCATTCATTGATGAAAGATTCAACTTCAACAGGCTCTTTTCCGGAAAATTTTTATTATGCGTGAGCAACAGCCATCCGCTGTCAAAGCAAAAGAGTATTCCTGTAAAAACCATTCTCCAGTATCCTGTCATTCTGCATGCGCCCTCTACCTTCGACGGCGGCATTCTCGATACCATGCTTAAATGCTACACGTCATCGCGTCCCAACATTTTTCTTGAAACTTCATCCTATGGGATTTTTCTCGACAGCATTGCCAACAATATCGGCGTGGGATTCATCTATGACATGTTTCTAAAAGAGCTCATGAATACCTACATCGACAAGTTTAAAAACATGACTCTTCTGCCGATAAAGGAATATATGGGTATAGTCAGCGGGTATCTGACACGAAATGGAGCTCTTTTCCCGGAGGAAGAATATTTTATTGACATCTTGAAAAGCCATTACAGGGAAAACTATCTGCGGGACACGACAAATTCCCTTTCCTGACGACTTCAGAAAAAATTCCCTCTTCCTCCGGCTGATCAACGGACGATGTCATCCTGCCGGAGATCCGGATGCTTCCGCTTCCAGATTCCCTGCCCTCCATCCTTTCCGGCTCCCCGTTTTTCGGGGAGCTTTTTTCATGCTTCCCAACGGCTCTGAAACGCGGCCTTTCCTTCGCCCGCCTCTTCTGCCTCCCCGCAAGCCGTACGCCGCGGAAATTGATACGATCAGGCAATTTTTTGTCAGAAATGCCCATTTCTCCCTGAGGCACTCTCCTCTATTCTGACATCAGAGGAAAAGAATTCTTTCTGGAGGGCCGACGCGTCCATGCCGCGTCTTTTCGGGGCGGATCATCGTTGCCGTCGGCCCCGCCATGGAGCCCGACGATGCACATGACCGCAAAAACCGTCACGGACATACTTCTGCTGCTTCTGTTCATTCTGCTCATGGCCGCCCCGCATACGGGCAACAGCGCACACGAATGGCTGGGGCTCTGTCTGGCCGCCGTTCTGCTCATGCACACACATCTGAACATTGTATGGTACAAAACGCTGTTCAAGGGGCGATACAACGCCGTCCGGCTTGTCAGACTCATGCTGAACGCGATGCTTGTCCTGTTCATGCTCGGCACGCTGGCAAGCGCCGTTCCCATTTCCCGAACGCTGTTCTCCTTTGCCGGATTCCGGGGAGACCTTTCCTTCAGGACCATGCATGTCTTCTGTGCCCACTGGAGCTTCATTCTTGCGGCCGTTCATCTCGGCATGTACGGCAAAAGGTTCCGCCTCCCGCCGGGACTCCTTTTTTCTCTTCCCCGTCCGCTCGGCTCTCGTCTTGCGACCTCCGGCCTGAGCCTTGCGTTCGCACTTTACGGAGTGCGCGCCTTTTTTCCGGAACGAGCTGTTTTTTCCTCTGACCATGCAAAGCTCCTTCATGCTGTGGAGCGACAGCGCCGCGCTTTTCATTCTGGACTATGCGTCCATCTTCTTTCTGTTCCTGCGGGGAACGGTCGTTCTTGCTTTTCCGGCCGGCCCACGGCAAAGACACGCAGCGCTCTTTTGCAAATATACGCAGCAAAGCCGCATACCTTCGACCGGAATACGGCAGGACCCTGTGCTTTCTGGTGCGCTCAGAAACGACGACATGCCGCGGACATGACACAGCAGCCTGCTGCCACGCCGGAAGCGCGGGCAAAACACTGACGCCCGATTCGGGATCAACGACAGCGACGACGTGTTCGCAACGGAGGAACCGGGAACCCGCCTGCACTCTGCCTGCGGCACGGGAATACGTCTGCCGGGCCGAAACGACGCCTTCTCCCACGAGAATATGCCTTTTTGTCGCACTGGCCGACATATGACAAGGCCTTCATAAATATTTTCTCATGACTGTTTCAAGACCGCTCCCTTCTCAGGACTCCTCGCTGCATTGCCGCCATGGCTGCCCCCAGGCCGGATGGTACATTCCGACCAGGCAGAATCATCATGATTCATCCTGCGATCCAATAACGTTCCACCAGACAGATATCCGTTTCCCCTTCCATTTTTTCAGGAATGTCAGTACACTCAGCACCGGCATTGAAGAAGACGCCATGCACCGGAGCGTGACGGAACATAAGACCGGAATTGTCTGACAGGCAGGCGGGAGACAGAGCCCTGCCGTATTTCCGCCGTTCTCCTTGCCCTCGGATCGACAAGGACAGGGCTGCCCTCATGCGGCAGGCAGGCAAAGGTCACGGACCGGAACGTCACGCTTCCCCCAAAAGGTCCGACCGTCCTTGCACGAAAGCGTCCGGGCCACAAAACAGGCAACACCGCCCGCGCAACGCGGAAAAAGGACGGCTTGTGGACAGATACTACAAGGAACAGCTCAAGATGCTGAGGGAAGGGGCGAACGCCTTTGCCCTGCAGCATCCGGCCATTGCTCCCATGCTCTTGACGCAGGGCGGCGATCCCGACGTGGAACGCATTCTGGAAGGTACGGCCTACCTGTGCGGCAAAATCCATGAACGCCTCGATCAGACGGCCCCCGACCTTGTGCAGTCGCTTCTGCGTCTGGTGTTTCCCCAGGCCATTCTTCCCATCCCCTCCACAACGCTCATCCGCTTTACGCTTCAGCCGGGCTTTGCCGAGCCTCTCGACGTGGAAAAGGGAACGCAGGTGGCGTCCAATCCGGTGGACGGCGTTTCCTGCATCTACAGCACCACGCATGATCTGCGCGTGCTGCCGCTGGAAATCGTGTCGATTCGTCACGATGTGCAGCGCGCCCGCAACAGGGTGGAAGTAACGTTCAAAAGCCGTGCCCCTCTGCGCACCTTTCTCGGCGACGGGCTGCTGCTGCACCTTTCCGGCGAGTATGCCGCAACGTCTCAGCGTCTTCTGGCGCTGCTCACCGAGCTTGACCATGTGGATGTCGTTCTGGGTACGGGCAGGCGCACCCTGCCTGCCTCCTGCGTAAGCTATCCCACCCTGCCGCTCGACGACATTCGTCTTCCTGCAGGAAGAAGAACGAACCGTTCCTACATGGAACTGCTCAGATATTTTCATTTTCCGGAACAGCTTCTGTTCGTGCGCATATCACAGCTCGACCAGCTTTCCTTCTCCGAATCGCTTAACGAGTTCAGGCTGATTTTCTGCTTCAGGAACAATGCCGATCTGCCGGAGTTTCCGGAAGGCAGCCTCACCCTCAACGTGGTGCCTGCGGCCAACGTCTTCCGCGTTCCCGCCGATCCTCTGGTCATCGACCATACGCAGGAAGAATACCTCATACACCCGCAGGACGGGGAACGGCGCTTTCTGGAAATCTTCAGCATAGGCACGGTGTCGGCCAGAATGCCCGGCGGGCGCATACTGCCATGTATGCCCTACGAAGCCTATCATTCCGACAACAAGGGTCTGCTTTACAGTGTGCGTTTCCGTTCCTCGGAAAAGGAGGGACGCACCGAGCACCTTCTCATGCCGCTGTACCGCTTCGGCTCAGGCTCGCTCGAGAAGTACACCCTGTCCATGGAGCTCATCTGCTGCAATCACACCCTGCCCGGCAGTCTCAGAATGGGCGATATCTGCCGCCCCACGGACAGCTCGCCCGCCCAGGCCAGCTTCACCAATATCATAGCACCCGCGCCCATGCTGCCGAGGCCGCAGAATGAAAGTCTGCAGTGGCGCTTTTTGTCGCACCTCAACACGAATCTGCTTTCCCTGGCCTCTGCCGACGCCCTGCGCTCCCTGCTGGAACTGTATATTCCCGAAACTGCGGCCGCACCGGAACTGGCCGCCGCCGACATGCGCCGCTGCATGTCCATCAAGCAGTTTTCCTCTCAAGGCGAGGAGCACCTGTTCAGAGGAAGGCTTTTGCGCGGACGGGCTCTGTATCTGGAACTTGCCCCCTTCGGCTTCGTCTCCGACGGAGACATGTATCTTTTCACCAATGCTCTGGACAGATTCTTCACGGAATTCACGAGCATCAACAATTATTCCCGGCTGATTCTCAGCATAGCCGGTACGGGGAAACTCCGAGAATGGCCTCCGAGACTGGGCGACAAGCAGCTGATCTGATGGAGCGGCTCAAAGCTGAGCCTCAGCGCTTCACCCTCGGGCAGGCGCTGCGGCTCATCGGCTTCACGCATGCCAGAACTCTGGCGGAATGGGACGCCTTCATCCAGGGGAACGTGTATGTCAGGCCATGGCTTTCTCTGGCCTTTCCTCCAAGCGAGCTTCTGGAATGCGAGGAACGTGAGACCACTCCCCGCTTTTCCCTCACGGCCACGGGCTTCGGCCTCTACAGCACCATGGGGCCGCTGCCCACGTTCTACACGGAAGAGCTGCTCGACGATGCCAGACGCGACGAAAGCATAGCCCGCGACTTTCTCGACATCATCAACAACCACCTCTATCACCTGCTCTATGCGGCCGAGCATCACAACCGGCTGGAACGCCGCACCGTGGAAAGCCGCAGGCCTGTTCCCGCGCATATTCAGTTCTGCCTCATGGGGCAGGCGGCGCCCTCGCTGCGCGAACCGGGACTGCCGCAGGCGGTACTCACGGAGCTTCTGACCCACCGTTCCCGCTCCGCCGCCCAGCTGGAAAACTATCTTTCCCATGTGCTCGGACGCTCGGACGTGGAAGTGCAGCAGTGCGTGGAACGACGCGTCGACATCCCCCGCATCCAGCGGTGCCGCCTGGGGGAGGCCAATGCCGTGCTCGGAGAAAACGCCGTTCTCGGCTCACAGGTACGGGACAGCACGGGAAAATTCCGTCTTCATCTTCATTCGGTGAGCGCCAGGGACATGCGGTACTTTCTTCCCGGAAACGCCGGATATACCGCTCTGCACGAGCACATGCGACGCTATCTCGACACCCCGCTGGAATATGACCTGGTGCTTCATCCGTCTTCAGATCCCGTGCCGCCACGCTCGCTCGGCATGAACACCAACATGGGTTTTTATCTCGGTGCTCCCGAAACGTGTCCCGCCGTGACCGTATTCTGGAACCGCTCCTATCGCGCATTGTACGAGGAATAACATGCAGGACAGCCGCTATACCGAATGGTTTCGTTTCGTATCACAGAATCTGCCGGAGGACACCTTTCATGTCGTCCGCTTTACCGGAACGGAAGGCCTCAATACTCTGTTCAGCTTCACCATAGACCTGGTCAGCAGCAACGTCGCCGTGGATACGGCAGCGCTGCTGAGCGCCCCGGCAACCTTCACCATTCTGCGTGAAGACGCGCCTGACGCCGTTTTTTCCGGCTATCCGGCCCGCGTGGAACAGAGCGGCTACTTCAACGGCTACGCCTACTACACGGTGGAGCTGCGTCCGGCCTTCTGGAAGCTGACCCAGGTGGTACAAAGCTCCATATTTCTGAATCAGGACATCCAGGACGTGACGCGCAGTCTGCTTTCAGGACAGCAGTTCTTTCTCATTCCCTACGAGTTCCGCCTGATGAGAAGCTACCCTTCTCCGGAATTCTCCATGCAGTACGAGGAGAGCGTCTACAACTATATTCTGTGGCG
>JAXUUT010000015.1:0-5916 GCA_037230945.1 bacterium
AAAGAAAAAAGAGGACTAAAAGATGCCTTTTTCATCCTGTAAAACTCGAAAAATGGGAAGAAAAAATATGCTCGCCGAAAAGAAAAAGAGACTATGTTTCCGCATTTTTTTTATGAACTCCGATTTTGCGAAAAAAAAAGAGGAAAAGTTGCATGAACGTATGGAAAGAAATTGTCGAGATTATGCCAGGTACATGGATGAAAAAAGGAAAAAGCGTTTTTTTTAAATGAAAGTTCGACGAGAGAAGGCGAGAAAATAGAAAATAACATGCTGATATTGCAGGTGTTTTTATTTCAGAAAAAATTCTGCAAAACCTGTTGAAAAAATCAAAGAATTCTGTATGTTGAAGAAAAATATTGAAATGAGGAGGATCTCATGAAAAAACTTGCCGCCGTCGCCCTTGCTCTTGCTCTCGGCCTGGCTGCCTCGGCCGCCATGGCCGCCGAACTTACGGTTTCCGCAGCCGCCAGCCTCTCGGAATCTTTCACGCAGATCTCTCAGGAATTCACGAAAGACACGGGCGTGAAGGTCAACCTGAACTTTGCCTCTTCCAACAATCTGCTTCGTCAGATGGAACAGGGGGCTCCGGTGGATGTCTTCGCCTCCGCAGATCAGGAGACCATGGATTCGGCCGAGCAGAAGGGGCTTGTCGATCCTGCCACGCGCAGAGATTTTGCGCTGAACGATCTTGTGCTCATCACTCCCGCTTCCGGCACGCTCACCGGTCCCGAGGCTCTGCTTGGCGCCGACGTGAAGCACGTTGCCATAGGCACGCCGGAAAGCGTGCCTGCCGGGCGGTATGCCCGCGAGGCGCTGACTTCTGCCGGAACCTGGGACAAGCTGCAGAACAAGTTTGTGTTCGGCAACAACGTTCGTCAGGTGCTGAGCTACATTCAGCGCGGCGAGGCCGATGCCGGTTTCGTGTATCGTACCGACGCTCTTGCCGGTGGAAAGGACGTGCGCATCGTGACCGCCATGACGGGGCACAAGCCTGTGTGCTATCCCATTGCCGTGACGAAGGATTCTGCTCAGAAGGACATGGCTTGGAAGTTCACGGACTTCGTGCTTTCGCCCCGCGGTCTTGAAATTCTTGCCCGCTACGGATTCAGCCCGGTGAAGTAGGCGTTGCAGGAACGAGCGGTCTTCCCGGTCGTCCCCATGCAGGATGTCCTGCGGTCTCGACCTTGCCGGACGGCTCGGAATCGTCCGTTTCCCGTCTGGGAACATATTCATGGAGTCAGGGAAAGTTTTTCGCATTTTTCATCGATGTGAACGGTCCTGAGCGTCGGGCCGACCGGCGCGCCGCTGCGGCCGCTCCGTTCAGAAACGGGGCGGCCTTTTCATGTCCGGAGCAGGAGCCTTGGCCGTCGTGTCGGGAGACGCTTTTTGGGAACAGGGGGCATGGCTTCGGAACAGCAGTCCGTTTGCGGATGCCTTTTTCAGCCCCCGGGAAGGGACGGGCCTTTCGGACATGGATGAGGCGCACGGGGGCAGAACGCGGTTTTTGTCCGAGACAAGGCGGCCGTTTCGGACGCTTCCGCAGAAAGGCGGATGGCAGGAGCAGGGAAAGACTCGGACGGGAGCCCTGTTTGGCACGTTTGACGGCGTGCGGAGGGGAAGAGCTGGCATGCAGGGACTCATACGTCGTCGAAGCCGAATGGTCTGTCGGCCTGTCCGCCTTTGCCGAGAATGTCGGACAGGTAGGAGAGCGAGTCCTGAGAGAAGAGGGAACGGCGGTGAAAATCGTGCTCCATGGCGAGGATGCGTCCGTTGGCGTAGACGGCCAGGTCGTCGGCAAAGGCGTCCACGTCTTCGGGGTCGTGGGTGATCATGACGAGAGGAACGCCGCAGTTTTGAAGGATGCGGTCGATTTCCTTGCGCATTCGAAGGCGCAGAAGAGGGTCGAGGGCGGCGAAGGGCTCGTCGAGAAGCAGCAGTCTGGGAGAGATGAGCAGGGCCCGGGCCAGAGCCACGCGCTGTTTCTGACCGCCGGAAATTTGTGAGGGGCGCCGGTCGGCAAGATGCGTGATCTCGAGAAGTTCAAGGATGAGCTCAATGGATTCGCGCTGCTCGTCGCTGAGCCTGGACGGAAACAGGGCGCGGAAGGCGCTGCCGAACACGGGGAAGTGTTTTTCCTTCTGGTGCAGGGCAAAGGCGAGATTCTGCCGTACCGTCATGTGCGGAAAAAGCGCATAGTCCTGGAAAACGTAGCCTATGCGCCGGCTTCTGGCAGGGAGATTGACGCCTTTGGAGGAGTCGAAAAACACGGTGTCGTCCATGATGATGTGCCCTTTCTTCGGGTGGACGAGACCGGCCAGCATCTGCAGGGTCAGCGTTTTTCCGGAACCCGACGGACCGAACAGGACAAGGCGGGATGCGGAACTTTTCAGGCTGATGTCGAGAGAGAAGGAGCCTTGCTTTCCCTTGAGGGTAGTCTGAACGGACAGATCGATCACCGGGAGCCTCCCAGCAGATAGTCGGCAGTTATGAGAATGACGGCGCATATTCCTGACGTGAGAATCACGAGACAGGCGGCAAGGGCGTCGTTGCCGGATTGAAAGGCGTCGTAGATGGCGAGAGCGAGCGTCTGCGTCTTGCCCGGGATGTTGCCCGCAAGCATGAGCGTGGCGCCGAATTCGCCCATGCCTCTGGCAAAGGCCAGCATGGAGCCGGACAGAATGCCGCGCGCGGCGAGGGGGAGACTGATGGAGAAGAAGACGGAAATTTCCGAGGCGCCGAGCGTTCGTGCGGCCTTTTCCACGTTGGCGTCCACCTGTTCGAGTGCCGTTTTTGCCGACTTGTAGATGAGCGGAAACACCACCACCGTGGCGGCCACCACCGCTCCCTGCCAGGAAAACATGAACTGAATCCCGAGTTCCTTCAGAACAGGGCCGAAGGCCCCGTTCCGGCCGAGCAGAAGAATGAGATAGTAGCCGAGCACAGTGGGCGGAAGCACCATGGGGAGCGTGCACAGGGAGTCGATGACGGCGGCGCACACGGAGCGACGTCTGGCCAGAAGACGTGCCGTAAGGGTGCCGAGAATCAGGGAGGCCAGCGTGGAGAGTCCGGCGACTTTCAACGAAAGATAGATGGGAAACAGGGAAAACTGCTGCCCGAACAGGGAAAATTCCATGGGTGCGCTCCTTTCCATTTCAAAATAACAGGAACGCGGGCATGGAGCAAGACGCGAGTCGATAATTCCATGAATTTTTCGACAGAGTTTTGTCTTTTCTGGGGGCAGGGGAGCGGCTCGGCGGCTGCGGGACAGAGTCGGCAAGGAGCCGGAAAGGCGGCGCTCGGAGCGGCATGTCGGCGGGTGCAGGACACGGGAGCAGGGGGCCGGAAAGAGGCGCATCGCTTTCTGCGGCGTGGAGTGGTCGCCTGGGGGAAGAGAAGACAGTCGAGGGGCAAGGGGAGCGCCGTGCTGCCGAAACGTCTTGCCGGAGCCCGGCGCTTCCTGAGCCTTTTGGGGTCGTTCATTGATGCCGGAACATGCAGGAAAGCGGCCCTGCCGGAAAAGGGCCGCTTTGAGATGAAAGGGATCAGAACAGGCCTTCGGCCCTGTCCTTCACCTCGATTTCGCCGTCGTTGCCGAGGAAGACCTCAAACTGCCTCAGGCCGTTGCTCTGCGTTCCCATGACGCCGGGGAGAACCTGCGCCATGCTGAAGATGAGCGTGCGGAAGTCTTCGTTGCCGGAGGAACAGCGCAGGGAGGTGCGCCATATCTGCCGGTCCTGCTTCTTGTCGGGCGTCAGGGCGTAGGCTTCGAGGAGAAGATTGGCGGTGTATATGGTCGTGCTCGTGACGACGGGTTCATCGACATGGACGTATTCCACATGGCGGTATTTGCCGCGTCCGACCATCACGGGATAGCTGCGGGTGACGGTGTCGGTGTCCACGTGCACACGAGGTTCGTCCATCCAGTAGCTGACGACGGCCACATTGTCGGCGTTCTTCAGATCGTCGACCACGGCGTAGCCGCGGGCCCGAAAGGCGGGCGTGATCTGCCGGACCACTTCGCGGAAGAGCAGGTCGCTTTCGCTCACGCCTTCGTTGCCGGGCCGCATGATGTATACGGTGCCGGAAGGCTGCTCCGTGTCGCGCAGGGAGTCCACGGAAACGTTGTAGTAGGTGCCGCATCCGGTAAGCAGAAGCGCGCAGAGAAGAAGGAAAAGTCGCATGACGGGCATGATGGCCTCCCCTGAAAAATTCTGCAGGCATGAAAAAAAAAGGGGGTACCAGAATCCGGTACCCCTGACAGGCAAATGGTGCGCCCGGCGCGAGTCGAACGCGCGACCTACAGCTCCGGAGGCTGTCGCTCTATCCAGCTGAGCCACGGGCGCAAGGGGGAAAACCCCGATGTGAAAGGGACTATGCACCGCGAAAGGCAGATTGTCAACGCCTTTTCTGCGGCCGGCGAGGGACGGGATCAGCGGCCCATGCCGTTCAGAAAGTCCTTGTTGCTCTTGGTTCCCTTCATCTTGTCCAGCAGGAATTCCATGCCGTCGATGGGGGACATGGGCGCGAGAATCTTGCGCAGAATCCAGACACGGTTGAGCACGTCTTCGCCGAGAAGCAGATCTTCCTTGCGCGTGCCGGTGCGGTTGATGTCGATGGCCGGGAATACGCGCTTGTCGGACAGGTGCCGGTCAAGATAGATTTCGCAGTTGCCGGTGCCCTTGAACTCTTCAAAAATGACTTCGTCCATGCGGGAGCCGGTGTCGATGAGCGCGGTGGCTATGATGGTGAGGGAGCCTCCTCCCTCGATGTTGCGGGCCGCGCCGAAGAAGCGCTTGGGGCGCTGAAGGGCGTTGGCGTCGAGACCGCCGGAGAGCACGCGTCCGCTCGAGGGCGTCACGGTGTTGTAGGCGCGTCCGAGTCTGGTGATGGAGTCGAGCAGAATGACCACGTCGCGCTTGCGCTCCACAAGGCGCTTGGCCTTTTCCAGCACCATTTCGCACACCTGAACATGGCGCTGCGGCGGTTCGTCGAACGTGGAGCTGACCACTTCCGCATTTTTCACCGTGCGTTCCATGTCCGTGACTTCTTCCGGACGTTCGTCCACCAGAAGAATGATCAGGTAGGCATCGGGATAGTTGGCGTTGATGGCGTTGGCTATGGTCTGGAGCAGAATGGTCTTGCCGGTTCTCGGCGGGGCCACGATGAGGGCGCGCTGTCCGCGGCCGATGGGGGACATGAGGTCGATGATGCGCGACGACATGTTCTTGGGATCGGTCTCCATGCGGAACTGCTGGTCGGGATACACGGGGGTGAGGTTGTCGAACAGCACCAGATGTCTGGCATTTTCCGGAGGCTCGAAACCTATCTCGTTGACGCGCACGAGCGCGAAGTAGCGTTCGCCCTCCTTGGGAGGACGGATCTGGCCGGAAACGCAGTCGCCCTTGCGCAGATGGTAGCGGCGTATCTGGGAAGGAGAGACATAGACGTCGTCAGGACCGGGCATGTAGCTGCACAGAGGGGAGCGGAGAAATCCGTATCCGTCGGGCAGGATTTCCAGAACGCCGTCGCTGTGAATGACGCCGTTTTGCGAGGCGCAGGCCTGGAGCAGGGCGAAGATGAGTTCCTGCTTGCGCATGGAGCTTGCGTTTTCAAGCTGATACTTGTCCGCGAGATCCATGAGATCCTGCATTTTGCGGGTCTTGAGTTCCGTGAGGTTCAGGACGCTTTCGTCAAGAAGAGGAGCAGATTCTACAGTTTCGGGCTCGACAGGAGCTTTACGTTTCCGTATGGGCATAGAGATACCACCGGGAAAAGGGGAAAAGGAAGAAAGGGCACGCCGAAAGATGACGTGACGACAGAGAAGAATAAAAGAGGGAGACCGGACGAAGACAGCCGTCCGGCAAGAAAAACATAGAGCTTTTTTCCGCCATTGGCAAGTCCCGGGTCGCCTCCCGT
>JAXUUT010000046.1:0-5614 GCA_037230945.1 bacterium
CGTTCACCCGGAGCCGGATGTTCCGGCCGGCGGTGAGATGTGGAGTTTCACTGAGCATGATTATTGATACCTTTGAACGTGGTTCCCGGTATGAGCTCGGTCCTCTCTGGAGCGCGCTGTTTCCCGGGCTGATGAAGCTGGTAGAACAGGGAGAAGAGCTTCCTGACGGCAGGTATCCTCTGGCCGGCGGTCCCGACGAGGGCGGCGTCATGGTTTCCGTGGAGAGCTACGCGCCCCGTGCCGAATCCGAGTCCCGCTATGAGGGTCACGCGGTCATGGCCGACATTCAGGCCGTGCTTTCCGGCGATGAATACCTTGATGTGTTTCCCCTGTGCGGGGAAGAAAGGGAAAGCCTGCGCGATGACGACCGCGATCTCGTTTTTTACGAGGACAAGCCCGAAGCCTCTTCCCGCGTTCATCTGAAGCCGGGGCTGTTCGCTCTCGTGCTGCCCGGTGAGGCGCATATGCCCTGCCAGAAGGCTTCCAGCGAAAAGGTGAAGAAGCTTGTGGTCAAGATACCGGCGGAGAAGCTGTCGGCGCCGCATGGCAGGTAACCTGTATTTTTTGGAAAAGCGTTCCGGCTTTTCCGTGAGTCCAGAGCGTCCGGTTTCTCCGGCCCGCGCTCTCAGCCCCATTGCCTTACGCTCTTTTCCGGCACTGCCGGAGAAAGAGCCTTTCAGGAGCAGTTTATGGATGTTTTTGATCAGGCTACGGAACTGGAAAGAATTGAACGTGAATCCGCATTGCGTCAGGCCGCGAACGTCGGCTATCAGGAAGGCCCGGAATGGATAGACGGGAAGCCCTGCTGCCGCGAATGCGGCGAGCCCATCCCCGAGGCGAGGCTCAAGGCCATTCCCGGCGTGGGACTCTGCCTTGCCTGTCAGGAAGAATGGGAGAAGGAACGCCAGTAGTCGCGTTTTTTGAAATATGATTCCGCCGTTTCTTTGGGAGCGGCGGAAGTGTGCATGAAAGGCGGCCTGTCACCGGTGTGGCAGGTCGCCTTTGCGGTTAAAAGCGGTGAATGAGCGCGTTTGGGGGGGACTTTTGGCAGGAATGCCCGTTTCGTCCTGCCGAAGGTCCGCGGACGTGTGAGGCTTGTTTTTTCAGCCTTTGAGCCAGCGCCCGGCGTTTTCTGCGGCGTCTTTTTCCAGCATGTCGAACCAGGCGGGCAGAGCGAGGGCGTCGAAGGCGGGCATGATGAATCTGCCGTGATGCAGAAAGAAGGCCTCGTCCATGCGTTCGTCGGGATGAAAGAGCGCACCGTAGCGGCGGTCGCCGAGAAGCGGATGGCCGAGGGATGAGCAGTGCGCGCGTATCTGATGGCGCGCGCCCTTGAGTATGGTGCATCCGGCAAGGGTCACGGCGTCGGGAAGCCGGCCCGTCCAGCCGTGTTCCGTGAGGCGCAGAGCCCGGGCGAGGGCTGCGGCGTCGAGGACGGCCAGAGGATGCACGCGCGTATGGCGGCGTCTGTCGGGGTGGGGAGCGAGCTCCACGAGCACGCGGCTGCGGTTTTTGAGAATGAGTCGCTGGCTGGCCAGCATTTCCCGTTCGAGCGTGCCTTCCAGAAGCGCGAGATAGCGCTTCTCGGTGCGTCCTTCCTCCTGCGCGTTCCGGTACAGGCTTTCGCCTTCCTCATCCAGCGCGGCCAGCGTGAGTCCGGAGGTGGGGTAGTCCAGCCTGTTCAGAAGACGCGCCTTCCCGTTGCCGCCGAGAAGAGCGGGCAGCAGGTTCTGAAGGCTTGCCCCGGGCTTTCCCGCGAGGGATTCCGTGTGCATGAAGGCGGGCTTGCAGAGCGCGGCGAGGTGTCTTGTGCGGAGGATGAGCCTTGCGGAATCTTCGGGAAAGAGCGCGGAGGGCGAGAGTTCCCGCCGTTTCTGCGTGCCTTCGTTTTCTGCGGGCATGCCTTCGCCGGAGAGAACGGAGCCTGCGGCGAGCTCGTCGTCCGCAATCTCTACCGTGTCGCCTTCCCGCATCTTGCGAGCGGGGGAGGCGGCTCGTCCGTTCACGAGCGCAAGGCCGAGCTCGCAGAGCCTGCGGCGTCCGCGCAGGCCCATGTCCGGCAGAAGACGGCCGAGCACCTTGTCCAGTCTGGCGTCGTGTTCTTCGGCGGCAACGGTAAGTCGCTTCATCTCATGCATCCCTGCTTATCCAGCCTTCCGGCATGGGATCGCCTTCGTACCATATCTGCGTCATGGTGAGACCCTGAGGCGGAGCGGTGAAGGGAGCCTTGCGTCTGTCGCCGGAGGCGAGCAGCTCGGCAATGGCCTCGGGGTCGAACTTGCCGCGGCCGCAGGCAACCATGAGCCCCACGAGATTGCGCACCATCTGCTTGAGAAATCCGTTGCCCTCGAAGCGGACGTCCACCTGACGGCAGCCTTCGGGCAGTGCCGACGCTGCGGTGCGCCCGGGCGTGCGCGTGATGGAAAAAAGCGTGCGCACCGTGCTTTTGTGCGGCGTGCCCGCGTTCTGCAGGGCCGCGAAGTCGTGCGTGCCCGCAAGATGCGCGGCGGCGGCGTCGAAAAGGTCCATGTCGAGCGGGCCGCAGGCCCACACGAAGGGGTAGAGCTTGGGCGGCGTGCAGAGATGGTCGAGCCACAGAGAATAGGTGTAGGCCTTTCTCTTCACGCTGAGGCAGGCATCGAAGCTGTCGGGCACGATGCGCGCGTCGGTCACGCGTATGTCGCGGGGCAGAAGCGTGTTCAGCGCAAGCTGCCAGCGCACGTTCACGCAGTCTTCGGGAATGTCGCAGTGGGCCACCTGCGCGTCGGCATGCACTCCGGCGTCGGTGCGGCCCGCGCCCTGCACGTGCGTGGGGCGTCCGGCCACATGGGAGACGGCCTTTGCCACAAAGGCCTGCACGGTGGGCGGGTCTTCCCTGTCCTTCCATGCCTGTATCTGCCAGCCGTGATAATGGGTGCCTACATAGGCGAGTGTGAGTTTGAGACGGGGCATCAGAGCGTTACCAGTTCCACGGTACAGGGTGCTATGGGAATGCCGAGGAAAAGCTCGCCCATGCGGGTGAATCTCGGCACGTCGTCGGTGGTGAGAAAGCGCACGGAGCCGGGGCAGAGCGGCATGCCCACGTCGGGCCCGGCGCCGCGGGCAAGATGTTTTTCCTGAAGAAGGTTGCGCACGTCGCGCGCCGTGAAGCCCGCGGAATCCACAAGGGTAACGCCTTCGCCCGCCACATGGGCTATGGCGTTGCGCAGAAGGGGAAAATGGGTGCAGGCAAGCACCAGCGTGTCGGGCACTTCCAGCCCCTGTTCGCGCGGGTCGTGAAAAATCTGATCCAGATACCGGGCCGCCAGCGCTTCGGCCAGCGGGCCTTCCACAAGTCCGTCTTCCACCATGGACACGAAGAGCGGACAGGCCAGCGCGGAAATGCGCGCTTCCGGCATTCTGCGCAGAATGGCCCGCTCGTACGCCCGGCCGCGTATGGTTCCGCTTGTGGCGATGACGGCGATGTAGCCGCTCTTTGTGGCCCGGCAGGCGGCTTCGGCCCCGGGTTCCACCACGCCCACCACGTCGATGTGGGGAAAGGCGGCCTGAACCTCGGGCAGAGCGGCGGCCGTGGCCGTGTTGCAGGCGATGACGAGCAGCTTAATTCCCCGCTCCACCAGCTTGGCCGCGGCTTCCAGCGCGTACCTTTTCACGGTGTCCACGCCCTTGGTGCCGTAGGGCATTCTGGCCGTGTCGCCCAGATAGAGAAACGACTCGTTGGGAAGCTGTTCCCGCATGGCCCGCAGCACCGTCATGCCGCCCACGCCGGAATCGAAAAGTCCGATGGGCAGCTCGCGCTGCGCGGAAAGGCTGGAAGATATGCCCTGAGTGGTGATCATGAAAGGCCTCGCATCTTGAAGTGGGAGTTCCTTTTCCTATCGCGCGGCCGCGGGAAAGGTCAATGCCGGAAAGCTCCCCTCCGGGAACGGCGGGAATATTTTGCATCAGGAACCACTTTTCATGCCGCAGGCGTCTTGACAAGAACAGTGAACTGGACCAAACACAGTACAAGGAATCCCGGCCATTGCTGCCGGTCTCCCGGGCCCCTGCGGCCAGTGATTTTTTGATGTTTTGAGGGCTTTTTGCATGAGTTCCGCTTCGGTCACGCTCAGAGGTACAGTTTCTCCCCTTGAAGGCGGCCCCTGCCGCGTTGCGCTTCTTGACAATGAAGAACAGGAATGGCCTATCTTTCCCCGCGGTGCGGGGTCCGATCTGGCCGAGATGGTCGGTTCTCCCGTGGAGTTGCTTTGCAATGTCATGGATGAAGAGCTGCGTCAGATCTATGTGCGTTCCTACAAGTTCCTTGATGAAGCGGACAACGAACCCTGGCTCTGATTGAGCCTGTGCGTTCCTTTCGTTTTTTCTGCGAAAGGCTCATGCGTCTTCGGACGATATGAGCGGTCTTTGTCTGCGCACAGTCTTTCTGCTTCGGGAACACCATGGACATCGCTTTGAAACAACGTCTGAACATGAACGGGGGGCGGCCCTGCATCATCGTGCCCCTTACCTCGTCTTCGCCGGAACGGCTGATTGAGGAAGCCTCGGCGCTGGCCTCGCTTCCCGTCGACGTGGCCGAGTGGCGCGTGGACATGTTCTGCGGTTCGTCGGGCGTGGATGAAAAGGCCGTCACGGCGGCGCTGGCACACCTTCGAGAAGTGCTTTCCGTGCCGCTTCTGGCCACGTTCCGCACGCAGGACGAAGGCGGCTGCTGCCCCGCAGGCGACAGGGAGTACGAGGCGCTTTGCGCCGCGCTTTCTGAAAGCGGATTCATCGATCTTCTGGACGTGGAGGCCTTTTTCCGTTCCGGCCGGGCGAAGGACATCGTTGCCCGGGCCCATGCCGCGGGCGTGGGCGTGGTGGCGAGCAACCATGATTTTCAGGCCACGCCGCCGAAGGACGACATGGTGCGCCGTCTTCTCTACATGCAGGACGAGCTTGACGCGGACATCCTTAAACTTGCCGTCATGCCCCGCAGCCGGGCCGACGTGCTCGCGCTGCTCTCCGCCACGGAAGAGGCGTCGCGTCTTGCCAAAAGGCCGGTCATCACCATGAGCATGGGGCCGCTCGGCGTGATAAGCCGCGTGTGCGGGCAGTTCTTCGGCAGCGCCGCCACCTTCGGCGCGGCAGAAAAGGCCAGCGCTCCGGGCCAGATGGACGTCTCTTCTCTCGACATGGTGCTGCGCGCGCTGGATGCGGCGAGCGGAGAGAAAGCTCCGAAGGCATGAGGCGTTTCCCGCATAAATATAGAATGTCGATTTTTTCCGTGTGATATTCCATGTTTTGCGCTCCTTGCTGCGCCGGGGAGACATCTTCTGCAGGGAATTTTTGTATTCTTCATCCCTCCGGGAGTCAGTTTTTCTGTTTTGCCCTGCCTTTGTTGCGAAAGGCAGGGCTTTTCGTATTCGGGGCCTGAAAGAATGTGCTGCGGAAAAGGCAGTCAGCAGAGGTCGTTGGCAGATGCAGATATGGAGTCTTCATGCATGAACCTCCAGAGTCGTGCCCTGCTTCATCCGAGTACGTGACGAAGAAGGGCATTGTCTGGCAGGGCGAAAACGACAATTTTCAGGCAGATTGTCAAATGAATTGCAACAGAAAGAGATTCCCGTCTTCCCGT
>JAXUUT010000014.1:0-5600 GCA_037230945.1 bacterium
CCCGGGGGGTGGGGGGGTATTTTTTCCCCCCGCTTGCCTTTGGGGGGCCCGGGGGATTTTTTCTCCCCGGGCGGGGTTCGGGGCGGAGCCCCGCTGCTCCTGCCTGTCCCTTTCCTCTCTTTCCTGTCTTTCCTGCACCGGCGCAGCCTGAGCTTTGAACGCGTTGAGGCCGCCCGGAGGGTTCCTCTTCTTCCCTGGGGGCGGCCTTTCGGTGGCAGTGACGTTATGGACGGGTTACAGTGTTATTCCTTGTTTCTCGGGTACTTGATGGCGGCCTGAGCGGCGGCGAGGCGGGCTATGGGTATGCGGTAGGGGGAGCAGCTCACGAGGTCGAGGCCTGCCTGATGGCAGAATTCGACGGAGCTGGGGTCGCCGCCGTGTTCGCCGCAGATGCCTATCATGAGGCCGGGTCTGGTCTTGCGGCCTTCTTCTATGGCGATTTCCATGAGTCTGCCCACGCCCTTGCGGTCGAGCACGGCGAAGGGGTTGTCCTTGAGGATGTGCTGATTGATGTAGACGGGCAGGAACTTGCCTTCGGCGTCGTCGCGGCTGAAGCCGAAGCAGGTCTGGGTGAGGTCGTTGGTGCCGAAGCTGAAGAATTCCGCGGCCTCGGCGATTTCACCGGCGAGCAGGGCGGCTCTCGGCAGTTCTATCATGCTGCCGCACAGGTAGGGGAATTCCACCTTGTGCAGTTCCATGCATTCCCTGGCGATGCGGTCGCAGCGTTCCTTGAGCATGGCCATTTCGGCGAGGCTGATGGTGAGCGGTATTTCGATTTCCGGCAGGGGGGTGTAGCCGTCTCTTGCGAGTCTCGAGGCCGCGTTGAAGATGGCGTACATCTGCATTTCGTACACTTCGGGGTAGGTGATGCCGAGGCGGCAGCCGCGGTGACCGAGCATGGGATTGACTTCATGCAGCTTTTCCACCTGGGCGAGGATGCGTTCCTTTTCGGCGAGCAGGTCGGGGTTGTCGCCGCGCACGCGCAGTTCCGTGGTTTCCACGAGCAGCTTGTCGAGGCTCGGCAAAAACTCGTGCAGCGGCGGGTCGAGCAGGCGTATGCACACGGGCAGGCCGTTCATGGCCTTGAGAATGCCGTAGAAGTCGTTTTCCTGCATGATCTGCAGGGGCAGCAGGGCGGCGGTGCGCTCTTCGGTGGTTTCGGCAAGGATCATCTTCTGCACGTAGGGCAGGCGTTCCTGCGCCATGAACATGTGTTCCGTGCGGGTGAGGCCTATGCCTTCCGCGCCGAAGCGGCGGGACTTTTCGGCGTCTTCCGGGGTGTCGGCGTTGGCGCGCACCTGAAGGTCGCGGAACTCGTCGGCCCAGCCGAGAATGGTCTGGTATTCATGGGAGAGTTCGGGATCCTTCAAGGGCACTGCGCCGAGAATGACGCGTCCGGTGGTGCCGTCGATGGAGATGAGGTCGCCCTTCTTCACCACGGTGTCGCCCACGGTGAAGGCCTGGGCGTCGTAATCCACGGTCACGGCTTCGCAGCCGCACACGCAGGGCTTGCCCATGCCTCGCGTGACCACGGCCGCGTGGCTGGTCATGCCGCCGCGGCTCGTAAGAATGCCCTGCGCCTGCACGATGCCGTGGATGTCGTCGGGCGTGGTTTCCACGCGCACGAGAATGACCTTGGCGCCCATGCGGCCGAGATGTTCGGCCTCGTTGGCGTCGAACACCACGGAACCGAAGGCCGCGCCCGGCGAGGCCGCAAGGCCCGTGGCGAGCACGGTGGGATTGGCCGAGCTGTCGATCTGACGATGGAGCACGTTGGCGAGGTGTTCGGGGTCGATGCGAAGCACGGCTTCCTTCTTGTCGATGAGGCCTTCTTCCACCATGTCGCAGGCGATCTTGAGCGCGGCCTGAGCGGTGCGCTTGCCGTTTCTGGTCTGCAGAATGAAGAGCCTGCCGCGTTCAATGGTAAGCTCTATGTCCTGCATGTCGCGGTAATGCGTTTCGAGCGTTTCTGCTATCTTGCTGAACTGATTGTAAATATCCGGCATTTCGTCGGCCAGTCGGGCAATGGGCTTCGGCGTGCGCACGCCGGCCACCACGTCTTCGCCCTGGGCGTTGAACAGGTATTCGCCGTAGAGCTTCTTTTCGCCCGTGGAGGGATTGCGCGTGAAGGCCACGCCGCTGCCGGAATTGTCGCCCATGTTGCCGAACACCATGGACTGAATGTTCACGGCCGTGCCGAGATTGTGATCTATCTTGTTGATGGTGCGGTACACGATGGCGCGATGGTTGTTCCACGAGCGGAACACCGCCTCGATGGCGAGCAGAAGCTGACTGCGCACGTCTTCGGGAAAATCGCTGCCCACTTCCTGCCGGTAGAGTTCCTTGTAGCGTTCAATGACGGTTTCCAGCGATTCCACGGAAAGTTCCTGATCGAGCTTCACGCCCTGCGCGGCCTTCTGTTCCGAAAGAATGTGCTCGAACTTTTCCTTCGACACTTCCATGACCACGTCGGAGAACATCTGGATGAAGCGGCGGTAGGTGTCGCAGGCGAACCAGGTGTTGTTCGTGAGTCTGGCCAGCGCCTGGAAGGTGGCGCGGTTCAGACCGAGGTTCAGGATGGTGTCCATCATGCCGGGCATGGAGAAGACGGCGCCGGAGCGCACCGAGAGCAGAAGCGGATCGTGCTCGTCCCCGAATTTCTTGCCCACCTTTTCCTCAACCCGTGCGAGGGCGGTCGTCACCTCGTCCACAAGTCCGTCAGGAAGCTTGCCCCCGCTCGCGTAGTAGTCGCGGCAGGCGTCGGTGGAAATGGTCATGCCGTAGGGCACGGGAAGGCCGAGATTGGTCATTTCCGCCAGATTCGCTCCCTTGCCGCCCAGCAGACTCTTCATCTGTGCATTCCCTTCGTGGAACAGATACACGTACCGCATATGGACGTTCTCCTTCATCGCTAGAGGGTGACAGTTCTTTGCTTCAGGATACGAAACTCACGCCTTCCGGTCAATACGGGAAGACAAATCAACAAGACTTCTGCATGGTCATGGGGAGAAAAAACTTTTTCTCTGTTTTCTGCGGCGCAAAATCGCATGGCCTGCGCTCACGGCGACGGAAAAGATGCGTTTTGCGCAGAAGCGCGGGGCGCGGCTCCGCGCGGTCTCTTCCGGGGAAAAGACGCGGAAGGTGAGCGCCGGACGGGCCGGAGCGCGGGACGGAGCGCGCGGCCCGGGCGTTCCCGACGCTCGGAGCGCGCGGCCCGCAAATGCGGACGAACGGCCGGCGGTCGAAGCGGGCCTGCGGCGGCGTTCGACAGGCCCGCTGCCGAAGGCGCGACGGAGGAGAGACGAAGGAACGGGCACTTCATCGGCACGGGCCGATCCGTCAGCGCTTCCCGGTTCCCCGGAAGGGAAAAACGGAGGCTCCCATCTCCCGGAGAAGGAAAAACCATGTGGAATACCGACAATTTTTTTTGGAATGCGCGAGTTTTTGTTTGCGTCCGGCAGGAATAGTGTTACGGTTGCCTTTGTGGCGGCACTCCATAGTCGGCGCATTGAACACAAGGAAAAAGGAAAACAGACCGGGAGTCCATGATGAGAACCTTTTCAAAATCCAGCAAGCTCGACAACGTGCTCTACGACGTGCGCGGACCTGTGGTGGACGAAGCCGCCCGCATGGAAGAAAGCGGCATGAAAATCCTCAAGCTGAACATCGGCAATCCCGCGCCGTTCGGCTTTTCCGCGCCGGAAGAAGTCATTTTCGACATGCGCGACTCCATCGTGCAGTCGCAGGGCTATTCCGAGTCGCGCGGCATATTTTCCGCCCGCAAGGCCATCATGCAGTACGCCCAGATAAAGAACATCCCCAACGTCACCATGAAGGACATCTACACGGGCAACGGCGCGAGCGAGCTCATTCAGCTTTCCATGCAGGCGCTGCTCAACAACGGTGACGAAATCCTCATTCCCTCGCCCGACTATCCGCTGTGGACGGCCTGCGCCAACCTCGCCGGCGGCAAGGCCGTGCACTACATCTGCGACGAGGAGTCCGACTGGTATCCCGACCTCGAGGACATGGAAAGCAAGATCACCGACAGAACCAAGGCGCTCGTCATCATCAATCCCAACAACCCCACGGGCGCGCTCTATCCCGTGGAGGTGCTCGAGCGCATCGTGGAAATCGCAAGACGCCACGAGCTCATCATCTTTTCCGATGAAATCTACGACCGCCTCGTCATGGACGGCGAAAAGCACGTGTCCATAGCCTCCCTCGCCCCGGACCTGTTCTGCGTGACCTTCAGCGGCCTTTCCAAGTCGCACATGGTCTGCGGCTTCCGCGTGGGCTGGATGATCCTGAGCGGCAACAAGAGCCTCGCCACCGACTACATCGCGGGCATCAACATGCTCTCCAACATGCGCCTGTGCTCCAACGTGCCCGGTCAGTCCATCATTCAGACCGCCCTCGGCGGCTATCAGAGCGTGAACGAGTACATCGTGCCCGGCGGCCGCATCTACGAGCAGCGCAACTTCATTTACGAGGCCCTCAACAGCGTGCCCGGCATTTCCGCCAAAAAGCCGAAGGCCGCCTTCTACATCTTCCCCAAAATCGATACCGAACGGTACCATATCATCGACGATACCCAGTTCGCGCTGGACTGCCTGCGGGAGACCCGCATTCTCTTCGTGCCCGGCTCAGGCTTCAACTGGAAAAAGCCCGATCACTTCCGTATCGTCTATCTGCCGCGAATCTCCATTCTGGAAGAAGCGGTGGACAAGCTGGCCGCGTTCCTGCGTGACTACCGTCGCTAGGCGCGTCAGCCCGGCCGACGCCATGCACGCGGGCGGCCGTGGCCATCCTTGAAAAAAGCCCCGTTCCGAAGGCTCCTGCTCCTGACAGGAAAAGCCCGAGGAACGGGGCGATTTTTTTAAGGCAACGGGGAGAGCACAGGAGCGAGGGCGGGAGAGCACAGGGGCGCTGCCCCTGACCCCGCCGGGGGAGATAATCTCCCCCGAACCCCCATGCTTCCGCCGAAGGCTTCGCCCTCGGCGGGGGCCGGAGGGAACGCAGGGCGCGTTGCCGACAATGGGCGGGTGTCCGGCAAGACCATGCTCGCAAAGGCCGGAAAACCTGGCGGGAACTTTTCTGGCTGCAAACTCAGTGCAGGCGTGCGCGGCTGCGCCCGCCTGCACTTGCCGACCGGTGCTTCGCTTCGCGAAAGCACCGGTATGGTTTGCAGGGATTTCCAGATGGTTAAAGGAGAGCTCCGGTTCAACGCTCTGGGAATCCTTCGCTTGCAACAAACTGCCGTCTCTCAACGCTCGGGGGCGTCGGGCTGCTTTCGAGCGGTCCGGCCGACGGTCATAAGCGGGCGGAATTCATTTCCGCCGTTAAGCGCTGCGGGCCTCGTGCAAGTCTCATGTCCGTACAGCGTGTCCGGCGCAAACGGGCGACGGCGATGCTTGGGAGAGAGAAAATGTCGCCCCGGTCAACGGCCGCAATCAGGCGGAATGCTTTTCTCTCCTCCCTCAAAAACAAAAAGTTTTGAAAGGGGACGGGGGCGCGGGGGAAGGGGGAAACTTTTTCATGAAGATTGTGAAGATTGTAAATTAAAACGCAACAGGGAGGTTGCCTGAAACGAAGAGACC
>JAXUUT010000132.1:0-5588 GCA_037230945.1 bacterium
CCGGCCGACGGTCATAAGTAGCCGCGATTCACTCGCGGCGTAAAACGCAATGACCACCGTGCAAGCCCCGCGACCGTACAGCGTGTCCGGGGCGGACGGGCGAGGGCGGCACTCGGGCGTCGGACGGAGGGGAGTGCGCTGGTTCAACGCTCTGGAAAGCCGTCGTTTGCGAAGGACAACCATCTCTCAACGCTCTGGGGCCCCGGGTGACGTCAGGAGCCCGGCCGACGGTCATAAGTAGCCGCGATTCACTCGCGGCGTAAAACGCAATGACCGTCGTGCAAGCCTCGCGACCGTACAGCGTGTCCGGAGCAGACGGGCGTGGGCGGCACTCGGGCGTCGGAAGGAGGGGAGAGCGCTGGTTCAAAGCTCTGGAAAACGGTTGTTTGCAGCGGACAGTTATTTTCAAAGCTCAGTCGGCTCTCAGCTCGAAAATTCGGCATCCGAACACGCCCGCAATGAGCGTGCGCCCTCGCCGTGAAACGGCGTTGACGTGCTGATGCCCGTGGAGCACCAGCGCGGGAGCATGGCGGTCGATGTATTCCGTGATGGCCTGAAAGCCCTGATGGGCAAAGTCGTCCTGTTCATGGTATCCCGCCGGGGAGTTGTGGCTTATGAGCACGTCGACGGCGGGCAGACGCATCATGACGGCCCGCGCCTTCTCCTGCGTGAGCATGAAGCCCGGTCTGCTCTTGTAGCGCAGGCTTCCGCACAGTCCTGCAAACGTCAGTCCGAAGGCCCGGGCGCTTCGTCCATGCAGGTCTTCCATGCCTTCCGGCCACGGCCCGGGAAGGTCGTGATTGCCGTGCACGACAAACGTCCGTTGCGGCCTGAAAAGACGGACGGCCCGCGCCACGGTGCGGGGGTGAACGTCCCCCAGGGATAGAAGAATGTCCGCAGGGCGGACGTTTTCGGGAAGACGCATGAAATCGTCGTCGGCAATGACGGCCAGCCGCAGCGCAAAAGCCCCGGCTCGGGACGGAAAGGGAAAAGTGTTGTCTTGCATGGCTTCGTTGAAGAGTTCAGTGGGACAAAAGAGCGGCACCGCCGCACCGCATGGGCGCAGGCGGCGTCCGGGCCTGCCATCAGGCGGCAGGGGCAGGGCGCAGCAGGTTTGATATCTCCCCGGCCTCGCCGTCGGCACGAAGACCGCGCGCTCCCCGCGCAAGCAGGGCAAGGTTTCCCTGAAAGTTTTCATGGCGCGCCGTTTCCTCATCGTCGTACATCACGGCAAACAGCGGTCTTCCGGCACGCAGCGCGGCGTTTGCGGCGTGCATGCTGCCGCCGTTCACGGCGCTCTGGATGACCACGGTGGCCAGAGAGAGCCCCGCCTGAAGATGATCCCGCTCTATGAACCGGTATCGTGTGGGCCGCTCCCCCGCGGCATATTCGGAAACAAGTAGACCGCCTTGCTCAACTATGGCTTTTGCCAGCGGCGCGTTCCGGGTCGGATGCACGGTGTCGAGGCCGTGGGCCAGAACCGCAACGGTGCTCCCACCGGCCTTCAGCGCTCCTTCATGCGCGCACGTGTCGCAGCCTTCCGCCAGACCGGAAATT
This sequence comes from bacterium, assembly GCA_037230945.1. Lineage (GTDB taxonomy): Bacteria > Desulfobacterota > Desulfovibrionia > Desulfovibrionales > Desulfovibrionaceae > Mailhella. Next base: position 1,558 of record JAXUUT010000132.1, read on the forward strand.
ACCACGATTCCCCGGCCCGCCAGCGTTTCGGCCAGTCTCTCTCCCGCTTCCGCCGCACTCTTCGTGCACGCCCGCGAGCCGATCACGGCAACGCCGGGCCGCTGCAGGAGTTTCGCGTTTCCCCTGAGAAAGAGCAGCGTCGGCGCTCCGGACAAAAAGGCGCGTTCCGCCCCGTGAAGAGCTGGGGGAAAGTCGTCGTCAAAGCACCCGAGCACACGTATGCCGAGCCGGTCTTGAATTTCCAGCACGCGCCCGGCCTTGCCTTCGGTCTCCGCATCTGCCGGCAGGGAGAGCAGCCTTCCCCGCGCCGTTGCGGCAAAGGCCCGCAGCAGTTCCCAAAGCTCGGCGGCCGAGGCGGGCGCGCCGCCTTCCAGCCGTGCAAGATATTGCAGAAAACCCGCCGTGGACGCTCTGCCGAGGCCGGGAACAAAACGTAAGGTCAGAAGTTGTGCAGTCGTAAGAATCATGGCGGTTTCCTCCGGTGTCGGGCATGAAAAAGCGGAAAAACGGAAAGGAGCTTGAAGGCGACGCCTTGTGAACGCGAACGGCGCACGAAGGCGTCATGCATCAGACAGCGCGGGAAGAGAAGAAGAGCATACGGCCGCGCCCCCGATGCGGAAAGTGAAAACGGCGTTCCGGTCCTCAGATGTGTGGACGCTGCGGGCACGTCGCTTTTCGGAAGAAAGAACGCGGGAAGGCCGGGGCGCAACATGGTAGCTTTGCGCCGCTGGCGACGGCCCGGCGTTGTCCGGCGGGCGTTTTCTCGCAAAGAAGCCTTTTCCCCGCACGGGCGCAGCCCCCTGTTCTTCGCGGACTGCATGGACAGATCTGTTCCGGATGAGTCTTTACGCAGAAAAAGACTTGCCTTTTCAGAAAGTTGCGGCTATTTCATTATCAGTAATCATTATTGATAAGGAGGGCCCATGAACGACGGAATGTATGCGCGACGCGCCTTTCTTGTTGGTTTGTCGGCGCTGCTGACATGTGTTGGAACCGGTTCCGCGGCTGCGGCGTTTTCCTGACCCACCTTTGACCCTTTGCGGGAGGCAGTTTCGATGAAGGACAGTGGTTTTCGCATCGTGGCGCGCGGCGACGCTGCCGTGCCGCCCCTGACCCCCATGGAAGCGGAGGTTATTCTTCGCAAGGCCACGGAAGCGCCGTGGACGGGCGAATACGAAAGGAACAAGGCGGCCGGAACGTATTTGTGCCGTCAGTGCGGCGTGGCGCTGTACCGTTCGGCGGACAAGTTTGACTCTGGCTGCGGCTGGCCTGCCTTTGACGACGCGCTGCCCGGCATGGTGCGCCGTCTGCCCGATGCCGATGGGCGCCGGGTGGAAATTCAGTGCAATCATTGCGGGGCGCATCTCGGCCATGTGTTCGAGGGCGAGCGCCTGACCGAAAAGAACACGCGCTATTGCGTGAATTCCCTGTCCATGAGCTTTGCGCCCGCGGGCAGCGAAAAGGAAAAGCTGGGACTGGCGCTCTATGAAAAGGTGAAGGGCACCAGCGTGGCCGTGCTGGCGGGCGGCTGCTTCTGGGGTGTAGAGGACGGCATGAGCAAGCTGCCCGGCGTGGTGGACGTGCGTTCCGGCTATACCGGCGGACACCTCGACCGGCCTTCCTATGAAGACGTGTGCCGCGGCAACACCGGCCATGCCGAAGCCGTGCTCGTGCGCTTCGATCCCAAGAAAATCAGCTATGAGGCCATTGTCCGCCGCTTCTTTGAAATTCACGACCCCACAGAGCTCAACCGGCAGGGCCCGGACGTGGGCAGCCAGTACCGCTCCGCCATATTCTGGCTCGACGAGGACCAGAAGGCCACGGCCCGGAAGCTCATGGATGAGCTCCGTTCCCTGGGCTACAATGTCGTGACCACCCTCGAACCCGCAGGCCCCTTCTACGAGGCCGAAGCCTGGCACCAGGACTTCGCCGCACGCACCGGCCGCGGCGCCTGCCACCTCCCCGTCCCCCGCTTCTCCCGCCGCGCCGACGGCTCGCCCAGATAAAAGGCAGAAAAGGCAGAAAAGGCAGGAAAGGCAGAAAAGGCAGGAAAGGCAGGAAAGGCAGGAAAGGCAGGAAAGGCAGCGGGGGGAATAATTCCCCCCGCGCCCCCTTGTTTCTGCCTCCCGGCTGCGCCGCGAGGCAGGACAAAGGGGGACGGGAAGGCTTATGCCGTGCGTATGCCTGAAGCTCTGGGAAACCTTTGTTTGCAAAGGACAGCCGTCTTTCAGCGCACTATCACCCCGGGCGACGTCAGGAGCCCGGCCGGTGGTCATGAGTAGCCGCGATTCACTCGCGGCGTTAAATGCCATGCCCGTCGTGCAAGCCAAGAGTCCGTACAGCGTGTCCAGGGCGGACGGGCGTGGGCGGTACTCGGGCGGGCTTCGCAGGCAAAGGACAGCCGTCTTTCAGCGCTCGGGGGCCTTTCCCTTTTCATCTCTTCAGGCTGTCGCCCCTAGCCAAGGCGGATAAAAAGAGGTATTTTCAAGGCGGTTATGTCTTCTCAGGAAGAAGCGTGTTTGCAGCGTAGGGAGCAACCCTTGATGAAAAAGAGACATTGCATTCAGGTGCACTTCGGCGACAATCTTGACGTGCTGAAGGGCATTCCTGACAATCATGTTGACCTGATCTATATTGATCCGCCTTTCAATACGGGGATAAAACAGATACGCAGACGCTTTCATACGGAAGACGGTTGTAAGATTCTTGAAAATACCTACGGCTACAAGGACAGTTTTGACGATTTTCTCGGGTTCTTGAAACCGAGGCTTGAAGAGGCGTACCGGATTTTAAAGGAACACGGCTCGCTTTTCTTTCATCTCGACTACCGGGAAATTCATTATTGCAAGGTTCTGCTCGACACGATTTTCGGCCGGGATTCCTTCATCAATGAAATCATATGGGCATACGATTACGGCGCGCGTTCCAAAAAGAAGTGGAGCGCCAAGCACGACAACATTCTGTGGTATGCCAAGGACCCGGAAAATTACACGTTCAACTATGAGGACATGGACCGGATACCCTACATGGCCCCCGGTCTTGTGGGTGCGGAAAAGGCGGCGCGGGGAAAAACGCCGACCGACGTGTGGTGGCATACCATTGTCAGCCCCAACAGCAAGGAAAAGACCGGCTACGCGACACAGAAGCCTCTCGACATCATAAAGCGCATCGTGAAGATTCATTCCCGCAAGGGGGATCTGCTCATGGATTTCTTTGCCGGTTCGGGAACTCTGGGAGAAGCCGCGGCGCAGCTCGAGCGCGACAGCATTCTTGTGGACAGCAACCCGGAAGCCATAGCGGTGATGAAAAAGCGTTTCCGCCCCTATGACGTCGAGTGGGTGAACTGCGATGCCGTTCTTGCGCCCGAACAGGCTGCCGCCGGATCAAAGCGCTCCGGCAGGACCAGGCGTGCCCGTACCACGGCTCCGCAGCCCGGGACGACTGAGCCCCTTGCCGCAGAAATCAGGGTAAAACGAAAACCCCGTACCGTAAAAACCGTGAAAAACACCCGGCAGAAGGAACGCGGCGCTGCCGCCGCCGCAACATCGACCCCCCGCCCGGACATCTCCCTGACCTGAACGCCTTGAAAGGAGAGCACGACCACTTAGGACCTGATGAAAAGGGATTATGACTCTTCCTATTCTTCTTCCTCCTCTTCTTTATCAAGAACCATGAGGTCACACTTTCTAAGACCTGATTCACAAAGGGGTTATGACTTCCGTAGTCAGAGACATGTCAGCGCAGAGCGCTAGTGTACCGAAGACCTGATTTGCAAAGGGATTATGACGAATCGACGTAGGACTGGTACATGGATCCGAGCAGTTTTTCGTTTCCGAAGAGCTGATTAGGGGATAGATGTCTGTCAAGAGAGAAAGGGGAAGCCCGTACCGTTGTTTTATGGTGCGGGCTTTCTGCTTTTGCGTTTCTTTTGGGGAAAATGCGGTGGCGGAAAATTCCGACGAGGCGAAGGGCGGACGAGGGGGAGGCTGCGGCCATGTTCCGGCCTGGCTCGGTCTGCTGGCATGGCAGGT
>JAXUUT010000053.1:0-32013 GCA_037230945.1 bacterium
TCATGATGGTGGGGCTTGCTGAGTCGGGGTCCTTGGGGACAGCCCTGTCCAGAAGGAGCTCCGCAGGGATAGGTCCCATGTACGGGCCGAGCACCTTCTTGAGCGTCTCCATGATGACGGTTTTGCCGTTACGTCCGCGTTCACCGTACAGCATCAGGAAAAGGGGCTCGGAAGAAAGACCGGTAATGGCATAGCCGAGCACCTTATGCAGGTAGTCTGACACGCCGTCGAAAGCGCCGATGGTTTCGGACAAACTCCGCTCCCATTTTGGAGCAGGGGCGTTCAATCCCTTCCATTCGACCGGACAGGCTTTTTTCATGAAGTCGTCAGGACGCCCCGGCCGGAACTCCCCGGTGCGCAGATCCACGACCCCGTTGGCCACGCCGAGCAGCCACGGGTCCTTGTCCCAGATGTCCGGGCGGCAGATGAGAGGATCAGAGTTGGCCAGAGTGAACTTGATGCAGGCATTCACGCCACGGGAACTGTTCAGGTACGAGGCGCGGCTGAACATTTTTTCTGCGGCGGCCTTCAGGCGTTCACCTTCTTCCTTGTCTCCGGCGTCCTTGGCCTGGCGAGCAAGACGCTCATAGTGCGAGGCGACTTCTCTGTACTTGAGACCGACTTCATCGACAGAGGCTTCTACCTTGTGGACATGAGTTTCCTGCCATCTTTGCCCGACCCATTCATACCACTGGCGGCACTCAGGCACATAGACGAAGCGGCCCCGAAAAAGAGCGGAATGGAGCAGACCGTCTCCTTTTTCGCCGAAACTGGAGCACTTGGCCACAAAGTCGGGAGTCACGGCCTCCTGTTTTTCCTGGGCATGGCCCTGGCGCTGTTCTTCGGCCACGGCTGCCTGGACGCGGGCTTCCATATCGGAGATGTCGCTCATGCCGCCACCTCCAGACAGGGAGCGTCAAAAGGCTCCGTCCCAAAATCCCAGGAACAAAAACCAAAAAATCCCGTACTCCACGAGGACGCCATTCCGCCCCTCGACAGGCCCCCCATGGAAGGACCCGTAACGGCCGGCTGCGGCAATGATACTTTGAGCTGTCTTTCTGGAGAAAGAATGGAGGAGGGGGCGCGGCGGCGCATCTCTATGGCGGCGTTGCCGCCGAAGAAAAGGAAGCGCCAGCCTGTGAGGACTACAAGGCCGGAGAAAAGGCGATAGCCTGCCGTAAGATGAGGGGAGAGCGGAGAGAAAGAGGCTGGCGCACCACCTGCAGACAGGGCAGAAAAACTTTCTGAATTTTTGAAGGTGGGTGACAGATGGGTGACAAAAGCAGAGAAGGCTTCAGAAACGACGAAAGGGATACCTGCAAAAAGCAGATATCCCGCGGATTCTATTGGTGTCCCCGGCGTGAGTCGAACACGCGGCCTACTGCTTAGGAGGCAGTCGCTCTATCCATCTGAGCTACGAGGACACGAGGGAAGACATTATCCTCAGCGGGAACGGCTGTCAAGAGAACCGGCATGAAGTCAGATTCCCGGGAGGAAAAGCTGTTTCTCCTTGATTCTGTCGAGGTCTGCCGAGGAAGGGACGTTTCCGGAAGGGAAAAGCGTTCAGGAAATCTTTTCGATGTAGCGCACGCGCAGATGCAGATCGGACGCGTCGGCGTTTTTCTTTTTGCCTATTTCACCGGTGATCCTCACGGTGTCCTGCGGCGTGACGTCGAGCTGTCCGAACACATGGGGAGGAATGTCAATGGTCATGGAACCGCCAGCATCCTGAAACACGTATCGGTTTCTTTCCGTGTGCCTGACAATGTGTCCTTCCAGCACGCAGGTGGTCATGTCGGGAGACTGAACGGCCGCCTGCACGGTGTTGACGACATTCAGAGAATCGCTGGGGCCGCGGAATCCGGCAAGGGCGGGAGTTGACATCAGAAGGGTCGCGGACAGGGCGACGACGACCAGAGAAAATTTCATGTGTCCTCCGCAGGGAAAGAGTGAAAAGGAGCAGAAAGCATGGCGACTGCACGGCAGAAGTCTTGTACGGGAACGGCTTCGGGCGTCGCGGATGCGCGGATTCTCATGGAGAATCCTTGGAAGATCATAGGTTTTTTTTCATGTGGTCGCAACGTTGCAGACGGGAGAAAATAGGGATCTGACAGGCAGAGCGCTGCAAAGTCGTGCGAAAGCCGAGCGTTGGTTCTTGGATCGAAAATGCAGACGGCGCCCTGCTGCCCGGAGGAGCAGGACGCCGTCTGCATTTTCAGGTAAGAGCGGCCTTAAACTTCGGCACCTGTGCGCATGAGCTCGAAGGTGACGCCCTGAGGGACGGCCACGAAGGAACAGTTGTCGCTGGCCTTGTTGAGCAGCCTGCCCCCGAATTCCTTCACAAGCTTTTCCGCCATGACGTTGGGATCGTCCACGCGGATGCCTATGTGATTGATGCCGCAGGCGGAACCGTCGGGCAGAGGGGAGCCCTCCGGGATTTTCTTGAGGAAGATCTGCACGCCGGAGAGGGTGACGACGGCGCCGTCGGCGCCGCCGAATTTGCGGTAGCGCACGAATTCTGCGCCGAAGGCCTGCTTCCAGAAGTCGATCATGGCGTCGAGGTCGGTGCAGCAGAGGTGGACGTGATCAAAGGAAGTCATGAAAACCTCGTTGGTTGACGTTGATGAAGGAACGCGGAAGACGCCATTTTCCGGCATGGGCCGATGTTCTTTTCCGGAAGAAGCATCGCCCCGGCGGAGCAGGCTACGCGCCTTCCGCCTCGTTGCCGCTGGAAGCAAGGATGCGGAAGCAGGTGGCGGGCACAAGCAGCGTGCCGTCTTCGTGCAGAATGCGCGTGGCCTTCTTGATGGCCCGGCCGGTGGTTTCATGCGTCATGAGCACGAGCGAGACGCAGTCGTCCCTTGTGGCGGCCTTCTGGATGAGCTGGGCGAAGCTTATGCCTTCCTTGGCGAACACGGTGGCGATGTCGCGCAGAACGCCGGGAGTGTCGCGCACGGTGGCGCGCACGTACCAGGGGCTTTCCGCCTCGTCGGAGGGCAGAATTTCGGCGTCGGGCAGAGCCTGCACGAAGCCGGTGTTGGCATCGGCACTGTTGACGCTGTCGCGACGGGCAAGGGCCAGCAGGTCGCCGAGCACGGCGCTCGCCGTGGGACGGCTGCCTGCGCCGAGGCCGTGCAGGAACAGAGAGCCTACGGCATTGCCTTCGATGCGCACGGCGTTGTACGCGCCGTTCACTCTGGCCAGCAGCATGGAGTGGTGCACAAGCGCCGGGAACACGCCGGCTTCGATCTTGCCGTTTTCATCGCGGGCCTGTCCGATGAGCTTGATGCGGTAGCCGAACTCGCGGGCAAACTGGATGTCCAGAGGATTGAGGCCGCGTATGCCCTCGATGGAGAGCTGCGAGAAGTCGTAATGCACGCCCCAGGCGAGACGGATGAGCAGAACCAGCTTGTGGGCGGCGTCCTGTCCGTCGATGTCCAGCGAGGGATCGGCTTCGGCAAGGCCGAGATCCTGCGCTTCCTTGAGCGCGGTGGGGAAGTCGAAGCCGTGGCTGTTCATTTCGGAGAGTATGTAGTTCGACGTGCCGTTCAGAATGCCCATCACCGAGGTGATGTGGTTGCCGGCAAGGCTGTCGCGCAGGGTCTGGATGACCGGAATGGCTCCGGCGGAACTGGCCTCGTAGCCGAGAGCCACGTTCTTTCGTGCGGCAAGGGAGAAGATTTCACGGCCGTACTCCGCCAGAAGCGCCTTGTTGGCGGTGACGACGGACTTGCCGTTTTCCATGGAGCGCATGATGAGTTCTCTGGCCACCGTGGTTCCGCCCATGAGCTCCACGACCACCTGAATGTCGGGGTCGTCGGCAAGGGACAGTGCGTTGTCGGTGAGAACGACGCCTTCGGGCAGATCCCGCTTCTTGGCGAGATTGTGTACGGCCACCGCCTTGATCGTGATTTCGCGGCCCGTTCTGCGCAGAATTTCATCGTGATTCTTTTGCAGCATTTCCACGAGACCGCTGCCGACCGTACCGAGGCCGGCTATGCCGATGCAAAGGTTCTGAGACATGCAAGCTCCAAAGGAGGAAAAAGGTTCTGCCGGACAGACGGCGGGATGCCGCCTCATGCCGGCCCGGAGCGGACGGCCGCGCCCGTGCGCGTTCTGCCGTCCGCTCCGCTGATGATGATCAGCCTTCCTGAAGCACCTTCTTGATGCCCTGAAGGGCCTGTCTGGTGCGTTTCTGGTTTTCGATGAGGGCAAAGCGCACATATTCGTCGCCCATCTGCCCGAAGCCTATGCCGGGCTGCACGGCCACGTGGGCCTTCTGCAGCAGCAGCTTGGAAAACTCCATGGAGCCCATGGCGCGGAAGGGTTCGGGAATGCGGCCCCAGGCGAACATGGTGGCCTTGGGCGGCGTGATGGGCCAGCCTATGCGGTTGAGGCCCGCGCAGAGCACGTCGCGGCGCTTGCGGTATTCGTCGCAGATTTTGTCCACGGCGTCGCGCGGCGCGTTGAGAGCCACGGTGGCGGCTATCTGGATGGGCTGGAAGATGCCGTAGTCGAGATAGCTCTTGATGCGGGTGAGAATGTGCACGAGGTCGCGGTTGCCGAGGCAGAAGCCCATGCGCCAGCCGGCCATGGAATAGCCCTTGGTCATGGAGTAGAATTCCACGCCCACGTCCTCGGCGCCCTTGGCCTGCAGGAAGCTCGGCGCCTTGTAGCCGTCGTAGCACAGGTCGGCGTAGGCCATGTCGTGGATGACCCACATCTTGTGTTCCTTGGCGAATTCCACGATGCGCTCAAAGAACGGAAGGTCGACGACCTGCGTGGTGGGGTTCTGCGGATAGCTTATGATGAGAAGCTTGGGCTTGGGCCAGGTCTGTCTGGTGGCGGTGAGCAGATCTTCAAAGAAGTCGCGGTCTTCCGCCACGGGAATGCGGCGCACGTCGGCTCCGCAGATGACGGGGGCGTATACATGGATGGGATAGGTGGGGTCCGGGGCGAACACCACGTCGCCGGGGTTCAGCATGGCAAGGCACAGATGGGCGAGCCCTTCCTTGGAACCTATGGTGGCTATGGCCTGCGTTTCCGGGTCGAGGTGCACGTCGTAGCGGCGGGCATAGAGGTCGCATATGGCCTTGCGCAGATTGGGAATGCCCCGGGAGACGGAATAGCGGTGGTTCACGGGCTTGCGGGCGGCTTCACACAGCTTGTCCACGATGAACTTGGGCGTCGGCAGGTCCGGGTTGCCCATGGAAAGGTCGACGATGTCGATGTTCTGCTGGCGGAGCTGCTTCTTGATTTCTCCCACTACGGCGAAGGCGTAGGGGGGCAGACGGTCTATCCTCGAAAATTCGGGCATACTGTCCTCACAGTACGGAAAGCCAGACCATGTCGCGCTCCTTCCCCTGGCGCTGGCATGACGCTTCCGGGCGGCTTCGACGCAGTCTGAACTGCTGAGGATTACAGGCATGCCGGGCTCTTGCGCGGCATACGGAAGATGGCGGACTCTGGACCGGTGCCGGAGGCGCGCTGGCATGACGCGCATCCGACGGAGCCTGCCTTGATGATATTTCACGTTTATAGTAGTACATCAAGGGAGTTGTAAAGAGGCCGGCATGAGGGCTGCCCGGCTTTTCTTTTTTCCTAACGCGGCCCGGGCGAAAATCATGGAACAGATGGATATGCTGGCCTCGGAAGACACCGACAGGCCGGAGGAATTTTCCGGCACGCTGGAGCGGGTGGTCTTTCACAACGAGGAAAACGGCTGGACGGTATTCCGGCTCCGTGTCGAGGGGCGGGAAGACCCGGTGGCGGTCGTGGGCAGTCTGTCCTCGCCTCAGCCCGGCGCCCGTCTTCGAGTGAAGGGGCGCTGGATCAATCATCCCAAGTTCGGCAGGCAGATTCAGATGACCTCCTGCGAGGAGGAGCTTCCGGCCACGGAAGAGGGCATACGCCTCTTTCTTGCCTCGGGCTGCATCAAGGGCATAGGCCCCAAGTGGGCCGACCGCATCGTGGCGCATTTCGGTGCGGACACGCTCGACGTCATGGATCATGACCCGGACCGCATGCTGGAGCTGCCGAGGTTCGGCAAGAAGCGCCTTGAGGCCATGAAGGCTTCCTGGGCGGAGCATCAGGGCATACGCGAGCTCATGATCTTTCTTCAGCCGCACGGCGTGACCGCCAACATGTCGGTGCGCATCTACCGTCAGTACGGCGCGCAGGCCCTTGCCGTGGTGCGCGAGAATCCCTACCGCCTCGCCATGGACATACACGGCATAGGCTTCACCACCGCGGACGCGCTTGCAAGAAAGCTCGGTTTCGACGAGTCGAGCCCCCTGCGGGCCGAGGCGGGCGTGCTCTATCTGCTCATGCGCCTCACCGAGGACGGGCACATTTACTACCCGCGCAATCTTCTTGTGGAAGAGGCCGTGTCCAGGCTTTCCATTCCCGCGGACATGGCCGACGAGGCCGTAACCGACCTGGAGAGAGAGGAGCGCGTGGTCATTGAGGATCTTGGAGACCACGAGGGCGTCTACCTCACGCGCAACTATATTTATGAGTCCAAGATTGCCTTTTACATGCAGCGACTTCTGCATTCTCCGAAGTCCGTGCGCATTCCCGAGCCGAAGAAGCTCGTGAGAAAGGTCATAGACGCCATGCCCATGACGCTCGCCGAGGAGCAGAAGCAGGCCGTGTATACTGCGGCTTCCTCCAAGGTCATGGTGCTCACCGGCGGCCCCGGCACGGGCAAGACCACCATTCTGAACGCCATCATCAAGGTGTTTCTTGAGGCGAAGGCCCGCGTGCTTCTGGCCGCGCCCACGGGACGCGCCGCCAAGAGAATGTCGGAAGCGAGCGGACTGGAGGCCAGGACCATACATCGCCTGCTGGAATACAGTCCGGCGGAAGACGGCTTCAACCGCAACGAGAACAATCCTCTTGCCTGCGGCCTTCTGGTGGTGGACGAGGCTTCCATGATGGACACCATGCTCATGTACCATCTGGTGAAGGCCGCCCCCGTAGGGGCCACCTTCATTCTCGTGGGCGACGTGAATCAGCTTCCTTCCGTGGGGCCGGGCAACGTTCTGCGCGACGTCATCGCCTCCGGCGTCGTGCCCGTGGTCGAGCTTCTGGAAGTGTTCCGTCAGGCGGCGCAGAGCGATATCATCTGCAACGCTCACCTCATCAACAGGGGCAGCCTGCCGGAACTTCATCAGCGGGCCGGACAGAAGACGGACTTCTACTTTTTCCGTCAGGAAGATCCCGAGGCAGCCGCGGATCTTGTGGTAGATCTCGTGAAGAACCGCATTCCCCGCAAGTTCGGGTTTCATACCGAGGACATTCAGGTGCTCTCGCCCATGCTGCGCGGCGCCGTGGGCGTGAACAGCCTGAACCGTCGTCTTCAGGACGCCGTGAATCCGCAGCCTTCGTCCCTGGTGCGGGGCGAGCGGCAGTTCCGCCTGAACGACAAGGTCATGCAGGTGCGCAACAACTACGACAAGGACGTGTTCAACGGCGACACCGGAACCATCATCTATCTGGATGCCGAGGAACGCGAGGTCACCGTCCGTTTCGACGACCGCAACGTGAACTATCTGTGGGAAGAGATGGACGAGCTCGTTCCCGCCTACGCCATTTCCATCCACAAGTCGCAGGGCGGCGAGTATCCCGTGGTGGTCATTCCGCTCATGATGCAGCATTACATGCTTCTTCAGCGCAATCTGCTGTATACGGCCGTGACGCGAGGCCGGAAGATGGTCGTGCTGGTGGGAGAGTGGCGCGCGCTGGCCATGGCGGTGAAAAACAATCATATCCGCAGACGCTACACCTGGCTGGCGCACAGGCTTGCCGGCAGCGAAGGATCGGTGCATGCCGACATGCTTCCCGAAGTGGGCTCCGGCAGACGCCGCGCGGAAAAGAACGAGGAGAAATCATGACAGCAGCGCATCATCCGACGCTCGGAACGCTGATGAAATTTTTCGGCACGAAGGCCGTCGTCCTTGGGCTTGTGCTCTCCGGCGCGGTGCTTGCCGGAGGCTGCACCGGTCAGCCGAAGGTGCCGCAGCAGAAACAGAACGCGGCCGGCGAAGTGCGGGACGTGCAGATCGTTCCGCAGAGTCTTGCCGTGTTTGCCGACAAGGCGGGCGGAAGCGCGCTGTTGCGCTCAGCCTCTGCGGCGGAAGCGGACATGCAGAAGTTCCGCAGGAACTTCTTTGCTCCCTGGAGAGCGGGAAAGATGTCCCGCGCCGTGCTTCGGGAATTTGAGGCCGTGCTGAACTGGACTCCCGGCAAGAGAGGCTATGCCGAGAACCTGCGCCCCTGGAGCGACGCGGCGTGGGAGAAAATGCGGTACAACGCCGCGCTTGACGATGTTTCTTCTCAGCCCGGTGCGGCCATTGTCGTCCGTCACGCCGACCTTCGTCTGGCTCCCACCGTGAAGCCGCGCTTTGCGAGAATCGAGGGAGCGGGGCAGGGCTGGCCTTTCGACGACTTTCAGCAGAGCTCCATGGCTGCGGGCACGCCCGTCATGGTGCACCACGCAAGTCGCGACGGCGCGTGGCTTCTGGTGCAGAGCCCCATGGCCTGGGGCTGGGTGGAGGCCGGAAGCGTGGCCTTCGTGGATGAGTCGTTTAAAAGTCTGTGGCAGTCGGCTTCGCTGGGCTGCGTGGTGAAGGAAGGCGTTTCCCTGCGTTCGGCGGGTGCGTTTCTCGCCCTGGCCGACATAGGCACGGTGCTGCCCATGAGCGGTCAGACGGTGCTTGTGCCCGTGCGCGGCGCGGACGGGCTTGCAGGAGTGGCTCACGTGTTCGTGGAGTCCGGGAGCGTTCTGCCCATGCCGCAGCCGCTTTCCGCTCAGGCCGTGGCTGCCATAGGCGACCGCATGATGGGAGAGAATTACGGATGGGGCGGCATGTACGGCAACAGAGACTGTTCGGCCATGATGCGCGACCTGTTCGCGCCTTTCGGCATCTGGCTGCCCAGAAATTCCGCGGCGCAGGCAAAGGCCGGGGATTTTCACAGCGTTCAGGATCTTTCCGTCAAGAACAAGACCGAAGCCATAGTGCGCGGGGCCGAACCCTTCCGCACGCTTCTGTGGCTGCCCGGGCACATCGGACTCTATGTGGGCCGCTTTGACGGCCGGCCCGTGTTCTTCCACGACATCTGGGGCGTGCGCAGCAGACTGAGCGACGGCCGGGAGGGACGCGTCATTCTCGGCAGGGCCGTGATCACGGGGCTTGAGCCCGGCAGCGAGAGAAGCGACGTCGACCCCAGGGGACTGCTCATCGAGCGCATACGCGGCTACTCCATCATCGGCGGACGGTAATCATGGAAAAGGCATTTAAATTTTACGCCGTCACCTACGGCTGCCGTGTAAATCAGTATGAAACGCAGTCCATACGCGAGTGGTGGCAGAGTCTTGGAGGCGTGGAGACAGACGACCCCGCCGAGGCCGACGTAATGCTCGTGGACTCCTGCGCCGTGACGGCCGAGGCCGTGAGCGACGCAAGACAGATGACGAGAAAGCTCGGGCGGCTCAATCCCGAAGCGCGCATTTTTGCCGCGGGCTGCGCCGCCTCGGCGGAACCTGCGGACTTCAGGCTGCCGGGCGTGGCGGCGGTGATTCCGCAGAGGGACAAGTTCGTGCTTCTGCGGGGGCATCCGCTGGACATGACGGACTTTTCCGTTGCCGATGAGGGCAGGCCGCGCTTTGCGCCCTTTGCCATACGGTCCTTCCGCAGGGCGAGGCCCGTGGTCAAGGTGCAGGACGGCTGTTCCCAGGGCTGCGCCTACTGCATCATTCCGCTCACGCGCGGCCCGGCCCGAAGCCGCCCCGTGGACGACATTCTGGCAGAAACGCGACGTCTTCTTGAGAACGGCTACCGGGAAATCATGATTTCCGGCGTGAATCTGCGTCAGTTTCATGCCGACGGCGGAGACGGAAGGAATTTCTGGACGCTGCTCCGTCGCATGGACGCGGAGTTTGCGCCCGAGTGGCAGGGCAGGGCGAGATTCCGCCTGAGCTCTCTGGATCCCGCGCAGGTGACGGCGGAAGAATGCCTTGAAACGCTGGAAGGCTGCCGCATGGTGTGTCCGCATCTGCACCTTTCCCTTCAAAGCGGCAGCATGGCCGTGCTGCGCCGCATGGGGCGTTCGCCCTATTCGCCGGAGAGCGTGACCGACGCCGTGGCGAAAATGCGCCGCTTCTGGCCGGTGATGGGGCTCGGGGCCGACATTCTCATGGGATTCCCCGGCGAGACCGAGGAGGAGACCGAAGAGACGCTGGAGATGCTGCGCACTCTGCCCATGACCTACGCCCACGTGTTTCCCTATTCCGTGCGTCCCGGAACGCGGGCGGCCGCCATGGAGAATCAGCTTCCCAAAAAGGTGAGGCAGGAACACGCCGCGAGGGTGCGGGCCCTCATGGCGGAAAAGCACCGGAATTTTCTCTGCGCCCAGCTTGACATGGTCCGCATGCATGTGGCCTTCGACAGCACGGACGCGAGGCACGGCAACAACGAGTGGTATGCCGACTGCCGCATGGAAGATGAATCGTGCGCAGCGAGGCGCGGGCATGAGCTTGTCCGGGTTTCTCCCGTGCGCGTGGAAGGAAACTTGATCATCGTTCGCCCCGCAGGGGGAGAAGACCTTACGAACCATCCATCAGGAGAATAGTATGCCGCTTCGCAGCATGACGGGCTTCGGCCGTTTTCAGCAGGACAACGGCGACATGGTCCAGACCTGGGAGATCCGCAGCGTCAACAGCCGCTTTCTCGACCTCAAGTGGAAGCTCCCCCCGCAGGCCCGCAACATGGAGGCCCGCTTTGAAAAGATCGTGCGTCGCTTCGCCTCGCGCGGCCGCGTGGAACTCACGTTGAACCTTCAGTTTTCCCGGGAGACGCGCACAAGCTTCGACAGCGCGCAGGCTGCGGCCATGCTGGACGCCGTAAAGGCGTTTGCCTCGTCGCGCGGCGACATCTTCGAGGTGGACTACATGACGCTTTTGCAGCTTCCCGTGCTCTGGAGCTCTGCCGGAGAGGACGATGACGATGCGCTTTTCGAGCCTCTCGCCCTTGGGCTGGAGTCCGCGCTTTCCGACTGGAACGAGTCCCGCGAGACGGAGGCCGCAGCGCTTGCCGGAGATCTTGAAGTGCGCTTCGGCCGCATGGCCGAATGGGTTTCCGCCATAGAGGAACGCGCGCCCGAGGTGAAGGCCGCCCGCTTTGAGCAGGTGCGCGAACGTCTTTCCGACATGATGAGCAATCTCGGCGCGGAGCTTGAGGAGGGGCGCTTTCTTCAGGAAATGGTCATCATGGCCGACAAGCTGGACGTGACCGAAGAACTCATACGCCTGCATTCCCACCTGCTGCGTCTGGCCTCGCTCATGGAAAGCGGAGAGGACGCGGGACGCAAGCTGGACTTCACGCTTCAGGAAAGCTTCCGTGAAATCAATACCTGCGGCAACAAGATTCAGGACGCGCAGGTCTCCCGCATTGTGGTGGACTGCAAGAACGAACTGGAAAAGTGTCGCGAACAGGTGCAGAATCTGGAGTAGGCATGGCAAGACAGCAGCTTGTCAACGTGGGGTTCGGCAACTATGTGCTGGCCTCGCGCGTGGTGGCCATAGTGAATCCTCTTTCGTCGCCCATGCGGCGTCTTCGCGACGACGCCCGCGCGGAAGGGCGTCTTGTGGACGTTTCCCAGGGGCGCAAGACGCGGGCGATTCTGGTCACCGACTCCAACCATGTCATACTGTCCGCCATTTCCGCGGACACGCTGGGCCAGCGCTTCGCCTCGCAGGGCGGGGCCGACGGCTCCGACGATGAAGACGAGGATGATATATGAGCAATGATTTCGGGCCGCGCCGCGGCCTTCCCTTCGTCATCTGCGCGCCTTCCGGTGCGGGCAAGACGACGCTGGTGAGCCGCCTGACCGCGGAATTTCCCCTTGAGTTTTCCATTTCCTGCACGACCAGAGCGCCCCGCGGTACCGAGAAGGACGGCGTGGATTACATTTTTCTCGATCGTGAGACCTTCGTGCAGCGTCGCGGGCAGGGATATTTTGCCGAATGGGCCGAGGTGCACGGCAATTTTTACGGAACGCCCCTTCAGCCCGTGCTTGACAGACTGGCCCTCGGCAGGGACATGCTTTTCGACATCGACGTTCAGGGCGCGGCGCAACTGTCCCTGTCTCTTCCTGAGGCCCGCTTCGTGTTCATCCTTCCGCCGTCCATGGAAGAGCTCGAGAGGCGGCTGCGCGGTCGCGGAACCGACAGCGAGGAGGCCATCCGCGTCCGGCTCTCCAACGCGCGTTCCGAAATCATGAGCAGCCACTGGTTCGACGCCATCATCGTCAACGATGACCTTGACCGCGCCTATGACCAGCTGCGTTCCTTCTATCTGGCCTCCACGCTTCAGCCTTCGCTCAAGCCCCAGCTTGCCCGGAGCATCTGCGGAGGTTAGCCGTTTCTGCCGGTCGGCTGGAGAAGGCCGTTTCGGCAAAAAGCATGCAGTGCCGCTTTCGGCGCGTCACATTCTTTCACCCCTGACGACGGGAGAGCTCGGCAAAAGACGACGACACCCGACATGGACGACCTATGAGCAAGAACTGGATATTCCGCACACGCAGGGACGGCAGACCCGTCCCGGATTCCTTCCACGACGCGGCCGAGCGCTGCGGCATTTCTCCCCGTCTGGCCGAAATTCTCTGGCTGCGCGGTCTGGAGCGTCCGGAAGAGCTGGCGGAATATCTTTCTCCCGGTCTTCGTCATCTGGCCCGGCCTTCGCTGTGGCCGGGCATGACAAAGGCCGCCTCCGTGCTGGCGGAAGGGCTGCTTGCCGGAAAGAAGCTTGCCATATGGGGCGACTATGATGCCGACGGCGTGACGAGCACGGCGCTTGCTCTCCAGGTGCTGCATCATCACGGCTACGAGGCGCTGTGGCATCTGCCCGACAGGCGGGAGGAAGGCTACGGCATGAACGCAAAGGGCGTGGAGGCTCTTGCAGAAGCGGGCGCGTCCATGCTGCTTACCGTGGACTGCGGCATTTCCGATGCGGCGGCCATTGCAAAAGCCAGGGAGCTCGGCATGGACGTGGTGGTTACCGACCATCATCTTCCGCCGGAAACGCTGCCGGAAGCAACGGTACTGTGCAATCCCAGGCTGGCGGACTGCCCCTGCGCCTCGCTTGCCGGCGTGGGCGTCACGTTCTTTCTCATGGCCGAGCTCAACGCGCGTCTGGCCGAGGCGGGCTCGCCGCGCATGGATATGCGCCGCACTCTCGATCTCGTGGCACTCGGCACGCTGGCCGACCTTGTGGAACTCGAAGGGCAGAACCGCATTCTGGTGAAGAACGGCCTGCTCGTGCTCGCCGAAGCGAAGCGGCCCGGCATTTCCGAGCTCAAGGCGGTGAGCGGATTCGCTCCGCTTGCCAGTCTCGGCGCAGGACAGGTGATATTCAGCCTTGCCCCGCGCATCAATGCCGCCGGACGCGTGGCCTCGGCGGAAACGGCGCTGGAGCTTTTGTGCGCGAAGGACTGCGACAGCGCGGCGGATCTGGCGCGTACGCTGGACGGCTACAACACGCAGCGCCGTCAGGAAGAAGAGCGCATTACCGAAGAGGCCATGGTACAGGCCGAAGCTTCGCTGAACGATCCTGCGCTGGTCATTGCCGGACGGGACTGGAATCAGGGCGTCATAGGCATTGTGGCTTCGCGTCTGGTGGAAAAGTACCACAAGCCCACGCTGGTGCTGTGTGCCGACGGCGGCACGCTGAAGGGCTCGGGGCGTTCCATCAGCGGTTTCGATCTGCATGCTGGGCTTGCCCGCTGTGCGGAGGAGCTGCTTGCCTACGGCGGCCACCGCATGGCCGCGGGCGTGCGCGTGCTGCCGGAAAAGCTGGAGGCGTTCCGTTCCCGTTTTGTGAGCGTGGTGCGCGAGACTCTCGGTGACGAGCCGGTGCCCGCCGTGCAGATGATAGACGGAAACCTCGACTTCAAGGCGGCGACGAATTTTATTTTTCTCAAGGAACTTGAGATGATGCAGCCTTTCGGCGTGGGCAATCCCGAGCCGGTCTTCCAGTCGCCGCCGCTGCTCGTGAAAAGGCGCAAGATTTTCGGCCCGCAGAAGAATCACGTGCTTCTGGAACTTGCCGACGAAAGCTGCGGAATCACGCTTCAGGCCAAGGCATGGAGACAGGCCGAGCAGTTTCCGGCCGACCTTGAAGGAAGGCGCGTGCTTCTTGCCTACAGCCCCGGCATAGACATGTATAACGGCGCGGCCAGCGTTGACGTGCGCATAAGGGACTGGAAGCTGGCCTGACGATTGCGTCACGGGACGACGTTTCCGGCATGCAGGCTCCGCAGGTCTTTTCCGGCAGGAAGAGGCGTGCGGAGCTTTTTTCGATGCCGTCGGAAGAAACATGGATCGGACGTCGGGCCGGGGAAGACGGCGGGCGTTCAGGATCGGCGGGCCGGGATTTTCGTGCACGGAGCTGCCGTGCAAAGTGCGCGCGCAGTTTCCCGTTTTTGATGACGCAAGAGCCGTTTGAGATACGCAGAAGGGGCGTCGCGTGAGCGAGAAAAAAGAAAAAGCCTCCGCTGAGCAGAGGCTTTTCGGAATGCCGTGGCGCAGTCGCTTAGTCGCGCACGCCGTGGAATTCGATCTCGGTGATTTCGTAGGTCACGCGGCCGCGGGGAATGTCGATGGTGACTTCGTCGCCGACCTCATGACCGAGGAGGGCGCGTCCCACAGGAGAGTTGATGGAGATGGAGCCCTTGGCGAAGTCGGCTTCGTCGGGTCCAAGCAGGGTGAACTGACGCTCCTCGTCGGTGTCCACGTCGACCACATGCACGGTAGCGCCGAAGATGACCTTGTCGCTGTGGAGCGTGTCAAGGTCGATGACAGTGTACTGAGGAAGCTGGGACTCGATGTAGTTTATGCGGGCTTCCAGAAATCCCTGGCGCTCACGGGCAGCGTCGTAACCGGCATTTTCCTTGAGGTCGCCCTCTTCGCGGGCTTCCTTGATGGCCTGAATGACGATGGGACGCTCTTTCTTGAGCTCTGCGAGTTCTTTTTCCAGCTTCTTGTAGCCCTGTACGGAAATAGGCGTGCTCATGGCAGGTACCTTCAAACAAAAGTGATATGCAAAAAAAGAGGCCCAACTTCTTGAAAGAGAGGTCGTCACTTCCAGAGAAGCGGGGCATCAGGAAATGCTTTCTTTGGAATATAGGCCTGCCGGAGCGTGAAGTCAATCCCCGGGGGCGTTTTCAGGCTTTCGACGGGGCCTTCGGTGCGGATGATGCGGGATGCTCGTCCCCGGCACGGGGCGTGCCGGAACGTCGGAAGAACGGAGCTGCCCCGGCCGGTTCGAAGAATAGGCGGCGGACGCCCGTCGTTTCGAAGAAGGCCGAAGGCGCATGCTTTTATTGCTGGACAAGTTGTCCTGCTTCTGAGAAGATAAGAGTTCTATTATTCTGTTGCCCGGCTTGACGGGTGACTAAAAACTTCATGGAACTGCTATGGCAAACGATAATCAGCCGGATAAAGTCATTTATTCGATGAACCGCGTGACCAAGCGCCATGGTCAGCGCGAAGTGCTCAAGGACATTTCGCTCGGCTATTTCTATGGCGCGAAGATCGGCGTGCTTGGTCTGAACGGCGCGGGCAAGTCTTCGCTGCTCAAGATCATGGCCGGCGTGGACAAGGCCTTTGACGGCGACGTGGTGGTCGCTCCGGGCTACACCATCGGGTATCTTGAACAGGAACCGCTGGTGGACGAAACGCGCACCGTGCGCGAAGTCGTGGAGGAGGGCGTTCAGGAAGTCGTTGACCTCGTGAAGGAATTCAACGAGATCAATGAAAAGTTCGCCGATCCCGACGCCGATCTGGATGCGCTCATTGAACGACAGGCCAAGGTTCAGGAAAAGATGGACGCCATGAACGCGTGGGATCTTGATTCACGCCTTGAAATGGCCATGGACGCCCTGCGCTGCCCTCCCGGAGACACTCCCGTTTCCGTGGTGTCCGGCGGCGAGCGTCGCCGCGTGGCCCTGTGCCGTCTGCTTCTTCAGAATCCCGACATTCTTCTGCTCGACGAACCGACCAACCATCTGGACGCCGAATCCGTGGCCTGGCTGGAACGCTATCTCCAGAGCTTCCCGGGCACGGTCATCGCCGTCACGCACGACCGTTATTTCCTCGACCATGTGGCCGGATGGATTCTCGAGCTCGACAGAGGTCGCGGCATCCCGTGGAAGGGCAATTATTCTTCCTGGCTCGAGCAGAAGGAAAAGCGTCTCGCGCTGGAAGAAAAGGCCGACAACGAGCGCCGCAAGACCCTGGCCCGCGAACTTGAGTGGATTCACATGTCCCCCAAGGGGCGTCACGCCAAGGGCAAGGCCCGCATCAACGCCTACGAGGCCATGCTGAGCCACGAGAGCGAGCGGCTTGCGCCCGACCTTGAAATTTACATTCCGCCGGGACCGCGCCTCGGCAAGTCCGTCATCGAGGCCAGGGATCTGTGCAAGAGCATGGGCGACAAGGTGCTTGTGGAAAAGGCGAACTTCCTGGTGCAGCCGGGCGCCATCGTGGGCATCATCGGCCCCAACGGCGCGGGCAAGACCACGCTGTTCAAGATGCTCGTGGGAGAGGAGAAGCCCGATTCCGGCACGCTCAGCATAGGCGAGACCGTGAAGTTCGGTTACGTGGACCAGAACCGCGCCTCCCTTGAGCCCGGCAAGACCGTGTATGAGATCATAAGCGGAGGCAACGACTTCATCCGCCTCGGCGGCAGGGAAGTGAACGCCCGCGCCTACTGTTCCCGCTTCAACTTCCAGGGCGGCGATCAGCAGAAGAAGGTGGACGTGCTTTCCGGCGGTGAGCGCAACCGCGTGCATCTGGCCTGCATGCTCAAGTCCGGCGCCAACGTGCTGCTGCTCGACGAACCTACCAACGACATCGACGTGAACACCATGCGCGCGCTGGAAGACGCGCTGGAAAACTTTGCCGGATGCGTGCTTGTCATCAGCCATGACCGCTGGTTCCTCGACCGCATAGCCACCCATATTCTCGCCTTTGAGGACGAGGGGCAGGTGACCTTCTTTGAAGGCAACTTCTCGGAATACGAGGAAGACCGCCGCAAGAGGCTCGGCAAGGAGGCGGACACGCCGCACCGCATGAAGTACCGCAGGCTTACCCGTCAGTAAGTCCGGCTTAGAGGAAAAGGAACGATTTTTGTTCCTGTCCTGAAGACAGAAAACGAGGCAGCCCGCCGGGCTGCCTCGTTTGTGTTTAAAACCGGGAGTGAAAGCGTTCCTTTCGTTCCGCGCTGCGGATGCGGGAAGCATTTTTACGCGTCAGGCACCTATCTTGCCCCTGTAGGTGGGCTTCTGCGGTACGACGGGCTCGGCGCTCCGCAGGGTGAGCAGCGTGATTTCCGCGCCTACGCCGAGACGCATGGGCACGTATCCCCACATGCCCGTGCCGGGACTGACGTAGAGAGGCATGGAACCGGCCCTGTAGAGGCCGGAGCGGAAGCCGCCGTTCAGGCGCGATACGAGCGGGAAGAGAAAGAAGAACTGTCCGCCGTGCGTGTGTCCGGAAAGCTGGAGATGACAGCCGAAGGCGGCGTTCTGTTCCGCGTGCCCGGGACGGTGGGACATGAGCACTTTCAGACCTTCCCCTGCGCCTTCCAGCGCCTTGCGGGCATCGGGCGCTCCCATGGATTCGTCAAGACTGCGGAAGAGCACGGCACACGGGTCGGTGACGGCGGCGATGACCACGTTTCTGCCGTTCACTTCGTATTTCCTATGTTCGTTGAGCAGTACCGTCATGCCCCAGCTCCGCCAGGTTTCAACCCATCGGCGAAGGCCTGAATAGTAGTCATGATTGCCCACGCTGATGACGACGTCGAAGCGGGCGCGAAGCTTCGTGATGGGCCGAAGAAGGCTGCCGATGCGTTCGGGCCTGCCGTCGGCGAGATCTCCGGTGATGAGAATGAAGTCGGGGTTGAGCTCGTTGGTGCGGCGAACCACTTCTTCAAGCCACGCACCGGTGAAGGTGGAGCCGATGTGCAGGTCGCTCAGATGAGCGATGGTCAGGCCGTCCAGATCCTTCGGAAGCCCCTGCAGGGGAACGTCTACTTTCCTGACGGACGGCACGGCCAGCGCCCGGGCCATGCCGAAGCCCGCCGCGACAAGGCTGGCGGCAAGCATGATCCATTCCGCAGTCGGGGAAGGGAGCACGGAAAACATGACGTTCTTCACGGTTTCGGCCTGCGGAACGAAAAGGGAAACGGCAAAGGTGAGGGCCAGCAGCGCGTCGCGCAGAATGACGATCCACGAGAGCACCATGAACGTCGAGGAGATGAATCCTCCGGCCCGAACGAGCGAAAACGGCAGATCCGGCCGCCACGTGATGAGCACGCGCATGCCCGTGATGGTCTGGGAGACAAGGAAAAGCAGAATGGTGAGCGGTATTCGCCAGCCCATGGGTACGGGGTCGTGCCACAACAGGCTGAACGACATGTAGGCGGCCACCACGAGCATGAGGGTGGTGCTCGATGCAAAGAACATTCGATTGCGGGCGTAGTCGGCCATGGCAAGTCCTTGGACGGAGTTCGGGGAAAATTCGGGCCGCGGCATCTGCCCGCGGCGTCATGTCGGTTGAGGGGCGTCGGGTGAGCCTGGAGGCTTCCTGACATTATTTCGGGGCAATGTACTTTTCCATGGCCTGGGCGGAACAGGTCTGCCCGCGCCAGAAGGAAGAGGCCCAGAGAATGAGCACGGAGGCCTGCGCATCGTCAAGCTGACGGAACTTCATTTCCAGATTGCGCGGGCTGCTGCCGTGCTTCTGGTAGAGTTCCTTTCTGTCGCAGTGCTCCATGACGTGAATGAGCAGATGCGTGAGTCTGAGATGCGAGGTGTCGATGACGATGTTCTTGTGTGCGTCGATGATGGTTTTCAGCTCCGCGGCGGTGAAGAGAGATTTCAGCGCGCTCACGGTACTGAACCAGGTGTCGATGGTCCAGGGCAGCATGAATTCCGCGCCGGCGGTGCGGCTGCGGAAATGCTCCTTGATCCAGACGTCCTGTTCGTCGCTCGGGGTGCGGCCATAGTGAAACATGATTTCTCCGGAGGCTAGAAGGGACGGGTGTAGGGAATGTCGCCGTATTCGAGGGACGGATCTTCGGCGCAGGGCAGAAGAGGCCGACGTCCTTCCTTCCAGTCCCGGAAATGGGCGATGATGCGGGCGTGATCGAAGCAGAGCGGCTCAGGCAGTGCATCCAGAGGATAGAAGGCCGCGTCGGCGGCGTCGTCGCCTGCGAGCAGTTCTTCGGGGTGGTCGCTGCGGCCTACGAACACCGTGGTGAGCGTGTGGCAGCGCATGTCGCGCAGAGGCCAGGAGTACACGCCGAGCACGCCTTCCAGCGTGACGTCGAGGCCGGTTTCTTCCTTCATTTCGCGAACGGCGGCGTGTTCGGCGCTTTCGCCTTCCTCAATGAAGCCTCCGGGCAGAGCCATGCCGAGGGGCGGATTTTTGCGCCGGACGAGAACGATGCCGAGCGCATCGTCATGAATGATCACGTCGGCGGTGGGCAGGGGATTGCTGTAGCGGACCACGAGCGTGCCGCAGGAGGGGCAGTAGCGGGGATGATTCATGCGTGAACCTCGGAAGCGGATGAAGTCAGAATGGTGAATCCGGCCTGTTCGAGTTGGGAGAGGGGCAGCGCGCCTTCACGCAGAAGGCGCAGCCGGCGGTTTCCCAGAGGCTCCACGATGGTGCTCGCTTCGCCTCCGCCGGGGGCGGGAGGCTCGTCGAGAATGCCGTCTGTGGCGGGATCGAGGGACTCAAGCAGTTCCGGATCGAGCTCGGATGCGCAGGTGACGGCCGCTCTGCCGCTGATGTTGGCGCTGCTCGAAACGATGGGAAAGCCGCAGGCGTCGGCCAGAGCTCGGGCCACGGGATGAGAGCTCACCCGTGCGGCGATTTTGCCGGTGCCTCCGGTGAGCGATTCGGGAAGATCATCTCTTGCGGGAAGAAGAAGGGTGAGAGGCCCGGGCCAGAAGCCGGAAAGTGCTGCGATGTCTCCGGCAAGGGCGCTTTTGGGGACGGCCACAAGGTCGAGCTGACGTTCATTGCCCAGAATGACGGGCAGGGGCATGGAAAGAGAGCGCTTTTTGCACGTAAATACGCGGCGCACGGCGGCATCGTCGTCGGCCCGGCATCCTATGCCGAAAAAGGTCTCCGTAGGATAAAGAAGCAGGCCTCCGTTTTTCAAGCGACGGGCCGCTTCCTGAAAGGAAAGGGTCACATTTTTCTCCGTGGCAACAGTAAAGGCTGATCGCAGAACGGATGACCGATCCCGCGTTTGCTGTTCCGGCGGAGGCTGGAACGGCCGTCGCCTTCCGGGTGCGGAAAAAACGGTTTTTCCAAAGACCCGGACGGCTGATCCCCGAAATGCGGGACTTCGGGAATGTCCGGCTTTGAAGCGGAAACGTCAGACCGTTCCTTTTTTTCATACCTGTTCGCCTGATGACTTGCAAGGGCGAGGGCAAGAGAGTCGGAGAAACGGCGGAGACTTCGGGGAAAAGGCGACCTCTTTGGAAAACGGCGCTGGAGCAGAAGGCAGAACCGCCCCGGAAGTATCGTGCGTTCGCTTCATGGAAAGGAGGATGATGAGAAGGAGGGGACTTGCCGGAAGCATTCCGGACGGGAAGGGAGGGGGCGTTTCGCCGCAACGCTTTTTCAGAAAGCGTGCTTTCTGCAACGAAGGATAAAAAAGGAGCCCCGGAAGTGCGGGGCTCCCTGCTGCATTCAGAAGACAAACGGACTCAGGCAGCGGCGCGGGTGCGTTTGGGGATCATCGTCATCGTACCGTGACGACTTCGCCGTGCGTAAAGCAGTACTCGGAGAGCTCGTTTCCCAGACCGGGAAGGTCGGGAATGGAGAACCGTCCGTTTTCCGGCTGATAGTCGTGAATGCAGAGCCTGCGGTTGTAGTCGTAGCGGCAGTAGACGTGCTGTTCGTGAATGGTGAAGTTGGGAATGGCCGCTTCCAGATGCAGCGCCGCCGCAGTGGAGAGCGGGGAGGCACATACGTGGGCCTGCACGCCCACGTCGTAGATGTGGGCGAGGTCGCAGACCTTTTTGGTTTCCGTTATGCCGCCGCAGTTGCCGATGTCGGGCTGGATGAGCTGAATGGAACCGTCTTCAAAATAGGGCGCGTAGCCCCAGCGGGTATAGATGCGTTCACCCTGGCTGATGGACACGGACACGCGGTCGGCCACGAACTTGTTCATCTTTGGCGTGGGGGTGCAGGGCTCCTCAAAGTAGAGCACGCCGTATTCTTCGGCAAGACGGCCGAGCTGGACCGCACCCTGTGCGTCGATGTAGGAATGGTTTTCCATGATGATGTCGACGCCCTCGCCGACGGCCTCGCGCACGGCCGAGAGACGGCGTCTTATCATGTCGTAGTTTTTCGGCGTGAGAATGCGGGTCGTCTCCTCGGCCTTCAGACGGTGTCCGTCCTCGGCAAAGGTGAAGAAGTCTATCTTGATGGCGTCGTAGCCTTCCCGCACGGCCTTCATGGCATTGGATGCGTAGTCTTCCACGGTGATGGCGGGAATCTTTCTGTCATCCCAGCCGAACTGGAGCTGCGAGGCGTAGCATCTCAGGCTGTCGCGCATCTTGCCGCCCAGAAGCGTGTAGACGGGCACGTTGAAGTGCTTGCCCTTGATGTCCCACAGCGCGATGTCGAGGGCCGACATGCCGGAAAAGACCACGGGACCGCCGTTCTGTCCCCAGAACGAGGACTTGTAGAGCTTTTCCCAGATGACTTCGTTTTCAAGCGGATCCATGCCGAGAATGCTTTTGGCAAAGTCCTGAATCATGCCGAATGCGGCCCTGTGCGCGTTGCCGTAGGCAAGCGCGGCCTCGCCGTCGCCGTAGATGCCGGCATCGGTGTAGACGCGGCAGAGCACGGGAGCCCAGCCGGGATTGTCCGCGGGATGCATGTCCATGAGTATGACGTCGACACTGGTTATTTTCATAGAATCAACCTCCATGTGCAGGCTCAGTGAATCGTCCACCTGAGCAGACGGTTCTTGGCCTTTTCAAAAAACTGCATGACGATGACGAGCACGACGACCATGAATACGAATCCGCACCAGGCTTCCGCGTACAGACCGTATTCCGTATACTTTTTGACGTAGAAGCCCATGCCGTATTCCGCGCCGTACATTTCGGCATAGACGAGAACCAGAAAGGAACCGCGCAGGGACGTGATGAACCCGGAAAGAATGGACGGCATGGCTGCGGGAAGAATGACCTTGCGCATCCTTTTGAAGCCCGTAAGTTCCAGAGTGGCGGCATTGTCGAGATAGCGCCTGTCTATGGTCATGATGCCGTTGATGGTGGCAAAGAGCGTGGCCCATATGGTGTTGTAGACCACGAGAAACAGCGAGGCCGCGCGAAAGTTCGGGGCAAGAAGCAGCGCGAAGGGCGACATGAGAATGGCCGGAATGACGCTGATGGAATAGATGACAGGGTGTATGACTTCCCGGAATTTTTTGTGCATGCCCATGAGCGTTCCGAGAAAAAGGGCGATGGCCACGGCGATGACGATGGAAGGAATCATGAGCTGGAAGGAGTAGAGCATGTTCATGAGAAGCGTCTTCCAGTCCTTCAGAAACGCGGCGCCTATTTCGCTCGTGGGGGGAAAGAGAAAGGAGTTGAAGGCCTTGGTGTCAGCAATGTATTTGTAGCCGAGAATGATGCCTATATAGATGAGGATGGTGATCCAGTATTTTTTGAGGAACGTGACAAGCCTGACCATGGGCGCTCCTTGAAAGAAAAGGGCCCGTCGTTCCTTCTGGAGGACGGGCCCGACGGATTAGAAGTTGTTGGCCTTGAAGAAGGCGAGACGGTCATCGTAGAACGCGGGGTCTTCATTGTAGCGTTCCGCGACGAGCTCATCGAGAGCGGCCTTGTAGAGATCCACGTTGATGTGGGCGTCAAGGTCATAGTTCTTGGCGCTCTCCGGCAGGAAACCGGTATCCATCATGATCTTCCAGGTGGCCTTCACGGCGTTGCGCACGGGGTCGACGCTGGGACGGTAGTTGGGGTTCTTGAGATACGCGGCCACGAAGTCTTCGCTGGCATGCAGTTCCCTGGCGAGAATCTTCACGCTTTCATCGGGATGGGAGAGAAGGTACTGCTCGGAGCGGATGAGAGCCTTGAGCAGCAGCTTGACCGTCTTGGGGTTGGCCTTCACGAAGTCGCTGTTCATGTTCATGCGGCAGCAGCCGTAGTTGGGCTGAAGCTGGTCGGCCCACACCACGATTTCCAGCTGATCCTTCATGTTGCCCACGCGGAACAGAAGGTCGCCGCTCAGGCTGGCGTAGTCGGCCTCACCCTTGATGACGGAGGTAAGGCGGTCGCTGTTGGTGCTGTAGGTGAGCCAGGTGACGTCGTCGATGTTGTATCCGGCCCACATGAGGGGACCGGTGATCCAGGTCTGACTCTTGGGGGCGGCGATCTTCTTGCCGATGAAGTCGGAAACGCCGTGCCAGCCTGTTCCCTTCCTGGCTACGATATACATGCCCTTGAGCATGTAGCCGCCCACGATGGTGAAATCCGAGCCTTTGGCCATGAACTGCAGAGGGTTGTTGGTGCCGTTGTTGGAGGTGACGTCGACCTGCTTGGCGTTCAGTGCGGTGAGGGCATCGGAGGTGGAGTTGAGCGGAATTTCAATGACGTTGATGCCCACGTCCTTGAGATAGCCGTTGTTCTTGGCAAGAGTGACGAGCACGTTGCCGCTGTTGGCGCGGGCCCAGCGCACGGTGTCCACTTCGGGCTTGTCCTGGGCCATGGCCGTGCCTGAGGTCAGCAGAACGGCGGCAAGCAGTGCGGCGAGAATTTTTTTCATGGATAGGCTCCTTGTATGTGTTGAGTACGCGCTCAGGCCATGCGCCTGTTCACGTCGCGGTTGATCTGATGGATGAGTGTGTTTCGCAGTTTCAGGGTTTCCACGTTGTCGAACTGCGTTTCGCGCGTGGGACGTTTTTCCGGCGGAATGGAGCAGTCGTAGATGACCCTGCTCGGCGACTGGCCGAACACAAGAATGCGGCTTGAGAGCAGCAGCGCCTCGTCCACGTCGTGGGTGACGAAGAAGACGGTCTTCTTGGGATCGGTTCTGGCCCACAGCTCGAGCACGAGATCCTGAAGTCTTGCCCGGGTGACGGCGTCGAGCGCGCCGAAGGGTTCGTCCATGAGCAGCACGGGAGGATCGATGGCAAAGGCGCGGGCGATGGCGCAGCGCTGCTTCATGCCGCCTGAAAGCTCCTTGGGCAGCTTGTCGAACACGGATTCGTCGAGTCCGACGTCGCGTATTTTTTCAAGCGCCGTTTCCTTCCAGCGCTTTTTCCCGTCATGGGGAAAACGCTGCTCAAGGGCCAGCATGATGTTTTCTCCCGTGGTCATCCATGGAAAGAGTCCGTAGTCCTGAAACACCATGCCGCGGTCGAGACCGGGCTTTTCCATGCGTCGGCCGTTCATGGTGATGTCGCCCTTCACGGGGAGCTCAAGTCCTGCCAGAAGACGGAGAAACGTGCTTTTCCCGCAGCCGGAGGGACCGAGCAGACAGATGAACGATCCGGTGTCGATGGAGAGGTCGATGTCGTCCAGCACAAGATGTTCCGGACTGTAGCCGAAAGACAGATGGTTGATGCGGATGTCCTGCATATGTCGAAGCGCTCCTTGCCTCAGCGGAGCATTTCGAGGAAGGCTTCCACGCGGACCTTGAGCTGTTCCGTGTCGGCAGGGGAGTAGTCGGTGACGATCTGCAGGAAGGGAAGATGCAGCTTCTCCCGGACGAATCTCTTGACCGACCACGATTCCACGTCATAGGTCTGGCAGCCCTGCCAGGTGAGGTCGACCACGGCGTCGGCACGGAATTCCGCGGCCAGCTCTTCCAGAACGGCGTAGCGGTTCGGATTGGGCGACATGACCGAGCAGGGCGTGTCGAGGTAGCGGGAGGCAAGGGCGGTGAGCGGATCGGCGTTCTCGTCGATCATGAGACGCACCTTCTTGTAGCACGAGCAGTTGTCCAGACAGACGACGCTTGCCCCGCAGTCTTCCAGCAGCTTCACCACCTTGTGGGAGCCGAGCCCCACGGGCACGCCGGTAAGAAGAATGCGCGGCGCGGAGGCGGTGAAGGGACTTTCGCCGGAAGCGTCGACTTCCCGGGCTATGTCTTCAAGCAGCTCCGTGGCCTTGTCCCAGTCGGGCACGAAGGAGGCGCGGTGCGCGATTTCCATGAGCTGCATGCCGGAAAGCGGCGAGGGCTTCTTTTTCGCAAGGTCGAGCACGCTCTTGAGCTCGCGGCGGAAGCGGTTGGCCTTGCGTATGGCCGAGCGCAGCTCCTTTTCCCCTATGACCACGTCGAAGCGCAGCTCGAGTTCCCGGATGAGGCGTTCATACTGCCCCTTCCAGTACGCGAGCGCGGGTTCGTTCTGAATCTGCGGAAGCTGGAGAATGAACATGCTCTTGCGTTCTGCCAGAAGCTCGAACATCTTTTTCTTGCCGTCGCAGGTGGTGTCGGCAATGACGATGTCGGAGGCGGCAAGGTACGGGCAGCTGTCCTCAAGGGCGAAGCCGAAGCTGCTCTTGATGAGCGGACAGAGCGAGCGCGGAAGAATGCTCTCCGCGGGCGGAATGGAATCATTTTTCGTGCCGCACAGAGAAACGGGAACGGCTCCCGCGGCCAGGGCGATTTCCAGAGGTGAGTATATGCAGTACTGACCCACCACCTTCACGCCGGCCTGCTTCGCTTCCTGAAGGGCCAGCACGTTGCGGTCGGTGACGTCCTTGAATCGTTCAATGCTGGAACAGGTCATGGGTCCTCCTTGGCATCAGCGGGCGGCAATGAGCGCCGCGCCGAGTGCGCCTGTGTTTTGAGGGTCGTTTGCCACGTTGACTTTTGTGCCGAGTTCCGAGGACAGGCAGCGCACGAAAGCCGGAAGTGTGGCGAGTCCGCCCGTGAAGGTGTACTCGCCGCGGCAGGCGATGCGTCGGGAAAGCGAGACCATGCGTCTTGCCAGGGAGCGGAACACCCCGGCGGCCACGTCTTCGGGGCTCACGCCCTGCGCCAGCAGCCCGACGATTTCCGTTTCGGCAAACACGGCGCACATGCTGGAAATGTCCGCAGGATTGCCCCGGCCCGCGGCTTCGTCCAGAGCCTGAACGTCCATGCCCAGAATGCCGGAAAGCACCTGAAGAAAACGGCCTGTTCCGGCCGCGCACTTGTCGTTCATGACGAAGTCCTGTACCGAGCCGTCGGTATCCACGGCAATGGCCTTGCTGTCCTGTCCGCCGATGTCCAGAACGACGCCCGTGCCCGGAAAGAGATGCACGGCCCCCAGTGCATGACAGGTGATTTCCGTGACGGTTTTGTCCGCAAAGGGCAGAGCTATGCGTCCGTAGCCCGTCCCTGTGACACGCGTAAGCGCCGAGCGGTCCACGCCTGCCTGTGCGCACGCCCTGTCGAGGGCGTCCTCGCCGGCCTGCCGCGGATTCCAGCCCGTGGGCACGAGCGCATGGGCCAGCACGTTTTTGGTGAGTTCATCCAGAATGACCGCTTTTGCGGCCACCGAGCCTACGTCGACGCCTGCCACCGGCATGATGTTTCTCCTGTTCTTCCGCGCCGCACCTCGGAAAGGAGGCGCGACGCGGGATTGCGGTTACGGACGGATGACCTTGTCGGCAAGGTCGAGACTGGTGACGATGTCCAGCATGTTGGTGGTTTCGCCGACCTGCTTCTGTTCGGTGAGATGGAAGAATTCAAGGCAGGTGCCGCACACAAGAATGCTCACGCCGGACGCTTCCAGCTTCTTCAGGGCGTCCAGAGCCTTGCCGGGCGTGGAGGCGAGACGCACGCCGCCGTTGACCATGACGATGCGCCAAAGCTCGTTCATTTCGGGCAGCGTGGAGAGAAAGTTTGCCATGAGCTTGGCGCCGAGCTCGTCGCTGCCGGAGCCGATGACGTCGGAGGTGAGCATCACCAGGGTCTTGCCGGAGCGCGAGGGACCCGCCTCGGCAATGATGTCCTCGGCTTCGGCGCAGTTGATGCCGGCCTTGTGCCCGCAGACCTTCCATTCCGAGTCGCCGGTCTGTCTGATGTCCGTGACGTAGCCGGAACGACCGAGGAATCGGCTGACGTTTTCCGTGGCGGGCACGTTGTCCACGCAGACTTCAATGGCGTCGGGAGCATCTTTCAGGGCGTCGCGGGTGCGGATGACGGGTTCAGGGCAGGCCAGACCTCGGCAATTAAGAGAAACGGACATGGGAACCTCCAAAAAGGGTTGCTGATGAAGAAAGACGAACGCGGGGCATTTGAGACATGCTCTGCGAGGTTGCTGAAGCTGCGGGGAAGGGGGTGCTGCGGTCAGACGCATTGCGGCAGAACGAGGATGACGGGAACGTCATGCGACCGGCTCTTCATGTTCGGCGGCCGGGAGCCGTTGCTTCGGGAACGCCTTCGGCAAGGAAGGGACAGATGCGGCGCCGTGCGGTCTGAAACAAAAAACGCTCCTTCCGGGCAGGTGACCGGAAAGAGCGTCGAAGCGGCAGGATTGGAATTTAAGTCAATCAGTGCTGCCGGAACCGTGGATGTCCAAGAAAGAAACTCTTCCCGTCACAGAAACGGGAAAGTCAGGTGAAGGGAAGCTTGAACATGGACATCGTCGTGGCTGAGGCGAAAGCGCGCAATAAGAGGAATTAATAGTCTGGGTTAATGCATTGACGTCTGGATGATTTCTTATTCAGGATGCAACGTTCATGTCAAGATGCCCCGGCAGTCTTCATGAATTTTTTACATTCTTGTCACGCAAGTCACATGCTGTTTCCCCGATGCGCAGGACGCCGGAAGTCGCGCGACGCGCAGGCGTGCATCCGGAGATTTCCGGAGCACGGGAGCGCTGCATCATGATGAGCTTTGACTTGCTTCCGGCGCAGGCTCCGCTTATAAGAGCCCCATGAGCTTGAAACCCCTGAGAATCATGAGTGTAGGCAGACCGCACGCGCCTTTCTGGAAGGATGCGGCGGCTCATTATCTGGAAAGACTTGCCCGCTTCAGGCAGGTGACGGACACCGTCATCCGCGATTCCGATCCCGCGCTTCCGGTAGCAAGGCGCGTGGAGGAGGAGGGAAAGCGCATACTCGCCGCCCTTGCCCCTCAGGACATCGTGATATGCCTTGATGAAAAGGGTCGCTCCATGACGTCCCGGGAATTCTCGCGCTTTCTGGAAGGATTGTCCTCGGATGCGACGCGCCGTCCGTGCTTCATCGTGGGAGGTCCTTTCGGCCTGCATGACAGTGTGCGGGAGAAGGCGAGGCATCTCATGGCACTGGGCCCGCAGACCCTGCCGCACGAGCTTGCCCGCGTGGTGCTCCTCGAGCAGC
This sequence comes from bacterium, assembly GCA_037230945.1. Lineage (GTDB taxonomy): Bacteria > Desulfobacterota > Desulfovibrionia > Desulfovibrionales > Desulfovibrionaceae > Mailhella. The sequence continues at coordinate 28,414 of JAXUUT010000053.1, forward strand.
TTTACCGGGCGGAAACGCTTGTCCGCAACATGCCGTATCATCACGACTGAGGCAGAATTCCGCAGGGGAAACGAAGCGTGCGTCCCGTTCGGCGGCTCTCATGGCTGAGCGCTGTGCGCCGGTCTGCCGATGTTTCTCTCGTCCGCGTTCATGAATCTTCCATTCAAAGAGGTGCGGCGCCTTTTTGCCGGTTGCCCTGTTTTTCTTGCAGGCACGAGGCCGGGTTGCCCGTGTTCGGGCGTGCGTGCAGAACCGGGCCTCGTCGGCACGGCCTTCAGCCTTCCTCGCCCGCCATTCTTCGCAGTTCCGCTTCTCTTGCTTTTGCGTCCAGCGGACGGCAGAGCGTGAAGGTTTCGTCGCCGCGCACTTCCTTGGATACCTGAAAATGCTGGGCCGCCCGGGCCGCAAGCTGAGGCCAGTGCGTGATGATGAGAAGCTGACGGCGCGCTGCCAGATCGCTCAGACGGTCGGAAACGCGGTTCAGCGTGATGCCGCCCACGCCGGCATCCACTTCGTCGAAAATGAGCGTGGCGTCTTCATTGGTGGACTGTATGCCTACCACGGCAAGAAGAAAGCGGGAAAGCTCGCCGCCCGAGGCGATCTTGTCCAGAGGCTGGGGATGCTGTCCGGGGTTGGGCGCCCAGAGCAGACGGTAGCGGTCTTCCATGCAGGCGGGGCAGATGACTTTTACCTTGTCTTCCACCTGCGGCCACAGTTCGTGAGGCGTGCCTTCCGGCTCCACGTGGACGCGATCGGAAAAGCCGAGTCCGGCCAGCTCCTTTTCCAGCGCGGCGCAGAAGCGCGAGGCGGCGTCCTTGCGCAGAGCGTTGCATTCTTCAAGCGTTGCATGAAGTTTTTTGGCCAGTTCCCGTTCCTGCTTTTCCAGCCGGTGCAGATCCAGGCCGCAGGCGTCGAGAAAGGAAAGATTTTCGGTGATCTCGTCGCGCAGGCGCAGAATCTCGGGGATGCTGCGGCGCATCCGGCGCTTGAGCTGGGAAAGCTCGTAAAGTCTTGCCTCAAGCTCGTCCGGATCATATTCGCTGTCGGATGCGGGCGTGCTGCGGAATCGCCGCGTGAGCTCCCTGGCGTCTTCCTCGAAGTTCAGCAGGGCGTCGAGCGAGGGAGAGAAGCTTTCATCTTCCTGCGCCAGATTGTGGAGCAGACGTTCCAGCTCGCCGAGCAGAGTGGCGAGTCCTCCGCCTTCGCCGCCGATCATGAGTTCAAGGCCCTGCTCGTACTGCGCGCGCAGATGTTCCACGTTTTTGAGCTCCGCACGGGCCTTTTCCAGACGTTCCTCTTCGCCTTCCTCCGGGGCGACGCGCTCGATTTCCTTCTGCTGCATTTCCAGAAGCTCGCGTTTCTCGCTCAGCATCTCCATGCGTTCCAGAAGTCTGCGACGCTGATCCGCCACGTCCCTGAGCTCGCGCACAAGGGCGTCCTTGCGGCTGACGATTGAAGGATCGGGAAGAAAGGAGTCGATGAGCGACGCCTGATAGGAAGGCTGAAGCAGCCGCTGCTGTCCGTGCTGGCTGACGTGAAAGAGCAGCGCAGGACGCAGGGCGCGCACGGCCTCCTGCGAGGTGAGGGAACCGTTGAGAAAGAAATGGCTGCGCCCGGAAGAAGCGGAAAGCTCGCGACGAAGCACCACTTCTTCTTCGCCCTGTTCTCCCCGCCGCGTAAAAAGCGCTTCCACCTGCGCCTTGTCGCGACCGGGACGCACCATGTCGGTGGTGAGCCGGTCGCCGAGAACGAAGTTGATGGCCTTGAGGATGAAGCTTTTGCCGGCACCGGTTTCACCCGTGAGCACGTTCATGCCGTCGCCGAACTCCAGCTCCATGTCGTCGATGAGCGCAAGACCGCGTATGCGCAGATATTCCAGCATTGTATCACCAGAAAAAAGGTTGACCGGGCAGTCCCCGACAGCAACATCTTTCGTTGAAAATGAATCAAAAGTCAAGAATAAATTTATTTATGGATAAATTAAAAATTGATTTATCAATCAGAAAAAATGTCGTGTCAATGGAAAACATATGGTTGCGGCAGGGGAACAGAAGTGCGGACCGGAAGGCGGAGGGGAGCGCAGCAGCCGGCAGGAGGTCAGGGATGGGAAAAGCAGGGAAGGGCGACGAGTCGGCGTGAAAACGAAGACGGACGGAGCGGCATGGCGTGCAGCGCGACGGACGACGGCGCGTGGCGATTTCGGGAATTTGAGGCGGACTGCCGGGCAGCGGACGACCTTCTCAGGAAGGGGCGAGCTGAAAACCTGAGGGAGGAGTGTGAGCTTGTTTTCCGTCCGGTCGGAAGAAGGCGGGAAAGACAGTCAGGCTGCCGCGCAGGCAGGGACGGGCAAGAAGCGTGCCCGGCAGGAGATTTCGGGAAAATGCCGCGCCTTCGCCGGTGGGTGCGCGAGCAACGCGGAAGGGCGCGCCGTGCCGCCGGAAACGGTGGGGCTTCCCATTCATGCATCTAGGAGACGTGCGCGGAAGGCGAAACGCTGGCAAGCAGGCACGGCGGCGCGAAAAAAACGGTCCGAAGGCGCGGGAGCGTGCCTTCGGACCATGCAGTCAGCCTTTCAGGGCCTTGCGGAAGCCTTCGGCGGAACGTTCGATGACGGCGTCTTCTACCGCGAAGGAGAGGCGGATGTAGCCGGGATAACCGAAGCCGGAGCTCGGAACCGCGAGCACGAGATTCTTCGTGAGGCGATCCACGAGGCCCTTGTCGTCGCCTCCGGGAGCCTTGGGGAAGAAGTAGAAGGTGCCTCTGGGCGGCGTGAACTCGTAGCCTGCATCTGCGAGAATGGCGGCAAGCTTGTTGCGGCGGCGGGTATAGATGGCGAGGGCCTCGTCCGTGGACGCGCCGAGGCATTCGGCCATGAGGTACTGGCCCACCACGGGCGGGTTCACGAAGCCGAGCACGCGGTTGGAGAATATGAGGCCGTCCATGAGCTTGTCGGCGTCTTCCATGTCGGGATTGACCGCGATGTAGCCCACGCGTTCGCCGGCCATGCCGTAGTTCTTGGCAAAGGAACTGATGACCACGCTGTATTTGTAGAGCGGCAGAGCGGCGGGCACCTCAATGCCGTCGTAGGCAAGGAAGCGGTAGGGCTCGTCGGCCACAAGGTAGATGATGCGGCCGATGCGCTTCGAGGCTTCTTCCAGCATGGCGGCAAGGCTCATGATGTCTTCTTTGGAATAGACCGCGCCGGAAGGGTTGTTGGGGGAGTTGATGATGAGCGCGCGGGTGCGGGGCGTGACGGCAGCGGCAAGGGCTTCCACGTCGGGACCGAAGTCTTCGGCCCGGCAGGGAACCGGGTGCAGCGTGCCGCCGTGATTGCTCACGTAGAAGCGGTATTCGCCGAAGAAGGGCGCCACGGTGAGCACTTCGTCGCCGGGTTCGAGCACGGTGTGGAAAAAGGCGTTCATCACGCCTGCCGCGCCGCAGCCGAGCATGACGTGCTGTGCCCTGAGGGGCGTTTTCTGCTGCTCGCTCAGCCATGCGGCCAGCTTTTCGCGGGCCCAGCCGAATCCGCCGTTGGGCATGTAGCCGAGAATGCCGGGCTCGGACAGACGGGCGGCAAGAGCGCTCATGGCACGGGCGGCT
>JAXUUT010000102.1:0-31426 GCA_037230945.1 bacterium
TTTTCTTGAGCTTGAGTCTGCCCGGTTCGAGATCGAGCTCGTCGTGAATGACGAGAAGCTGGTCGGGCTGAAGGCGGTACCATGCCATGAGCGGCTGCACGGCGTCGCCGCTCAGATTCATGAAGGTCTGGGGCATGGCCACAAGCCACGTGCCGCCTCCGGGAATCTGTATGCGCCACAGAAGAGCGTTGAACCGGGAACCGGAGAGCGACTCCGGGCTGCGGCCGTTGCCGCGTTCCACTTCTTCAAGAAGAAGCTGTACGGTCATGAAGCCGGCGTTGTGGCGCGTGCCTCTGTATTTGGGCCCGGGGTTGCCGAGTCCGACGATGAGTCCGTTGAGATCCATGCTGATATTCCGAAAGTTTGATGGGAAAAGGCCGCAGGGCCGCGATGTGTCGACGAATGTGCGGCAGAGCGGGACGAGTGTCAAGGTCTTCTTGGCAAGCGGGGGCGCAGATGGTACATGACGGGGGCGGGGCATCCCGCTTGTCATGAAAACAAAACGGCAGGAGTGTCAATATGCCGCAGTTGTATCGTCTGGATATCGTGGTTGCCGAAGAGGATTTTCCGATGGCGGAAGCGCTGGTTGCGCAGAGCGCCGGATCCGGCTGGGAGGAGGAATCCCTTCCCACCGGAGAAATGCTGCTTCGCGTGACGGGCGAAAGCGAAGAGGAACGCGAAAACCTGGCCCGGAGCGTGGCGGCCATGCTTCCCGGAGCCGCGCTTTCCCGCGAGACTCTTCCCGACACGGACTGGCTGGCCGGATGGCGCAGCTATTTCACGCCCGTGGAGGCCGGAGATTTTCTCATTCTTCCGCCCTGGATGAAGGATAAGTCCGCGGAAGGCCGCATTCCCGTCATCATCGAGCCGAAGTCCGCCTTCGGCACGGGGCATCACCCCACGACCACCATGTGCCTTGAGGCCATAAGCCTGCTGCACAGGGCAGGAATTCTGAAGGCCGGACAGCGCTTTCTCGACATGGGCACGGGGACGGGCATTCTCGGCATAGGCTGCGTCAAGCTGGGGCTCTCCGGCTTCGGCGCGGACATTGATCCTCTTTCCATCTCAAATTCCCGGGAGAATTGCGACATGAACGGCGTCTCCGGAGAATTCGACATTCAGGAGGGCAGCGTGGAGCTCGTGCAGGGGCAGCGCTTCGATGTGGTCATCGCCAACATTCTGGCAGGTCCGCTCAGGGAAATGGCGCCCATGCTCATGCCTCTGGTGAAGCCCGGAGGCTGCCTCATTCTTTCCGGTTTCCTTTCGGTTCAGGTTCCCGGCATGAAGGAAGCCTATGCCGCCATGGGCGAGGCCGGAGAGCTGCGCATGCCTTCGCCTGCCTCCGATCCCACGCGGTCGGCCAGCCTCGAGAATCCCGAAGCCGACGAGTGGGTGTGCCTGTACTGGCCGCGCGCGGATGAAAAGCAGACGAGTCCCCGGATGAAGGGAGAAAATTGAGGTTCCGGTTTCCCGCCTGAAGAGATCCCGCTTGAGAGCGGGAGATGGGCAGGTGACGAAAATTTTTGAAGCGTTGCTTTAACTTGTCTGTGAAGCGCGGCATGGACCGGCGGAGAGAGCCGTGTTTCATGCCGCGCTTTCGGTCAGAGAATATGCGGAATTTTTCCGTGCCGTTTGTCGCGGGAGTTTTCGGATTTTTCAGGGGAAAAGGAAGGCTGCGGGAAGAGCCTGTTGCGACGGAACAGGGGCGGGCGAAGATGGCAAGGCGCGTGAGCGTTCGCGCTGAGTCCGTCTGTGGCAGCGGGGACCCCTCGCCTGCGGGACTTCGGCCGTGGCAATGCCGGATAAAGTTGCGCTTATCCCTTGCGGAAAAGAATGCGCTGAAGGTCGGCCACGGTGGCTATGCCCCTGCTTTTGGGGTTTTCCGGGCAGAGAATGGGGGAATAGCCGAGACGCAGCGCCTGTTTCATGCGCACGTCCTGCCCGGAGACCGGGCGCACCTGACCGTTGAGGTCCACTTCGCCCCAGAGCACGCAGCGTTCCGGCAGGGGAATGTCGTAGAAGGAGGAAAGCAGCGCGGCCACGAGCGCAAGGTCGAGTCCCGGTTCCTGAAGCCGCATGCCGCCGCCTACCTTGGCATAGATGTCCGCCTGACCGAAGTTGAGACGAAGCCGCTTTTCCAGCACGGCCAGAAGCAGGTGAAGACGGTTGACATCGAACCCGAGGCCGGTGCGACGCGGAATGGCAAGGTAGCTTCGCGTGGCAAGAGCCTGTATTTCCACGGCGAGGGGACGCTGTCCGTCCACGGCCATGACCACGGCCGTTCCGCTGAGCGAGGTGTCGCGCGCTCCGAGAAAGAAGGTGGAAGGGTCTTCCACAAGCTCCAGTCCCTTGCGCACCATGCGGAAGATGAGCAGTTCCTGATTCGGTCCGAAGCGGTTTTTCAGCACGCGGAGCATGCGGAACATTTCCCTGCGGTCGCCTTCCAGGGAAATGACGGTGTCCACCAGATGTTCCAGAAGACGGGGACCGGCCAGCGTGCCGTCCTTGGTGACGTGGCCCACGAGCACGAGCGTGGTTCCTGCGCGGCGGCAGCGTTCCACAAGTTCCGTGGCCACGGTGCGCACCTGACTGACGTTGCCGGGCAGACCTTCGGCACTGTCGGAGGCAAGCGTCTGCACGGAGTCCACGATCATGAGGGCCGGAGCGGTGTTTGCATCCTCGAGCACGGGAAACAGGTCTTCCACCCGGCTTGTGGCCACGGCAAGAAGGTTGTCGTGGAGCACGTCGAGGCGTTCCGCGCGGCTTCGTATCTGCGGAAGAGATTCCTCGCCGCTGGCGTAGAGCACGAGCTTGTTTTCTCTGGCCACGGCCCCGGCAAGCTGCAGAAGCAGCGTGGACTTGCCGATGCCGGGCTCGCCGCCCACAAGAATGGCGGCGCCGGGAACAAAGCCGTGGCCGAGAACGCGGTCGAGAGCATCAAGGCCGGTGCCGAAGGCGGCGTGATCGCTGCCGGACACGCTGGAGAGCGGCTGTATGCTCGTTGCGGCGGCGTGTTTTGCGGAGTGCGGTCGTGCCGAGGGAGTCTGGGCAAGGCGGGTAAGTTCAAGAGTGTTCCACTCCCGGCACTTCGGGCATTGCCCCTGCCACTGCGCGCTTTGGGCTCCGCAGGAACGGCAGACATAGACTTCCCGTATTTTCGGCATGACCGTCTCTCTTGAAGACTACTTGTTGAAAAGGTTGATGCGACGCAGATGACGTCCGCCTTCAAAGGCCGTGCTCAGGAACACGTCGACCATGCTGGCGGCAAGTCCCTGACCGGTGACGCGCTCGCCGAGGCAGATGACGTTGGCGTTGTTGTGGGCTCGCGCGTAGGTTGCATGGAATTCCGTGGTGCACAGCGCGGCGCGGATGCCGGGGACGCGGTTGGCGGCCATGCTCATGCCTATGCCCGTGCCGCACACGAGCACGCCGAGGGCGTTTTCATCCTTGAGAAGGGCGTCCGTGACGGCCTGTGCCTTGAGGGGATAGTCGCAGCTTGCGGGATCGGAAGGGCCGAGGTCATGCACGTCATGTCCCTTGTCCTTCAGATACTGCACAAGAAAGGTTTTGAGGTTGAAGCCTCCATGGTCGGACGCAATGTAGATGATGCTCATTTCAGTCTCCAGTGACTCGGTGTGTGGGTACGGGGTCATCCCGTCCTGTTATTGGTCCAGCGAATAGACGGCGAAACTGTCCGGGACGTCCAGGTTCATGCTGGCGTCCGTCAGCGTGCCGGCAGGCCGGCGTTCCTTGACGAGCAGCACCATGCGCATGGGTGTGCCGTCGCTTTCCATGCTGCCGTCCAGACGGCGGGGAAGTTCCTTCTCGTCGTAGGCAATGGAGAGCGACCAGTGCTTTCCCATGCTCAGCCGCACGGGCAGGGCATGGGCGTCAAGTTCCAGCTCGAAGTCCTGACCGCCTTGTCTGTAGCGGTAGACGATGCTGCCGTCGCCTCCGGTGACGTAGCGCTCAGGAGACGGCACGTCAAGGGCGGAAAGGTATCGTCCCGCCAGAAAGTCGTTGAGTTTCGTCATGCGCATGGGAAGGGGCAGACCGAGCAGTCTGCGCAGCGTTTCCGGGGTTTCGGCTCCGGCATAGGCCTTCTGATCCCTCGGCAGAACAAGCAGCATCTGACCGTTTTCAAACACGGCCTTGGCCACGTTTGCTCCCACGCCGGCATTGACTTCGAGACGTATGGTGCGCGCGTCGTCAGGCGCGTTCGCGGCAAGATCCGCGCTTTCCAGACCGGCCGGCTCGTGACCTTTGTCGTCGAGCATGGACGGAGCGCCGGTGCCGGAGGACCAGAGCAGATAGGTCACCCGCCTTGTGTCGTTGACCGGGCCGAACCGCAGACTGCCGGAAATGACGTCGTAGGCGGCGGGACGGGAGGACCGCTCAGCAAAGGCCTGCCAGCGCGCCGCGGCGTCGCTTTCCGGGGCTATGGGCATTCCCTTGGGGCCGCAGCCGGAAAGCGCGGCCATGAACACGAGGCTGAGAAGAACAAGAGAGAGCTTTTTGGTCGTCATTGCAGGTTTTCCAGTTTCTGGCGCACTCTGGCGGCATCTTCGGGGTATCCGAGCTGTTCAAAGATTTTCAGGGCCTGCTGCCAGCCTTTTCTGGCGGAGTCCGCATCCTTTCTGGCGGCGGCGATGTCGCCGTAGTGTTCGAGCATGGCGGGGTCGCGGGGGCCGTCCTTGCCGGAAGCGTTGATCGCCTTCTGAATCTGTTCCCAGGCTTCGTCGAGCTCTCCGCGGCGGAAGTGCACCCAGGCAAGGGAATCGAGAATGAAGTCCGTGTCCGGTTCCAGCTCCACGGCGCGGAGAATGAGCCTGTAGGCCTTGTCGAGCTCCCGGTTGCTGTCGGCCAGATTGTATCCCACATAGTTCAGCGCCAGAGCGTTGTCCGGGTACTTTTCGCTGAACTTTTCCATGAGCGCCATGGCCTTTTTTCTGTTGCCCTGCATTTCCTGCAGATAGGCCTGCTGAAAGGCGGCGTTTTCGTTGTCGGGGTGCAGGCGCAGCGCTTCGTCCACGGCCTTTTCGGCTGCGGCAAAGTTTTTCTGGGCAGCGTGCATTTCCGAAACGAGAAGCAGCGGTTCCACGTCCGTGGGATGCAGGGTGCGCAGCGTTTCCAGCGCGGCAAGCGCAGCGGAGTATCGCTTCTGCTCGTAGAGAATGCGCACCTTCATGCGCAGGGCCTTGTCGTATTCCGAGCTTTGCGGCGACACGCGGTCGAGATAGTCAAGAGCCCTGTCGATGCTTCCGTCGCTTTCATAAAGCAGCGCCGCATGATAAAAGTACAGGCCGTCCGGCATGCCGTCCTGAGTCTCGAGACGGGAGAGCAGCGCTTCCGCCTGATCGGGATGCTTTTCATCCATGAGCATGGCCGCAGCCGCCACGGCGAAGTGAAGCGGATCCTGCGTTTCCATGACCATGCGGACCACGGTGTCCGTTTCTCCGTTCTGGAGCAGAAGCCGGAGAAGAAAAAGTCTTGCACTGCGGTTGTCGGGGTCGTCCTGAAGCAGATTGCGATAAATCTTTTCCGCTTCCTTCCTGTTGCCGAGCTCTTCCTGCGTCAGGGCCAGAAGCTGCCAGGCCTCGGAGTATTCGGGCTCTTCCTTCACGGCGGCTTCAAGCTGCCGTCTGGCGTCGGCAAAATGACCGGAAACGTTCAGCGCCTGCGCGTAGGCAAAGCGGATCTGCGCGGTGAGCTGCTTTTCAGGGATGTGCCGGAATACCTGCATGGCCTCTTCCGCCTGACCGCTGCGCAGCAGGGCAAGGGCAAGTTCGGCCTGCGCCTGACCGTCGGCGGGGTGATTGCGGGCAAATGTGCGCAGAAGGTCAATGGCTTCGGTTCGCTGGTTGTTCTGTATGAGCAGATCGGCCTGAAGAGAGACCAGCGCCAGATCGTCCGGCATCTGGGCGGAGGCCTTCCGTATGAGCGGCACGGCCTCCTTTTCGTCGTCGTGCGCAAGAAGCCATATGGCCGCGTCGATGATGGGCGAGGAGGAAGGCAGCTTGTGCGCGCCCGTGCCGTAACGGAGCAGCCGGCTGGCGGAATCGATGATGCCTTCACGGTCGTTGCCCGCAAGGGCGCTGTCCAGCTTGAGCTGGGCAAAGATGAGCTCGGCCCGCTGCGACGGAGCCTGAGGCGTCATCCGGGACGGGACGACCTGATCGCTCTGCCCGGAGGCGAGTCCGTTTCCCGTGGCGGTGCATCCCGCAGGCAGAAGCATGAGCGCAAGGGTGGACGCGAACATCAGGCGTTTTGCCCGCACGGAGGAAGACATGGGCCGCCGTACCCGAAGATGGGATGGTGTATGACTGAACATGGATGTCCTGTGTGCGGAAGAGCTATGGCTGTATCCATTCTTCCGAGAAGTCTTTGATCTCGCGCCCGAGATGTTCTTTCAGTTTTTCCAGCAGGCGCGCTTCCAGCTGGCGTATGCGTTCACGGGTGACGTGATAGCGTTCTCCGATTTCCCTGAGCGTGGCCGGCTCGTCGGTAAGAAGTCTGTGTTCCAGAATGTAGACTTCCTTTTCCGAAAGGGACGGAATGAGCTCGCGTATGCTTTCCTGAACGAGTCTGGACACTTCAGAGTCGGCAATGCCTTCCTCCACGCCGGGGCCGAGCGCAGGCAGAAAGTCCATGCGCGAGGCGCTGCCGCTGTCGTCGCTGACCGGCAGATCAAGGGAAACGTCGCCGGCATCCAGCCGCTGTTCCATTTCCACCACCTGATCCTTGGTGACGCCGAGCCGTTCCGAAAGAAGGGCCGCGTCGGGATCGAAGCCCTGAAGAATGAGCTTCTGCCGTTCCCTGTTCAGGTTGTAGAAGAGCTTGCGCTGAGCCTGCGTGGTGCCTATCTTCACCATGCGCCAGTTGTCCATGATGAACTTGAGGATGTAGGCCTTGATCCAGAACGAGGCATAGTAGGAAAATTTTATGCCCTTGTCGGGGTCGAACTTGTTGACGGCCCGCAGAAGCCCCACGTTTCCTTCCTGAATGAGGTCGAGCACGTTCTGCATCCAGCGGCGCTGGAAATCCATGGCGATGCGGACAACAAGGCGCAGATGCGAGGAAACGATGCGGAACGCCGCCTCGGGGTCGCCGTGATCGCGCACTCTCCGGGCAAGTTCCGTTTCTTCTTCCGGCTCAAGCAGAGGAAATTTGCTCACTTCCCGCAGGTAGCTCTGAAGATTGTCCCGAACCGCCACGCTCGGCAGCCGATCTTCCGCAATGGCGGGAAGGTTGCTGCTGAGATCAATGACGTGTCCGTTGTCGTCGTAGTCTTCAAAGGAGTCGTCGATCGGCTCGTCGCCGGGAAGAAGCTCTCCGTCCTGAGCCTGCTCAAGTTCCGCTTCCATGACCTCGGGGGTGTCGTCGCCGGATTCTTCCTCCGCAGCATCGTTTTCAGAAGGCTCGATGGGCGTGGCGGCGGAAGGCTGAGACCCCGGTGCGGATTCCTGCCTCGGGGGGCGTCCCGATTTTTTTTCGGATTCGTCCCTGTTTTTTTCCAAAGGTGAGGAGGAGGTCTCCGCTTCCGTGGAAACGGGGGCCGCCGTGACATCAATGATGTCACTATCCTTTGGAGATGTTTTGCTTTTTTTGATACGCGCAGAGGTGGTGCGAGACTGCTTTGCTTTCGGAGAGGAAAGCAGTTCGGCTTCGTGCGCATCGGAAATGTTCGTCATGGAGTCATCCTTATTTCAGCAGGGCTTCCGGGGTGGAAGCGTACTTGCCGGAATGTATCCTATAGTTTAAGGTTGGCGTTTTCAACGATTTTCAGTACACCTAAAAAAGTTCGCGGAAGAAAAGACTTCCGCGTGCCACGTTTTCGAGCAAAAGGAGTTTTGTTATGAAAGAAAAGCCGCTGGGCTTTTTTCGTCGCATGGCGTGCGTTCTGCTGACGGGCGTCGTCATGGCCGTGTCGCTTGTTGCCGCTCCGGCGTTCGGGCAGGACAAGGGCGCTCAGCTCAAGCCCGTGCATACCTACGAGCTGCTTGATGAGCTTGCGGCCAATCACGGCAAGGTGATTCTGGTGAATTTCTTTGCCGCCTTCTGCGGCCCCTGCCGCAAGGAGATACCCGAGCTCATGAAGATGCGCACGGAGATTCCCGAAAAGGATCTGCTCATCATCGGCATTGCCATTGATCAGAACATCCGCGAGGCGGATTCCTTCGTGAAGTCCATGGGAATGATGGGAGCCTATCCGGTGTATTACGGAGGCGAGGAGCTGGCCCGGGCCTACAGGATAGACGCCATTCCCTTCAACGTCATCTACAACAGGGACGGACACATCGAGGCGAGCGAGGCCGGGTATGTCCCCGGGCCGGAAATGAAGAAGTTTCTCATGAGTCTCATCAGGCGGTAGCGCACATGCACGACATGAAGGAAGTATTCAGTGCGGCCGTCATCCGGCGTCGCGTGGAGGAGCTGGCCGCTCAGATAGACGAGGTCTACAGGGGCGAAACGATAGTGGCCGTCTGCGTGCTGAAAGGGGCGTTTCCCTTCTTCAGCGATCTTGTGCGCGCCATGAAGACGGATGTTCTCATTGATTTCGTCCGGCTGGCGAGTTACGGCGACCGTGCGAGCAGCAGCGAGCACGTGCAGATCACCAAGGACGTGGAAATATCGCTGGAAGGCCGTCATGTGCTCATTGTGGAAGACATTGTGGATACCGGGCGTTCCATGGACTTCCTCATGCGGTATTTTTCTTCCCGCGGGGCGAAGTCCATACGTCTTGCCGCCCTCATAGACAAAAAGGAACGGCGGGAATTTTCCGTGCATTCCGATTTCGCGGGCTTTGACCTGCCTTCGGGATTCATTGTGGGGTACGGACTGGACTACGCCGAAAGATATCGCACGCTTCCGGCCATTTATGAGCTGCTTGACTGCTGACGCAGGCGGTGTATGGTCTCGATGCGCTATCACATATTGTTGGAGATTGCTTCATGAACGTTACCTGCCCCCAGTGCAATACGATCTATCGTCTGCCGGATGAAAAGGTAAGACCCGGCGCCAAGCTCCGCTGTTCGGTCTGCCGTCATATCTTCACGCTTCCAATGGAAGAAAGAACGGAGCCTCCCGCTTCCGGCGGACTTTCTCTCGGGGGAGAGGAAAAGGAGAAGACCTCTCACGGAAACGGCGGGCTTGAGCTTTCCGGAGATCGTCCGGCAAAGCGTCAGGCAACGCCGGAACACGAGGATGAGGGGGGACTTTCCCTCGGTGGCGGCCGCGGTCGCGCATCACGAGGGGGCGGACTGGAACTTGCCGTGGACGATGCCCGCGAGCCCCGCAGACAGAAGGAGCGCCTGCCGGAAAGACGGACTTCCCAGGGGCTGCGCCTTGACGGCTCCGGCAGCGCGGAGTCCTTCGGAGGTCTGGACATGCCGCGAAAGAAGCGGTCCATTCTGCCGAGACTGACGAGCTTTCTGGTGTGCCTTGCTCTGGCGGCGGGATGCGGCTGGTTGTGGGAAAACACGCATTATCTGGATGGACTGAAGGGCCTCGTCGCGCCGTATCTCGGCCTTGAGACCGCCGATCCTTCCGATCCCGTGTCCATGGTGAGCGAACTGGAACTGCGCGACGTGCGTCAGTATCAGGTGAAGAACGAAAAGGTGGGAAACCTTGTCATCATTGAGGGCAAGGTGAAGAACAACTTCCCCGTGCCGCGCGAGCTTATCAGGCTGGAGGCGGAACTGTACGACGCAAACGGCAACAAGCTCGTTTCGCAGCAGCAGCTTGCCGGCAACAGCATGAGTTCCTTCCAGCTGGAACTGCTCGACAAGGATGAGCTGGACAAGGTGCTCAACAACAAGCTCGACATTGTGGAAGCCAACACGAACGTGCTGCCCGGCAACGAAGTTCCCTTCACCGTGATTTTCGTCAATCCGCCTGCCGAGGCGAGCGACTACAAGGTCCGCATCGCCGAGGCGTCCATTCCGAAGGGCCCCGGCAATCTGACGGAATAGAGCGGCATGGTCTTCCGAAGTGTTTCCTAAAAAAACGCTTGCCATTTGTTTTCAGTTGAAGTAAATTAACTCCGTTGTGCCGAGGTAGCTCAGTTGGTAGAGCAGGGGACTGAAAATCCCCGTGTGGGCAGTTCGATTCTGTCCCTCGGCACCACCGAATTTCAGGGCTGCGGTTTTCCGCAGCCCTTTTCTGTTTAAGCTTCCGACACGGCCTGAAAGGGCAGCCAGAGCACATTTTGCCGGTGAAGGGAATCGCAGCGGAAGCCGTGATCCCGGGAGTCGGATGGAGCCGGAGCCCTCCCGGGGCAGACGCGACGTTCATGAGAATGCCGTTGATTCTGCCGGAGAAGGCTGTGCGGGCGCAGGAGATTGAGACGCAGGGGCTGCCGGTTTTCAGCTTCGGCCGGTTTCAGATCATGAAAAAGCCCGCGCCCCGGAGACGGAATGTCGTCGGTCGGGGCACGGGCGGAAACGTCAGGGGGAAGGGAAGAATTACTTTTCTTCGTCCGGCTGAACGGTGTTGGGATGGCAGGGACGGCAGCCCTGGAATTCGGGATGTTCCAGGCTCATCCTGCGATGGCAGCCGAAGCAGGAACGCATGGATTCTCTGCTGTGGAAGGCCATGAAGCGGCTTTCAGTCTCGTTGCTTCTGCCCTGAATGGTATGGCAGCCCTCGGTGGCGCTGCACGACGCATAGGGAGACTTTTCCTGCGAGGGGCTGTAGTGGCAGATGGCACAGCGGGGCTTGTGATGGCAGGTATCGCAGGGAACGTCGCTGTGAGAGGTGTGGTTGAAGGTGACCGCCATGCGGGGAGAAATCTCGCCGCCGAGCACGATGGGGTTTTTCGGATACTTGAGATTGGCCTTGAAGTCCTGGGCCTGTGCCGGGGCACACCAGGCGAGGGAGATGAGAAGGGTAAGGATAAAAAGCGGTTTCATGCGCAGTCTCCCGGTAAATGGGGAAAAATGCCCGGAGGCAGTGGCTAGAATTGATTCCAGAAGGAGGGCTTGAGAGGAATCAGACCCTTCTGGGCGGCAACCATGTCCAGGTGCATCATGCCGAGTGCCATGGCGTCCATGTCGGGCGTGCCGTCGCGTTCCCGGAGATCCACGACGGGGCAGTAGCTTTTGCACGAGGTGCACCAGTCGATGCGTTCTCCTCTGCTGTTCTTGCTTTCACGAAGAAATTCCATGACGCCGGAACCTTCCTTGCCGCAGGAAGGACAGGCCCCGCGCCTGAAATGCCATTCTGTGCCGCAGAGCGAGCAGTGCAGATGCTTTTTGCCTCCGCCGCCGGCCAGAAAGGCGTTCTTCTCGTCGAAAACGCGCTTGTCCAGATAGCCGATGGAGGGAAAGGAGCCGCATACGGGGCAGAACCCCTGCATCCACGAGGCGGGACGTTCGTCCCACGGGGCGTCACAGGTGGCGGCCAGCGTGCGCAGCACGGGACCGAGAACCGTTTCCAGAGCGAACAGAAGCACGGCGGGCGGAAGATTCGACTGCTCCGCCGCCTCGACGAGCGCCGCATCATGTCCGGTGAGAAGCGTGTCGGCAGCGCGCAGACACATGGCTTCGTCGGTAAAGAAAGCCGCCAGAGCCGTTTCGTGTTCGGCCATGCCGGGCAACTTGCCCAGAAGCGGCACGAGCACGTCTGCGGATTCCCGCAGAAGAGGGAAAAGTCCGTTCAGGGAAACGCCTGCAAGAAGAGGCGCGCCTTGCCGGGCCCGCTCCGGCTGCCAGGAAGGCAGCTCGAAGCCGCTTTTCTCCAGCAGGGGAGCAAGTTTTTCCGGCAGAGCCGCTCGGGCCTCAAGAAGAGGCTCAAACGCGTTCAGCATGGGCGCAAGCACGGGCCTGCGCGCAATGATGCCGGCAAGGGTTTCTGAAACGGTCTGACGGGATTCGGCCATGATGACTCCTGAAAGGCTGGAGGCGGCGACGCCGCCCATGAGATGCAAGGTTGTGGAGGTTGCCGCTCACGAGTTCATGCCGGAGCGGCAGTGCTGAGACGCTCCGGCCTTGGGCTGCTGCTAGCCGAAGCTGGCAAACTCGTGGTAATATTTGGGTTCTTCCGCCAGAAGATAGAAGACGCTGACATCTTCCGTATCCACGAGGCGGGCTTTGGGATAGCGCTCCTTGATACGTTCCAGACGTTTCCTGCCTTCTGCCAGAACCTCTTCGCGCTCGCCGAAGAACATGGCTCCCGTGGGGCAGGTCTTCACGCACATGGGCTGAAGTCCTGCGGAAACGCGGTCTATGCACATGTCGCACTTGGTCAGCATCTTGGTCTTTTCATTGTACCGGGGAATGTTGTACGGGCATGCCTCGATGATCGCTTTAATGTCGGCCGGAGCAAGCTGGGCGCATTTTTCCGTGACGAGCACGGCGCCGGTGGCCTTGTCCTGAATCATGGAACCGGGAACGGCCAGATTGGCGAGGTCCACGCATATGGGGGTCAGGCAGTGGCGGCACTGGTCGGGAAAGAAGTTCCACACCACGTTGCCCGCATCGTCGAGATGCTCGTGGAAGCGGACGATTTTAAGGTTGTAGGGATTGAGGTCCGGGGGATTCTGATGGGAGCCCCGCTGCTTGGTGACGTTGGCGGGCAGGTTGTGCCACTCCTTGCATGCCAGCTGGCAGCCGCGGCAGGCCGTGCACCTTGTTGTGTCTATAAGAAATGCTTTAGGCATCGCGTACTCCTTGAGGGGCGCGCCTTGAGAGGCGCGCCCCGCCTGAATCAGGCTATTTCGGTCAGCTTGTCGGCTTTGCGGATGTTCACACAGCAGGCCTTGGTTTCAGGAATGGTGGTGTTGGGATCATAGGCGGTCACGGTGAGGCGGTTCGTGGAATCGCCGCAGCCGGGAGTGGTCCAGCCGTAGGCAAAGGGCATGCCTATGAGATGAACCGTCTTGCCCATGATGGTGAAGGGCCGCAGCCGGATGGTGACCATGGCTATGGCTTCCACCTGTCCGCGGGCGCTTTCGATGATGACGCCGTCACCGTTCTTGATGCCCTTTTCCCTGGCAAGATCCTGGCTCATTTCCACGTAGAGCTGAGGCTCGGCCTCAAGCAGGTTGGGCACGTTGCGGGTTTCACCGCCGCCGCACCAGTGTTCCGTCATGCTGTAGGTGGTAAGCACGATGGGGTAGCGCGGGTCGGCCGGAGCCGCAAACTTGTCGAACTCGCTTTCATGGAACTTGAAGCAGGGCGAGGTCAGCTGACTGGAGAAGGGATGCGAGGCCACAGGCGACT
The DNA here is from genome assembly GCA_037230945.1 of bacterium. Taxonomy (GTDB): domain Bacteria; phylum Desulfobacterota; class Desulfovibrionia; order Desulfovibrionales; family Desulfovibrionaceae; genus Mailhella. The sequence goes on from JAXUUT010000102.1 coordinate 13,221, forward strand.
CGGCGGGCTCGTAGTGCTCGGGGAAGGGGCCGTCAAGACGTCCCGGTCCGAAGAGCTGACCCGCACCGTCGGTGTTCATGATGAAGGGCAGACGTCCGTTCTTCTCATCGGCCATGGGAGGCCACGGACCATCGGGCACGTCGCCCACCCATGCGCCGTCCTTCCACTCGATGACCGCCTTGTCGGGATTCCAAGGCTTGCCCTGAAGGTCCACGGAGGCGCGGTTGTAGAGAATGCGGCGGTTGATGGGCCAGCACCACGACCAGTTGGGGTAGATGCCGATCTTGGCCTGCATCTCCGTCTGACTGGGATCGCGACGCTTGGACTTGTTGCCTTCCTCTTCCGTCCAGCTGCCCGTATACAGCCAGTTGAGCGAAGAGGTGGAGCCGTCGGCCTGAAGGTTGCCGAAGGCAGGCACGAGCTGTCCGCGCTTGTAGGTCTTGCCGTTGACGACGGTGTCCTTCCAGAAGAAGCCGTTGATGCGCTTCGCCCAGTCGGAGGCATCGAACTTGTCCGCCCAGTTCAGCTTGAGAAGAGGATCGGGGAAGACGCCGCCTTCCTTACGGTACAGTTCTCGTATGGTGTTGATGAGCGGCACGTAGATGTCGCCGAAGCAGCGGGCTTCGCCCGCGGGCTCCACGGCCTTGTCGAACCACTGCAGCCAGCGGCCGCTGTTGCTGATGGTTCCTTCCTTTTCCACACGGTGCGCGGAGGGCAGCAGGAAGACTTCCGTCTTCTTGGTGGACGGATCCGCACCCGGGCGGCGCCAGTTGTCCGAGGTTTCGGAGTTATGAATTTCCGCCACCACCAGCCAGTCCAGATGGTCCAGAGCGGCGCGCATCTTGTTGGTGTTGGGGAAACTGTTCATGGGGTTCACGCCGAAGATGAAGCCGCCGCGCATCTTGTCGCTGAGCATGCGGTCCATGGCGTACATGTAGGAGTAGTCCTCGCCGTCCTCGCACTTGGGCAGCCAGCCGTAGCAGAAATCGTTTTCCGCCGTGGCGGCGTCGCCGAACCAGCCCTTGAGCAGACTGGTCACGTACTTGGGACGGTTGCTCCACCAGTTGGCGCTGTTGGCGATGTGCGTGACGGGAGTGTTGGCCTTGTTGTATTCCTCCAGAGTCTGCCACTGCGCGAGAGGCGCATTGTGGTAGCCCGGCAGGTTGTGGTACAGCAGCGCATGGTCCGTGGAACCCTGCACGTTGGGTTCGCCGCGCAGAGCGTTGATGCCGCCGCCGGCCACGCCGATGTTGCCGAGCAGAAGCTGGATGATGGCCGAGGCACGGATGTTCTGCACGCCCACCGTGTGCTGAGTCCAGCCGATGGCGTACAGAATGGTGCCGGCCTTGTCCGGCTTTCCTGTGGCGCAGAAGATCTTGTAGACCTTCATGAGGTTTTCTTCGGATACGCCCGTGATCTTGGAGACGTTCTCCAGAGTGTAGCGGGAGTAGTGCCTTGCCATGACGTTGAATACGCAGCGTTCGTCCTTGAGCGTGAAGTCGCGCACGGGTGCTCCCTGCTCGTCGCGCTTGAAGGCCCAGGAAGAACGGTCGTATGCTCTCTTCTTGGCGTCGTAGCCGCTGAAGAGGCCGTCCTTGAAGTCATATGAATTGGCCAGCACATAGGTCGCGTTGGTGTAGTTCACCACATAGTCCTTGAACCAGCTTCCCGACTCGATGATGTAGTTGATCATGCCTCCGAGGAAGGCAATGTCCGTACCGGAGCGGATCGGCACATGGAAATCGCACCGTGCCGACGTGCGGGAGAACTTGGGATCGACATGCATGACGGTCGCCCCTGCGTCCTTGGCCCGCATGATCCACTTGAAGGATACGGGATGATGTTCTGCAGCATTGCTGCCCATAATCAGGATGGCATCAGAGTTCTTGATGTCGATCCAGTGATTCGTCATAGCCCCACGTCCGAACGACTCTGCCAGAGCCGGTACAGTCGGGCTGTGTCAGACACGCGCCTGGTGGTCGATATGGACGACCCCCAGGCTGCGCATCGCCTGATGAATGACGGCGCACTCTTCGTTTGAGGCATGAGAGGTGCCCATGCAAAACACGGACTCAAGCCTGTTGACGGTCTGCCCCTTGGCGTTCTTCACGATGAAGTCGTTGTCACGGGCGGTCTTCACGCGGCGGGCGATCTGTTCGAGCGTCCAGTCCCAGTCCTTTTCCACCCACTTGTCGCTGTAGGGGGCACGGTACATGGGCTTGGTGAGGCGATGTTCGCCGGTATACATGGAGAGAAGCGCCGCGCCCTTGGCGCAGAGGCTGCCCTCGTTGACGGGAAAGTCGGGATCGCCTTCCGTGGAAATGAGCTTGCCGTCCTTCACATACGCGATGACCTGGCAGCAGACGGCGCAGAAGGGGCACACGGTGGTGACTTCCTTTGCGCCTTCAATTTTCAGAGACGTGGCGTAGGCCTTCGCCTCCTTCAGATCAAATCCAAAATGGGCGAGCGAAAGGCACATGGCCCCTGCGCCGACCATTTTCAGAAAGCTTCTACGTGTGTACGCCATGAATGAAGCTCCTTAGTGTAGTTAATGGAAAAACTTGATAATTTCATGAGTTACACGCATGTCCCCGATTCGGGAGCAAGGTACATACATGTTTCTTTCTGCTATAACCTATTTCTGCCCCCATGTCTATTTTCGTGACAAGAAAAACTTGTTTGAGAAGCGCGAAATCATGCATGAAAAGCGGAAATTCAGGGGGAAAGGGAGGGCATTGCCGGAAGAACGTCAGAGGCAGGGAGAAGGAGCGCTGCAGAAGGGAGGTGCGGGAGCGCCTTGTTTTTTCAGAAAGGGCGAGAGTGCAGCCCCTGCCGTGGGGAGAAGTAATGAAGCGTTTTTTATGAAAGAACGCAGCGAGAGAGAATGAGACGGAGCATCGGCGTTTTTCTGGAATGAGAGCGGCCCGCAAAGGATGAAGGCGGGCGTCACGGATGGCGAAGGAGAACGCATTCTGCAGAAGGCGGTGATTTCTGCAAGAGAGACAGGAGCTTTTAAACAAGAAATCCCGGGATGAGACATCCCGGGACCAGTGTTTTGCTGGTAGCAAGGGGGAGATTTGAACTCTCGACACTACGGGTATGAACCGTATGCTCTAACCAACTGAGCTACCTTGCCATCGGAAAGAGACAATACACATTGTCCCTGGATTAGTCAAGTGAATTAAAGGCGTCCATGAGAAAAGGCAGAACCTGCTTCTTGCGGCTCATCATGCCGGGCATCCAGTGCTCGGCCAGAGCGTCGGCCCAGGGCGTGTCGGGAGCGCTCTCGTGTTCATGATAGTCGGAACTGTCCTCTCTGGCATAGGCCGGAGCCACGTTGCGGATCTTGGGCATTTTGTAGGTGTCGAGACGGACGTTGAACGCCTTTTCCGTGACGGACAGATCGCGGGAGGCCACAAGCATCTGCGAGCCTTCCTTCATGATGTCGGTGGCGAGGAACATGACGGTGTGACAGCCGTGTTCTTCCATGAGCTTGCGGGCGGCCCGGAACAGATCGGCCTTGATGGGGTCGATCATGCCGGCATCCATGAGCTCGAGCTGACCTATGCCGACCTTGCGTCCGTTGATGTCGAATTCCTTGTAGTCGCGCTGAAAAAGATTGTCGGCGGAATCGTGCAGGTCGGACTTTGCGCGGAACATTTCCATGCCGAGTTCCATGATGTCGTCCACACCCGCGATTTCCGCAAGCTCCGCCGCGGCGCGGCGGTCGGCGTCGGTGGTGGTGGGGGAACGGAAGAGCACGGTGTCGGACAGAATGGCGCAGAGCATGCCGCCGGCGAGATAGGTGGGAACATAGCCGCCGTAGAAGTCGTACATGTTCTTCAGAATGGTGTTGCTGCAGCCCACGGGCCATACCCACATTTCCAGAGGAGCGGCAGTGGTGACGTCGCCGAGCTTGTGATGGTCGACGACGGACACGATGGTGCTGCTGTCGAAGCCCTGCGGGGCCTGGGCGAGATCGGAAAAGTCCACCAGACTCACCTGACGACCGGCAACGCTTTCCATGATGCGCGGAGGCTTGATGTTGAAGCGCTGCATGACGAAGTTGGTTTCGGGGCTGGTGCTGCCCTGAATCTTTGGGCTGGAGGGCATGCCTCTCTGATTCTGCAGTTCCGCCAGCGCAATGGCGGCGATGACGGAGTCGGTATCGGGATTCTTGTGGCCGAATACCTGAATGCGTTGAGGACGGGAAGGGGAAGCCATGGGAAAACTCCGAATGGGGTGATAAGCGTGTCGTGCGCCCGGCACAGCAGAAAACGATGCGCGAGCTTGAGAAGGCATAAAAAAAAGTCCAAGAAAAATCCTGGACTTTCTTATTGTTATGGTAGCAAGGGGGAGATTTGAACTCTCGACACTACGGGTATGAACCGTATGCTCTAACCAACTGAGCTACCTTGCCGTGACCCCGGAATCATCCGGCGCAGAAATGTACTTATAGAAAACGTTGGCCCTTGGCAAGCATTTTTTCGCCTTCAGGCAAATTTTTTCAGCGTACCATGAAGAAATAGACCGGAACGGCCAGAAGGAGACGATAGATGGCAAACGGTTTCAAGGTGTTGCGACCGAGAATGGAAATAAAGACTCGTATGGCCGCAATGGCGGAGATGAAGGCGACCGCGGAACCGACGATGAAGAAGGGAATGTCGGCAGATGAAAACAGCGACAGGGATTTGAGAAGGTCGTAGCCGGCGGCTCCGATGATGATGGGCACGGCCGCAATGAAGGAGTACTCCGCGGCCACTTCGCGCCGCACGCCGAGAATCATGCCGCCCATGAGCGTGGATGCGGAACGGGAAAACCCCGGCCACAGGGCAAGGCACTGGAAGCAGCCTATGCCGAGAGCCTGCGCGGCCGAGAGCTGATCCAGCGTCTGCACCGGCATGCGGTCCTGACGGTGGGCGACCATGTGTTCTACCGCCAGCATGAGCAGGGCCCCGCACACGAGGGCGGCGGTCACCGTGGCCGGAGTGAACAGGGACTTGATGAAGCCGTGCAGAAGAAGGCCCAGCACGGAGGCGGGCAGGCTCGTGAGCACAAGGAGCATGATGCCCCGAAGCCCGGAAAAGGCTCCGGAGCGTTCCGTCGGGCACAGAAGTCCGAAAAAGCGCTTCCAGTAGAGCACGAGCACGGCCAGTATGGCGCCTACCTGAACGACGACCTCGAAGGTGGAGGCCTTTGAGCCGGAAAAGCCCAGGAGGTCGGAGGCGATGACAAGGTGACCGGAAGAGGAGATGGGAAGGAATTCGGTGAGACCTTCCACAAGGCCGAGTATGCCGGCGGTGAGGAGGGAGTCCATGGCGTCAGCTCCTGTTCGTGCCGCTGGAGACGGCCCGTTCGACGAAGGTGAGGGTTTCCGTATAGAAGTTTTCGGACGAGCCGTAGGTGTAGGGAGTAAGCACCCTGGTGCGGTTGGCGCCGACCATGAGGCCGACGATGACCTGCGCCGTGCTTGAGGGCGTGAGCTTCGTGACCGTGCCGTCGGCCACGCCCCGCTGAAGCTGCAGTTCAAGCAGATGGTGAACTTCCGCAAACTTGCGGAGCATGATTTCCCTGTCGTCGCTGGCCTTCATGTCGCTGTAGGGAGAGCAGCGCACGAGCACGAGCCAGTTGGTATGAGGGTCGATGGAAAATTCGAGATAGGCACGGCAGAAGGAGAGCACGCCGGAAAGTCCGTCCGGCGTTCCTTCCGTGGCGGAGCGAAGAACGCGCAGAAAATGCTCGAGGACGTCCATGCCGGCAGCAAAGAACAGCTTTTCCTTGTTGCCGTAATGATGGGTGAGAAGCCCCAGCGCGACGCCAGCCCTGTCGGAGATCTTCTTGAACGTGGTTTCGGCAAAGCCGTATTCGCCGAACAGTTCCTTGGCAGCCTGCAGAAGGGCTTCCTTTTTCGTGATGGTTTTCATGTTCATTGTCTTGACTGTGTCCGCCATGGATGCGCCTCGGCCCTGAAAAGGCCTCGGTCGTGAAAAAGGGTGACGCTCCGGCGGGGACGTTTTTCTGCGCCTGATCTTCGGAAATGTCCGCAGTCGGAGAATGTTTCTGACGGCTTCAGGTTTGCCTCATTGCAGGGATAAAGGCAAGTCGTTTGTTTGCTCAAACAGGCAGAGGGACGGCAGAGCTCTCCAAAACTGGACATCGCCGCCGATCCCCAGTACTCTTGAAGGGATGCCGGAATGTTCCGCATCTCTCATCATGGAGGATTCATGGCCCGCTGTCTGGCTGTCGTTGCAATTGTCCTGTGGTTCGCTCTGCTGTCTCCCTATCCCACGAGCGCCTTTGTTGCGGCCGTCACGGCGGCGCTTACGCTGCCCGTGTACCGGTGGCTGCGAGCGAGAATGTCCAAGACCGGAACCATCATCTGCTTTTCCGTGGGACTTGTGGTCTGCGTGGTCACGCCCATCAGCATCGTCATAGGCATGGTCGTGCCGCAGGCTCTGGAAGGCGCAAGACGGCTCAGCGCCTGGTGGCAGGACGGCCATCCCATACCCCCGGCCATTTCCTACTATCTTGGAGAGGGGTACAGAATTTTTGTGGAGAACGTTCCCAACGCTCAGGAATATCTCGACAAGCTGGAGAGCGATTTCAATGCCGTGGTCAACACGGTGATAAAGAACGTTCTTTCCAAGGGCCTGAACCTTGCCGGCGACACCATGGGAATGGTATGGGCCATTTTTCTTTTTATCGTGTTCACCTGTCTCATCGTCGTGTATGCTCCCGCCATTCGCCGTGTCGTGCTTCAGGTGTTTCCCCGGAACGACGACATGGTCGACCGCTTTGTCTCCGTGCTGCACAACGCGAGCCGTTCCGTCTTCATCAGCATTGTGTTCGTTCCCATCATTCAGGGAACGCTCACCGGCATAGGCCTGCGCTTTCTCAATGTTCCCGACCCCGCGTTCTGGGGGCTTCTCGCCGTGTTTTCTGCGGTCATTCCGCTCGCCGGCACGGCCATAGTATGGCTGCCCATAACGGTATACCTGTGGGCCACGCAGTCTCTCGGCTCGGCGCTCATGCTGTTGGCCTGGGGCAGCATTGTGGTCTCCGGTTCCGACAACCTGCTGCGCCCGTATTTTCTCAAGACGGGCATCGAAGTGTCCATGGTGGTGCTTCTTCTTTCCATCGTCTGCAGTCTTGCCGTGTTCGGTGCGGTGGGCATCATTGCCGGGCCCGTCATGGTGGCGCTGGCCAGGCAGTGCATGGTGGAAAGCGAGCTGCTTTCCCGAAAGCGCGACGGCGTGATGTAAATGCTCCGGCGGCATGCTGCCGGCCCTTTTTCAGCCTGAAACAAACGGAGTCAGAACAATGGCCATGCTCAATGCGAAATACATTGCCGAACTGGAAGAATACCTGAAGTCCGGCAATCTTGAGGAAGATTTCAAGTGGTCGGTGGAGGAACGCCGCGGAGAGATTCTGGAGTTTCTGGAAAAGCTCATGGATCTCGGCGAGCTTGCGGATGAAACCGCTACGCACATCATCTTCAAGGGACAGCTCGGCGCGCTCATGGGCATGCCGGGCGAGAAGGCGGAGCCTGAAGCGCCGACTCCCGCCGTGGAGCAGGGCGCTTCCATGGAACTGCCCCGCAGCTAGCAGAAGAACGTTTCTTTTCTCATCACGAGGACGGGGGCGGTCTGGACCTTCGCCGCGTCGTCTCTGTGTCCGGCGCTCTGCTCATGAAGCAGAGCGTTTTCTGACGTGCGCCTTCCGTCTGCCGGGAGAACTCCGTTTCTCCGGCTGATTGCGTCTTTTCGGAGCAAGGGCGGCGGAGCCGTTTTTTCTGCTGCAGAACGCTGTGTCCGGGGCGCGGAGTTCTGCGGGGTGCGGAAGAAACGATGGCGCGGGTGCCGGTTCCCGGTCTGCGGCATTTGCCGGACAAAGACGCTTTTTGCACGTCAGAAAAGAGCATTGCCGCTTTGGGAAAGAGACTGGCGCAGGCATGGCCTGAGCAGACCGCAATGCCTGCGGCCTGAGCGCCGGCGGGAAAAAGCTTCTGCCGCGCGGCCGGGAATATGGGAAGACTGCCGTTTGTCCATGTGCGGACGGGCAGAGAGGTCCGTGCACGGCTTCAGATGAATAAATTCCGCACAAGAATGCCGCAGAGCGCTCCGCCGAGCAGCGTGTGCCGGGAAAGCACGGAAAAACGGCTTCTTTCCCGGTAAAGGACGCCTTCCATGCCGCCCTGCCTTTCCAGCACGCGGCGTGACACGGCATGCCGGAGCGGAGCGAAAAGCAGCGCGGACGGCCACTCCAGATTGCGTTCCGGGGTTTTGAAGTCGAGAAAGAACGTATGCCCGGCTTCGGCACGGAGCCGGGAAAAAAGCGTCTGCTGTTCCGCTTCCTCGAGAAGACTCAGGGCAAAGCCGCAGACGGCCAGAACTCCGTCTCGTCCGTGCGGAAGAAGCGCATCGTCGGACGTGCGCCGGTACGCGGACTGCCGGCACAGAAGAGAAACAGGACCGAAGTCCGGCGCCTCACGGATGCCGAGACGGCGGGCGGCCTCTTCCGCGAAGGGACGTCCGCATTCTGCAAGACGCGCCAGCAGGACGCCTGCGGGAAAGGACGGCATCAGTCGTCGATTTCCTGATAGGTGGCGGACTGCACGGGCGTTTCCCCCACGGTCATGCTGTGCATGCGCACCGGCATGGAGGAAAGGCGTTCCTTCATTCTGCCGTACAGGTGGCGGGCGAGATTTTCCGACGAAGGATTGATGACGTCAAACGGCGGCAGCTCGTTGAGATACTTGTGGTCGATGGTGGCAAGTTCCGCCCGGAGTTCCTTTTTCAGCGCGGTGAAGTCCGCCACGAGCTCGGTGTCGGGGGTGAGGGTTTCGCCTTCCACGACCATTTCCACCAGATAGTTGTGACCGTGCAGATCCTCGCACTTGCCCTGATAGTGGCGCAGCGCGTGGGCGGCTGCAAAGTCGCCGCGTATGGTGAGTCTCCATATGCCTTTTTTCATGATGTCTCCTTGTCGGTAAGCGGGATTCGGTGCGTTCCGGAAGAAGGCCGGATTGTCCGCGCCGCCCCGCGCTGAGCATGCCGTTCGCGCCGTCCGGCTTTTTTCGGCATGGTGGTGCACGGCGTCGTTCCTTTGTCCGCTTGCCCCGGCTTGCAGCGACGGCGCCGGGGCCGGAGCGCCGTCCGTCGCGCGGAGTTCTGCCGGGGCGTTTTCCTGCGGACGAACCCTCGCTTATTGTCTCAGCGCCGTTCTGGCCCTGGCCCAGGCGTCCATGTCCTTGTTGAGCTGGGGGCTGGCCTGCACTCTCCAGCGCGGGCCGAGTTCCATGATGCAGGTGCGGTTGTTGAGCTCGAACTGAATCTGCACGGAAGACGTTCCCTTGTGCTTTTCCAGAATGGCCTTGAACTCCGCAATGTCGGCGTCGCCCGTGCAGGTGACGGGGTAGGGGAAAAGCACCGGGTGGTCGCTGTTCATGCAGGCTTCGAGCAGGGGCCTTGCCGAATCGCAGAGCAGCTTGATTTCCTTGACGGTGTTTTCTTCTTCGTCATCATCGTCGTAGTCGTCGTCATCCTTGGCGTCCACGGTTCCCACGAGCTCAATGAGCGGGCGTTCCGCGTGCAGGGTTTCCTTGATGGCGGCGTAGGTCTTGGGGAAAATGGTGACCTCGGCATGCCCCGTCAGGTCTTCCACCTGCACGAAGGCCATCTTGTCGCCCTTTTTGGTGATGAACTCCTTGAGCCCGGTCACGAGAACGCCGGTCTTCACGGAACCTTTGCCGAGCTCGCTGATTTCCTCGAGCGTGAGCAGGCCGAGCCTCTGCATGTCGCGACGGAAGGGCTGGAGCGGGTGGCTTGTCAGGTAGAAGCCCAGGGAATCCTTTTCAAAGGTCAGCTTCTGATCGTCGTCCCATTCCGGGGTGTCCTGTTCTTCGCAGGGGAAGCCTATGCCGGGCATGGGGGCGGCTTCCACGGAAGGCGAGAAGGCGAGAAGGGAAATCTGGGCCGAGTTCTTTTCCTTCTGCTTCTTCTGAGCTCTGGCCACCACGCTGTCGAGGCTGGCCAGCATGCCTGCGCGGCTCACGCCGAAGCAGTCGCAGGCGCCGCCCTTGATGAGACTTTCAAGAACGCGCTTGGTCACCTTGCGCAGGTTCACGCGCGTGCACAGATCGAGCAGCGACTTGTAGGGGCCTTCCTCCTCCCTCGAACGGACGATTTCATTGATGGCTTCGTCGCCCACGTTCTTCACGCCGCCGAGGCCGTAGACGATGGAATCGCCGCTCGGCGTGAAGGTGCGCAGACTGATCTGCACGTTGGGCGGCAGCACGTCGATGTTCATGTCGCGACAGGCGGCTATGTAGTTGAGAATCTTGTCCTGGTTGCCGATTTCCGAGGAAAGCAGGGCGGCCATGAACTCAACCTTGAAGTAATACTTCAAAAATGCCGTCACGTAGGTGATGTAGGCATAGGCTGCGGAATGGGCCTTGTTGAAGCCGTACTCCGCAAACTTTTCCATGAGGTCGAAGATTTCGTTGGCCTTTTCCCTGGCGACGCCGCGTTCGGACGCGCCCTTGAGGAAAATGTCGCGCTGCTTGGCCATTTCCTCGGCCTTCTTCTTGCCCATGGCCCGTCGCAGAAGGTCGGCGCCGCCGAGCGTATACTTGGCGGTGATCTGCGCGATCTGCATGACCTGTTCCTGATAGACGATGACGCCGTAGGTGTCCTTCAGGCAGGATTCAAGCTCGGGCAGCGGATAGGAAACCTCGATTTCCCCGTGCTTGCGCTTGATGAACTCGTCGACCATGCCCGAGTTGAGCGGGCCGGGACGGTACAGGGCGAGCATGGCCACGAGGTCCTCAAAGCCCGAGGGCTTGAGCATTCTGAGATACTTGCGCATGCCCGTGCTTTCGAGCTGAAACACGCCGTCGGTATCGCCGCGTGACAGAAGGTCGTACACGTTCTGATCATCCGTGGACAGGTTTTCCATGTCCGGGGCTTCCTTGCCCTGCTGGATGATGTTCTTCACCGCGTTGGATATGACGGTCATGGTGCGCAGGCCGAGGAAGTCGAACTTCACGAGGCCGACCTTTTCCACGAACTTCATGTCGAAGGCGGCGATCTGTTCGCCCTTTCGTCCGGCAAAGAGCGGAAGATATTCCTCCATGGGCCTGTCGGACACCACCACGCCCGCGGCATGGGTGGAGGCGTGACGCGTCAGACCTTCCAGGCGCAGGGAAATGTCGATGAGCTTTTTGACTTCCGGCTTCGTCCTGTACTCGTCCGCCAGCTCGGGCACGGTGTCGAGCGCTTTTTTGAGCGTCATCTTGAGATCGGCGGGAATCATCTTGGCGATGCGCGTCGTCTCGTTGAACGGTATGCCCATGGCGCGGCCCACGTCCTTCACCACGGCCTTGGCCTTCATCTTTCCGAAGGCCGCAATCTGAGACACCTTGTCCTTGCCGTATTTGCGGGTGACGTACTCGAGCACTTCAAGGCGTCTGTCTTCGCAGAAGTCCACGTCGATATCAGGCATGCTGACGCGTTCGACGTTGAGGAAGCGTTCGAAGAAGAGCTTGTTGGGCAGAGGGTCGATGGACGTGATGCGAAGCGCCCAGGCCGCCACGGAACCGGCGGCGGAACCGCGGCCCGGACCGACGGGAATGCCGTTGTTCTTGGCCCAGTTGATGTAGTCCTGCACTATGAGGAAATAGCCGGGAAAGCCCATGTCGCAGATGACCTTGAGCTCCATTTCCAGACGATCCCGGTACTCCTGCGGATTGATGGTATCCTTGTGGGGATGCTTTTCCAGCCGCTTTTCCAGACCTTCCCGGGCCATGCGGCAGAATTCGTCCGCCAGCGTCACGCCTTCGGGCAGGTCGTACACGGGGAAGTGGTAGGGCGGCGCATGAAGCTGGATTTCAAGATGGCAGCACTGATCCGCTATCTTGAGCGTGTTTTCCATGGCTTCGCGGGGAATGCCCTCGAGACCGGCGAGCATTTCCTCTTCCGACTTGTAGTAGAGGTCCCGTGCCTCGAAGCGGAAGCTCTTGGGATCGTCCACCTTGGCCTGCGTCTGTATGCAGAGCAGAATGTCGTGAGCCTCCACGTCGTCGGCATTGAGATAGTGGCAGTCGTTGGTGGCGACCAGAGGCAGCTTCGTGGCCTCGGCAAGCTTCAGAATGCCCTCGTTGACCCTGGCCTGTTCGGGAAGACTGTTGGCCTGCACTTCAAGATAGAAGCGTTCGGGAAAGAGCGCGGCGTATTCCTTTGCTATGGCCACGGCGTCGTCAAAGGTGCCTCCGCCCGTGATGAGCTTGTTGCTGCCGAGCAGCGTGCGGGGAATTTCGCCCGCCACGCAGGCGGAAAGAGCCACGAGACCGTCGGTGCAGCCGGCAAGCATCTTCTTGTCGATGCGCGGCTTGTAGTGGAAGCCGTCGAGCCAGCTGCGGCTGACTAAATGCATGAGATTGCGGTATCCGGTGGGATTCTGCGCCAGAAGTATGAGGTGATGGCGCACTCTGGCGAAGTCGGAGGTCTTGTCGGTATGATCGCGCGTGACATAGACCTCGCAGCCGATGATGGGGGGAATGCCCACGTCCTTGCACGCGGAGTAGAAGTAGGCCGTGCCGAAAAGGTTGCCGTGATCCGTGATGGCGGCAGCGGGCATGCCGAGAGCCTTGGCCTTCTGCGCCAGATCGGCGACGCGGATGGCGCCGTCAAGGAGACTGAACTCCGTATGACAGTGAAGATGAACAAAATTCGACATGGTGACTCCGATGATAAATCCGTGCCAAGTACGTAGCACAGGGGGCAGTTTCCGTAAAGCGCGGGGCAGGGCCCGGAGCCGGCGGGCGACACTTGCCTCCGTCATCTTCAGCGGCTACTATCGGGCAAATTCTGCGAAGGAGACGTTTCTTGTCCGAGATTCTCGAAAGTTTTTTCACCGGCACGCTGAGCGGCGTGATCGTCATGGTGCTGGTTTCTGCCGCCATCATTTTTTTTCTGCGGGGCCTTTACGGCCCGAAGGGCTTTTTCCGCGATCCCCGCTGGGATGAGAGCAACAGACGAATCCGTCAGCGGGAAGCCGAGGACAGGGAACGCCGTCTGAAGGAATGGCAGAAGAAGGGGGAGCAGGATGAACATTGATCTTTCTGCGCATCGCCGGCGCTTTCTCGACTATGTCGACGGCTTTCGCGACGTGCCGGATGCGGCGCCTCTCCGCCTCAAGGTCGAGCACACGTTCAGGGTCGTGGAGCATGCCGAAGCCGTTGTCGACTCCCTTGCCGGAGACCATGCGGAGAGCTCCTGGGCTTCATGTGACGATGCCTGCCGCGCGGCGGTGCTTGCGGCGCTCTATCATGACTGCGGCCGTTTTCCGCAGTTTCGGCGGTTCCGCACGTTTCTGGACGCAAAGTCCGTCAATCATGCGGTGCTGAGCTTTCGCACCATGCGCGACGAGGGCTTTGTGAAGGACGAGCAGCCCCGGGTCGCACATCTGGCGTGCTGCGCCGTGCTGCTGCACAATCGCTACGCGCTTTCTCCCATGCTTTCCCGGGAAGCCCGCTTCGTGACCGACGTGGTGAGGGACAGCGACAAGCTGGACATTTTCCGCGTCATGGTCGGCTATCTCGACAATGCGCTTCCGGAACGGGACGCCGTGCTTCTCCACGTGAAGGACGATCCCGGCAGCTGGACGCCGAAGGTGGCGGAGGACGTGCTTGCCGGGCGCGTCGCCCGGTATACGGATCTTCGGTTCGTCAACGACTTTCGTCTGCTGCTCGGCACATGGATGCATGAACTGCGTTTTGCCGCCACAAGACGCGCCCTCGCGGCCAGCGGACTCATGGAAAAGGTGCTTGAAGGACTGCCCGACGAGCCGGAGCTTCGTCCCGCCCGGGAGAAACTTCATGCAATGCTTGAAGATTGCCGCAGCGGCCGGGGAGTGCGGGACTGATGCGCATTCTTTTTCTCGGAGACGTGGTGGGCAAGGCAGGGCGACTCGCCGTGAAGCAGTATCTGCCGGAACTTTTTGAAGAGCTGGCCTTCGACGTGGTCATTGCCAACGGGGAGAACATTGCCGGAGGCTTGGGCATGACGTCGGATACGCTGGACGAGCTGTTTGCCGCAGGCGTGGACCTGGTGACGGCGGGCAATCATGTGTGGCGGCACAGGGAGATTTTTTCCCGTCTGGACAGAGACCGCAGAATCGTCCGTCCCTTCAACTACCCGGAAGGTGCGCCGGGACGGGGGCATGTGGTGCACACGCTTCCGGACGGCCGCAGACTGGCCGTGATCAATCTGCTCGGCACCGTGTTCATGGATCCGCTTCCCTGTCCGTTCCGCACCGTGCTGAACTGGCTGGAAGGCGCGCCCTGTCCGGGGACTGCGGAACATTCGGCCCTTTTGGCTTTGCACAGCGGCGGCAAAGATGCTACGAATGTCGAAGAGGCGAACGCGTTCCCTCATGAGCTCGACGGCGTTGCCGTCCGCATCGTGGACTTTCATGCCGAAACCACGGGAGAAAAGAAAACCATGGGCTGGGCTCTGGACGGAAGGGTGAGCGCCGTCATCGGCACGCACACGCACGTGCAGACCGCCGATGCCCAGATACTGCCCCACGGCACGGCCTACATAAGCGACGCGGGCATGTGCGGGGTGGAGCAGTCGTCTCTCGGCATGGATTTCGAGCCTGTGCTCGCGCGTTTTCTCACGCGCATGCCGCACCCCTTCAAGCCTGCGAAAGGGCCTGTTTCCCTGAACGGCGTCTATGTCGACGTCGACGACGACACGGGCCTTGCCGGAGAAATTCGTGCCGTCAGAGCTCACTGCCCCCGCACGTCGAGAGGCGGGGAGGATCAGAACTGAACGGGACTTGTGTTTTTGTCTGAGAAGCGTACCTTCTCCCCATTCCATTTTAGAACAGAGAGGATGTAGTTATGAAGAAGCTGATGGCTGCCAACTGGAAGATGTACAAGACCGGCGCCGAAGCCGTGGAAACCGTGCAGGCAATGGCCGGGCTTTTGAACGGTCAGGCTCCTGAAGGTCGTGAAATCGTGATTTTCGTGCCGTTTACCGCGCTTGAAAGAGCCTGCGGCGCCATGGAAGCCATCAAGGGCGCGTCCTGCGGTGCGGAAGACGTGTATCCCGCCGCCGAAGGCGCGTTCACCGGCGAGATTTCGCCTGCCATGATCAAGGCCTGCGGTGCGTCCTGGGTGCTGACCGGCCATTCCGAACGCCGTCACGTCATAGGCGAAAGCGACAGCTTCGTGGGAGAGAAGACGGCCTTTGCCCTGGCAAACGGCCTGCGCGTCATGCTCTGCATCGGCGAAACGCTGGAAGAGCGTGAGTCCGGTCTGCTGCGCAACGTGCTTGAACGTCAGCTCAAGCTCGGCCTGAAGAACGTGCCCGCCGATACGCCCGCCGAATCTCTCGCCATTGCCTACGAGCCCGTGTGGGCCATAGGCACCGGCAAGACCGCCACCACCGACGACATCGTGGAAACGCATGCCATCTGCCGTGCCCTCATGCGTGAAGTTCTCGGCGACAAGGCCGACAGCACTCCTCTTCTGTACGGCGGCAGCGTGAAGCCCGCCAACGCCGGAAGCATCCTTGCTCTTGACAATGTGGACGGTGTGCTGGTAGGAGGAGCTTCTTTGAAGGCTGACAGCTTTACTCAGATCATCAATGCCTAGTTAAGGAGCTTTTCGCGTGCAGACAGCCATCCTGACTCTTCATGTTATCGTATGCATCATCCTTGTCGTGCTGGTGCTTCTCCAGTCCGGCCGTGAAGGCATGGGCGTCATTTTCGGCGGCGGGGGCAACAGCTCCGTGTTCGGCAGCGCCGGCGCTGGCGGCGTGCTCGCCAAGCTGACCACGTTTCTTGCCGTCATTTTCATCTGCACTTCTCTGGGCTACAACATCATGACGAGCTCTACCCGTACTTCTCAGGAGTCCGTGCTTGATGTGCAGTTTGAGGAAGTGCCCGCTCCGGTGGCCGACACTGCACCTGCCGCACCCGCTGCGCCCGCCGCTCAGACGACGGAAGCCGCTCCGGCCCCCGCTGCCGAACAGGCTCCGGCTGCCGCCGAAGCGCCTGCGGCTCAGCCCGCGGCCCCTGCCGAAGCCGCCAAGTAGGAACATATCTTCACTGTGTGAAAGAGCGCCTCTTCCGGGGCGCTCTTTTGCGTTTAAGGGAATTTCGTGCATTCTCCAATGCCGATGGCTTCCCGGAAGAAGGGAACACATGCCGCGGGAATGTCGCGGGCAGAATGCGGAACAATGGACGCTGCAGCAGAACATGCCGTGGTCAGCTCTTTCCGCGCCTGGGGGAGAAGTGCAGCGGGTCGAACTCTCTCTCAGCCGGATGGCGGACGAGGGGACGGCAGGAAGACGAAGTTTCGTCATGCAGCGAGGCGCAGATTCCTGCCTTCTGCCCATGACGGCAGACCATCCCCGGCTCTCAGCACAAACGGGCATGCGTGCAGAGCGGGATTCCGTGCACTGTTGCAGGTCTGGCGGAGTTCATGCGGCGTCCTTTTCTGCCTTTGTGTGCGAAACGCACGCCGGATCCGGCAAAGAATCCTTCGTCATGACATGGAAAAGGGGAGAGTAAAGAGGTAGAATGTCTTCTGTTCCGGCATCTTTTCCCGGGATGCTTTTGTACCATTGACAAGCATTGAGAGGCTCTTTTATAGCTCTTGGCAGCCTGACGGTATGGTTTCGGAAACGGCGGTTCAAAGAACGTCCGGCACGGTAAATCTTCAAGTGATGGTTTAATTATGGCGAGATACTATCTGGCGGAACAGGTCGCGCTGCAGCACTCCTCTTCCATCGACTACGCGCGCGAGTTTCTGTTCAACGCGCTGAACATCGGTGAGGAAATGCTCATCAGCGGAGCCGAGGTCAGCCGTGTGGAGGACAGCGTTCGTCGCATCTGTCTGGCCTACGGTGCGGAAAAGGTGGATGTGTTCACCATTACCTCGGCCATTGTGGTGACCGTGTATTCCCCCATGTTCGGCGCAGTGACGCAGACAAGGCGCATCACGTCCACCAAATACGATCTGTTCAAGCTTGCGCGGCTCAATGCCCTTTCCCGTCGCATATGTGAGGAAATGCCTCTTTTCGAGGTCGTGGAAAACGAGCTTGAGGAAATACGAACGGGCACGCCTCAGTATTCCTCTGGAACCATGCTGGCCATACATGCCCTTATTTCCGCGTCCTTCACGCTGTTTTTCGGAGGCTCCTGGCTGGATGCCGCAGCTTCTGCCGTCATCGGTCTGTTTCTGAAGTACATGGATTCCGTATCCCGTCTGCTTCAGCTTCCCTCCACGGTGGCGGCGGTTCTGTGGTCGTTTGCGGGCGGCTGCCTTGCGCTTTTCTTTGTCTCCGTCGGCTTCGGGTGCTCTGCGGAAAAGATCAGCATCGGCAACATCATGCTGCTCATTCCCGGAATGCAGCTCACCAACTCCATCCGCGACGTCTTCAACGGCGACACGCTCTCCGCACTTCTTGGATTCTGCAACGCCTTTGTTCTGGCCGCGCTCATTGCCTTCGGCTTTGCGCTGCCCACGCTTATCTGGTGAGGCTCCCATGATGATACCCGACTGGATCATTCAGCTCGTTACGGCCTTTACCGGTGCACTCGGCTTCGCCGTGCTTTTTAATGTGCAGTCCGCCAGACTTTTCTGGGCAGGACTCGGAGGGCTGATAGGATGGGCAGCCTATCTTGCCCTCGGCGAGTGGTACCAGAGCGACGTCATACGTTTTTTCCTGGCGTCCGCCTGTTTCACCGTGTACGCCGATCCTCTGTCCCGCCTGAAAAAAACGCCTACCACGGTGTTTCTTGTTCCGGCTGCCATTCCCATGGTGCCCGGCGCGTCACTGTATCGCTCCATGAGCTTTGCCGTGAGCGGGCAGTGGAGCGCCTTTGCTCAGCAGATTCTTTACACGCTGCTCCTTGCGGCGGCCATTGCGGCGGGCATGGTATGCGCCATGACGCTTCTTCATATTATAAGGATGCTGCTGCGGGGGCTCGCCCGGAGGCGTCCCTGTGACGATAAATAACGCGTAATATGTTGAAAATAATATTTATTTTTACAAATTTCCCATAAAATCATTTTTTAGGGAAGAAAATGCTTGACGAAGGGGGGCGATTTTTCTATAAACACACCTGCGTCAAGCGAATGGGTCACTAGCTCAATTGGTAGAGCAGTTGACTCTTAATCAATTGGTTCGGAG
>JAXUUT010000013.1:0-5384 GCA_037230945.1 bacterium
CCCCCCCCCCCCCCCCCCCCAACACCCCCTCTGACCACACTCTTTCCCTACACGACGCTCTTCCGATCTCTGGAAACACCCCCACGTGCGTGGGGAAGACCTCTGGGGAAAAAGGATGCGCTGTGCCTATCCAGAAACACCCCCACGTGCGTGGGGAAGACGCAGCACCGGCAGCGTCGGCACCTGATCCTGGGGAAACACCCCCACGTGCGTGGGGAAGACGATAGCGGAGCAATGTACAGCGGACGGCGCGTGGAAACACCCCCACGTGCGTGGGGAAGACCCTGACATATTATTGAACTTTTCGGGGCGGGTCAAACATGAGGCCTTTTTTCGCAGGCCCGGGAAAAGTTCACGTGCTGCTTGAACTTTTTGCGAGCCTGCCCCAAAAACCGTTGCCGCACACGGCAACGGAAAGCGCATCGACAGAGAAAAGCGGCACGGAAAACGCCCGGAACGGAATCCCTCCGGCACGAAATCCCCCCCGGCACAGGCGGCATTCTGAGCGTCCGGCGGCAAGCTCCCCCATGTCGTGAGAGCGCTGAGAAAGGCAGGCGTCTGTCTTGACAGGTAACACGTTTTTAAAATAGGTGTTACTTTCGTTCGTGAGGAGAGACGCATCATGCATATTTTCAGAAACTTGTTCCGTCTGGCGGCAGGCTGCCTTCTTGTGCTCGCCGCGCTTCCTGTGGCGGCGTCTGCGGTTCCGGCCGTTTCCTTTACCGACATGGCCGGGCGCAGGGTGGAGCTCGACGCCAGGCCCGAAACCTTTGTCGTGGCCAACTACATCGCCAACTTTCTCATGGTGGGCGGGGCCGAAAGCCTGAACAGGGTGGTCGGCATGACCTTCGACGGCTGGGCGGACACGAGGTACGGGGAATACATGGTCTATACGGAAACCTTTCCCCGGCTGAAGACCATACCGAGCATCGGCGGCTATCATGACGACGTGCTCGATTCCGAAAAAATTCTGGCGCTGCATCCCGACGTGCTGCTCGTGGGACTTTCCCAGTTCGCGGACAACAATCAGAAGATCGACCTTTTCGAGCGGGCGGGCATAAGGGTGGTCGTGCTCGACTATCATGCCATGAAGGTGGAAAACCACACGCGAAGCACCATGATGCTCGGGCAGCTCCTCGGCAGGGAAGAGGTGGCGAAGGCGCAGTGCGACGCCTACGCCTCCGCGCTCGAAAACGTGTACGCAAGGATTGCGGCGCTTCCCGATTCCGCGAAGCATCGCAGGGTCTACATGGAGCTCGGCAACAAGGGCGTGGGCGAGTACGGCAACAGCTACAACGGCGACGTGCTCTGGGGGGCGATGCTGAAAAATCTCGGTGCGGACAATCTGGCGGAACACGCGCTTCAGCCATACGCGCCGCTGGACACGGAATTTGTGCTCGCCGCCGATCCCGAGGTCATCATCATGGGCGGCGGCATATGGCGCAACAACGCCGAGGGCGATCAGATGCGCATGGGGCTCACCGTCGACGAGGCCACGGCGCAGGCGCGCCTTCGGGGCTTTGCCGACCGTCCGGCGTGGAAGAACCTCTCCGCCGTCAGAAACGGCGAAATCTACGCCGTGGATCACGGAAGCCTCAGAAACATGATCGACTACACGCTGACGCTCTATCTCGCCAAAATCCTGTATCCCGACACCTTCCGGGATCTGGATCCCATGGCGGAAATGCGTGCCTTTTATGCCAGGTACCTCCCTGAGCTGAAGTTCGACGGCACCTTCATGATCAGGCTCGAACGCTGAAGGGACAGATCATGACTTCCGGCAGAAGCAGCGCATACCGGCAACTGAACGCAAGACGCCTGTTCACGGAAGCGGCGCTTTTTGCGTCGATGCTGGCGCTCATGGTCGCGGACCTCGGCACGGGCTCTTCCGGCATCGGCCCCGGCGACGTGGTGGCGGCCCTTCTGGCAGGCCCGGACGGCGGAACCGCCAATGCCGCCATTTTATGGTTCATCCGTCTGCCCATGACGCTTACCTGCGTGTTCGTGGGCGGCTCGCTCAGCCTTGCCGGCCTGCAGATTCAGGCCATCACGGGCAATGCGCTGGCAAGTCCCTACACCCTCGGCATCACGGCGGGCGCGAGCTTCGGCGCGGCCGTCGCCATCACGCTGGGCCTTGCCGTCGCGGGACATCTCTGGATGGGCACGGCGCTCTTTGCCCTGCTGTTCGCCCTTGGCGTCTCGCTCTTCATCTTCCATCTGGGACGGCTGAAGGGCATGTCCCCCTCGACGCTCATCCTTTCCGGCATCATCATGAACTTTTTCTTCCAGGCGCTGCAGCAGTACCTGCAGTACCGCGCCTCCCCCGAGATCGCGCAGGTCATTTCCGGCTGGACGTTCGGGAACCTGCAGCGCTCGTCATGGATGAGCGTTGCCGTGAGCGGCGCGCTGCTCGCGGTAGGGGCGGTGCTTCTGGCCGGCAGGTCGTGGCGGCTTACCGTGCTGACCACCGGCGAGGAGCGGGCGCGCAGTCTGGGCATCGACGTGGAGCGGCTGCGCCTTCAGGTCTTTCTCATCTGCTCGTTCCTCATCGCCGGGGCCGTCGGCTTCATAGGCACGGTGGCCTTCGTCGGACTGGTGGCGCCGCACTGCGCCAAACTCATGCTGGGGGAGGATCAGCGCCATCTGCTCCCCGGCGCGACCCTCTTCGGCAGCCTGCTCATGCTGGCTTCCTCGATTGCCTCCAAGCTTTTGTCCGGCAGCTCCATGCTGCCCGTGGGCATCATCACGTCCATCGTGGGCGTGCCGTTCCTGTTCGTGCTGCTCCTTAAAAAAGGACGATGACATGCTGACGCTCTCCATTCGGAATCTGTCCGTGAACTTCTCGGGAAACGACGTTGTCCGCAACGTGTCCGCCACGCTGCACGGCGGAGAAATGGTGGCGGTGATCGGCCGCAACGGCGCGGGCAAGACCACGTTCATCAAGGCGCTCGCGCACCTTGTCCGGCGCTCGGGCGAAGTCGTTCTGCACGACGACGAGGGCCATGTCCTTTCCGGGCGGGACATTGCCTACGTTCCGCAGCTCGAGTCCGTCACCAGCCGTCTGACGGTCTTTGAAACCGTGCTTCTCGGGCTGGTCAGGGACCTCGGCTGGAAGGTGACCGACGAGCAGGTGGAAACCGTGTCCGACACCCTTGCGGAACTCGGCCTCGAGTCTCTGAGCCTGAAGCCGGTATGCAGCCTGAGCGGAGGGCAGAAACAGCTCGT
This sequence comes from bacterium, assembly GCA_037230945.1. Classification (GTDB taxonomy): domain Bacteria; phylum Desulfobacterota; class Desulfovibrionia; order Desulfovibrionales; family Desulfovibrionaceae; genus Mailhella. The sequence goes on from JAXUUT010000013.1 coordinate 3,226, forward strand.
GTTCATGGCGCAGGCCTTTGTTTCTCATCCTAAAGTGCTGCTGCTCGACGAGCCGACGAGCGCGCTTGATCTGCGCCATCAGCTCGTGGTCATGGACCTGGCCCGCAGGTACACGCGGCAGACAGGAGCCGTCACGCTTTTCGTGGTGCATGACCTCATGCTGGCATCGCGGTACGGCAGCCGCCTTCTCATGCTCCATGAAGGGCGGATCAGAGCCTTTGATTCGGCGGAACGCGTGCTCATGCCGTATCTGCTCGGCGACGTGTACGACGTGGAGGCCTGCGTTGAACGGACGCCGCCCGGATTTTTGAACGTCATTCCCGTGCGGCCCCTGTGAGCGGCGCCGCCTCCTGCGGCAAGGACGAGGCGTGCACTTTGCGGCGCGATGCCCTGCGTGAGCGGCAGACCGGGCGCTCTGCGTCCGGCAAAAAGAACGGCGCTGCGGCGCGGGGCACGAGCGGCGGATCCTGGCGCAGTCGCGGGAAGGCGGAGCGGGGCGCGCGAGAGGCGGAGCGTGCGGCCGGGCGGAACGGACGACGGCGCGGGCAGAAGGTGCGGTGGGACCGCGGAGGCCGGAAGGCATGGGCGGCGCGTGGCCGCTGAACGATGCGCACGAAACACGAACGAGAGGAAGACATGGCGGAACTTGAAGCGATACGACGGTACTGGAACACGAGGGCGGAAGGCTACTCGCTGAAGACGGCGCATGATTTGCGGAACGCGGAGGCGCCGTGGCTGGAGAGGCTGCGCCCGTTTCTTCCCGCGTCGGGCAGGCTGGACGTGCTGGATCTGGGCTGCGGGCCGGGATTCTTTTCCATTCTGCTGGCCGGGCTGGGCCATGCCGTGGTCGCCTTCGACTACACGGAAGGGATGCTCGAGCGCGCCGCGCAGAACGCCGCCGACGCGGGCGTGACCATCGCGCTGAAGCAGGGCGACGCGCAGAATCTTCCCTTTGCCGACGCTTCGTTCGATCTCATCGTGTCCCGCAATCTGACGTGGAATCTTGAGCATCCGGAAAGGGCTTATGCCGAGTGGCTGCGCGTGCTGAGACCGGGCGGGCGGCTGGTCAACTTCGACGGCAATCACTACCGCCATTTTTACAGCGAAGCCTACGCGGCGGAGAAGCGTCAGCCCGACTACACGGACGGGCATGACCCGGATTTCATGCTCGGCGTCGACCCTGCGCCCATCAACGACATTGCGGCCCGCCTGCCCCTGAGCCGGGTCGACCGTCCGCAGTGGGATTTGAAAACGCTGCTTGAACTCGGCGCGGGCGGCGTGACCGCGGACGTGCAGCGGCGTCGCTTTACGGACGAGCAGGGAAACGCCGTGTCCATCATCAAGGATTTCGTGGTTTCGGCGCAGAAGGAAGCCTGAACGCGTGCCGACGGGGCGGGGAAACGGCGGCGCGCAGCCCGGATGCTTTGCCCCGGGCTGCTGGACGGGACCGCGCGAACCTGCGGCCGTCCATGACGCCGCCGCGTGCGCTGGCGCAGGGGAACGGCATGGCTTGTGCCGTTCAGGCGGAGGAGGCGCCTTCGCATGGCGCTGCGCCTCCGTTGGCGGAGTCGAGGGGAAAGACGGGCGTTTTTCAGTCCCCGGAAGCAGCTCCGGTCCCGGGGCTTTTCGGGAGAGCGGGAGAGACCTGCCGTTCTTCAGGCAGAAGTTGAAGGTTTTTCTGCGGCCTTTCTGCCGTCAGGAGGGGCGGCGTGCGGCGTCTTTCACGTCCGCTTTGGCGCGTTGCTCCGGCATGTGCAGGAAAAAATGGGAAAAACGAAAAAAAACGCTTGACGGCCACGCCGAAAACATCTAAGAACACACCTGCAACAACGAGTTGCTTCGTTCCCCGATAGCTCAATAGGCAGAGCGGGTGACTGTTAATCACTAGGTTGGCGGTTCAAGTCCGTCTCGGGGAGCCAAATTTCAGAAGGGCTTACGATGAATGTCGTAAGCCCTTCTTCGTTTAATTCCCGCGGGGTGCTTCGGCAGGGCGTTGGGCCTGCGGGAGTTTTTGTCGTGGCCGTTTTCTGCGTGGCGGCGTTTGTGTCATGCGCTTTCTCTGCAGAGGCATTGATCTTTTGAGGCCGCGACGCTAGTCTGTTTTTGTGAAGGCGCAAGAGAAATGAGAATCTTCCGCAAGAGAAATGAGAACGTGCCAG
>JAXUUT010000062.1:0-30422 GCA_037230945.1 bacterium
GCTTTTCGGCCCCCGAAGGGCTGCAAGTATCACCTTGGACGACGTGCGCATCTTTTCCGAAATACAACGCGGAAGAAAAGTTGGACAAAGTACCATCAACCGCCGTCTTTCCATTCTTCGCGCCGCCTGCAACTGGGGCGTTTCCGAAGGACTGCTGAAAGAATCGCCCATACGAAATATGCGCCTGCAACACGCGCCTTCCCGTCGCATAGAACCGCCGACCATACCGGAGATCGATCGCTTATTGAAGCACGCCCCGGAACACATTCAACGGATTATTCTTCTCGGTCTGTACACGGGAGCACGTCCAGGTCCATGCGAACTCTTCCGTCTTCGATGGGATGATATTTTACTCGATGAAGGTGTTATTTATATGCCGTGCGCATATAAATCCCAAAAGGTATCGGCACGCTATGTCCCCATCCATGAGGCTCTTTTGCCAAAGATCAGGGCATGGAAAAAGCTGGATGGAGCAGCATGTTCCTGCGTCATTCATTATCGGGGAAAGCCGGTAAAACGCGTTTCTGAGACTTGGAGAAGAGTGAGAGACAAAGCCGGGATCTCCCGAAGAATACGTCCCTACGACCTCCGTCACGCCTTTGCCACTATAAGTATGGCGGAAAGTGGAGACATAAAGAGTATAGCGGAAATTATGGGGCATAGTAACTACAACATGCTTTTATCTGTTTATCAGCATGTCAGCAATAGCCTGAAGATAAAGGCCGTCAATTCGATTCCACGAGTGAAAGTTCTGCGAAGTTGAAAAAATACCCTGTACATGTTCAGGATGACTTTTTTCTACCCTTCTATGTCATTTTCAACACATAGGAGGTTAGTTATGGACCTTTATAGATATGACTTGAAAAGTGGCGAATATAAGGGCACGCAAAAAGCACAAGCGCGCCCGAACGGTGAATTTATCACGGACGTGATAGGGGCGACGGTTCAGCAGCCGCCACAGACCGGAGAAAAACAGGCCGCCCGCTGGACGGGTGAAGGCTGGGAAGTGGTGGAGGATCATCGCCAGACAAGAGACAAAGGCGGCGTTATCGTGGAAGGCTCTGGAACGCCGTACTGGCTGCCCGGCGACACATGGCGCACACAGGCCCGTTATGTCACCGAGCTGGGGCCGCTCCCTGAAGGTGCGTTGCTGGAAGCACCCGTCCAGTCGGAGGAAGAGGCCATGGAAATGACTTCTGCGTCTGTGCGGGCACGGCGTGACGCTTCGCTGGCGGCGTCCGATTATCTGCTGATGACTGATTATCCCATCAGCGCCGAGGAGCTGGAAGCGGTCAAGGCCTATCGGCAGGCTTTGCGAGACCTTCCAGCCCAGGAAGGATTTCCCACGGACGTGGCATGGCCGGAACTTCCCGTCGTGCTGAAGGAGTAGGAAGCGCATGGAAAAGACCGTAGGGCAAGGCATTCGTTTTGAGCGCATTCGCCGGATTACCGGCTACCTCGTCGGCGGATTGGAACGCTTCAATGACGGCAAACGAGCCGAAGAGCGCGACCGTGTGAAACATGTCAGTATGAAAAAAAATTAGGCAGAGGCGGGGGCGCAGCAACGCCCCCACCGGCGCGGTGGGACAGCACCGCACCACGGCCCCACGGAAGGAGGGGAGCCTTCCGCAGAGTGTCCGCCTGTGTTTACGCCCAGCCTGAAGTCGGGCTCGTAAACACTATCAGGACGAAGTCGCAGGGGCAAGTTAAGGAACTTGCAAAACATGGAGTTTAAAGAATTACGGTGTGGAAAATGTGAAAAACTACTGGCTAAGGTCGTAGTAGGAATCATTGAAATCAAGTGTCCGCGTTGCGGAGCGTATAATATCCTGAAAGTCAAGAACTTCGATCAAGAGAGCCGAGAGCCCCTTGGTAGGAATTATCTTGGCAACGAAAAAGAAGGCTTATCATCCTCCAATTTTAACCGCGTATCTGCCCCCGGAATCGGAAGCTCCTGAATATATCATGGGAGAGTCGGGAGTGCAGGGCTTTGGGCGAAAAACTTTTTATGTGGCTCAAATCTCATGCCGTGAAGCACGAAAAGTCATCCTTGAAAAGCACTACTCCCACAGGTTTGTAAACAACAGCTATGTGCATCTCGGCGTATTTCTGGACGGGGCCTGGGTAGGCGTGCTGCAATTCGGATACGCGCTCAATCCTGCGCGAGCCGGTAAAATTGTAAAAGATACACACCAAGGGGAATACTTGGAGCTGAATCGTATGTGGCTTGACGACTCTGCTCCAAGGAATTCGGAGAGCCAAGCAATCAGCTACTCCATCAAGTTCATAAAACGAGCATGTCCAACAGTAGCTTGGATTCAAAGTTTTGCTGACGAAAGATGTGGTGGGCTAGGTGTGGTCTATCAGGCCTCAAACTTTCTATATATTGGATACCACCTAACTTCGTTTTATGAGCTGGATGGAGAAACATATCATGAGATGCTGCTGACTGCCTATAAGAAGTCCGGGCAAAGAGGTGAGATCCTGCGACGTGAGCTTCATCGTGCGGAGAAAAAGACCTTCCGGCAGTTTCGCTATATCTACTTCATCAAAACAGACTGGAAGAGACGGCTAAGCTTCAAAATTTTGCCTTATCCCAAACGGAAGTAGAGAGGCACAAAAAAGCCCTAACAAGGGCTTTTTTGTGCCTGAGAATGGCCTCATCTTACTATACCAAAATTGCCGTTCGCTGGACCAAAAATTTTCGTTCGCGTTACACCAGTTGGGCGGCGTGATGGTGGGCATGGGGCACAGCGAGTTCAGGCTCTTGGTGCCGGACTCGAACACGCGCTTGAAATTCGGGCAGATGCCTTCTGCAATGTGCTGTTCAACCAGTTTGCGGACGCAGCCGTCAATGCCGACCAGCAGGACTCTTTTGGCACGTTTCATGGATGAGCTCCTTTGTTGTTCAGGATCGTTGTCATGTAATAAGCAAGAAGCGTGCCAAAAATAATTAGTTATTAAATCAATATGTTGTAATATCAACCTTGACTTTAAAAAAAGAAAAACGCTATATTTAGACATCATATTTCACTTTATGCAAAATATGGAATACTATTTTATGAGAACTTTTCTTTCTCGACCTAGCTGTCGAGGCAGAGCCCTGCCCAGGCAAACCCCCATGGAGATCCGCCATGCAGCGCATATCTGCCAGAATGATTCTGATCTTATTCAAACATTGTATTCAGCTTTTAAAAAAGCTATAAATTTCGATTACATTATATTTCTTGCTCCAGAAAATAAACCATCATGCTTTTATTATATATGGCCACCTTATAAAGGTAATGAAATATTATATTGGTCTAAAAGCAAAGAAAATGATGAAATTATGCTAACTACTTATCATAATACAATATTACGCATTTGTAAGCATGGCGATTATACAACAACTACAATTTCCATGCTCCAGAAATACATGAAGGAGGCCAGCAGCGAAAACTTCTCGCTCATCTTTCTGCGCCGGGTGATTCAGGAACGCTTTCTCGGGCTCATCGGCTTTGTTTCCTTCCGGAAAAACGCCTATGACGAGGACGACGCCGCCGTGCTGTTCGATCTTCTGGAGCCGCTCGTTCATCTGTGGGAGGAACGCTATCCCCACGCCAGAAATCTGGAGCTGCCCCGCCACGATCCCGACTACTTCAGCCTCATCAACCTGCCGGGCATGCAGAAGTCGCTCTCGCTCATCCACACCGTGAGCCGCGAAGAGATTCCCGTGCTTCTTCTCGGCGAAACGGGCACGGGCAAGGAAGGCGTGGCCAACCTCATCTATCGCGGCTCCGGCCGCTACACGCGGCCGTTCATCAAGATCAACTGCGGCGGCATTCCGCCTTCGCTGCTTGAATCCAAGCTGTTCGGCTACCAGAAGGGAGCCTTCACCGGCGCGTTCCACGACACGCCGGGATGCTTTGAGCTTGCGGATACCGGGGTGCTGCTTCTCGACGAGCTCGGCGAGCTGCCGCTCTCCGCGCAGGCTCATCTTCTGCGCGTGCTGCAGGAACACGTCATCGAGCGCGTGGGCAGCAGCACGGAACTGCCCGTCAACGTGCGCATCATTGCGGCCACCAACCGCAATCTCTCCCTCATGGTGAAGGACGGCACCTTCCGGCGGGATCTGCTCTACCGGCTGAGCATCTTTCCCATCTATATCCCTGCGCTCAGGGAGCGGCCGGAGGACATTCCGGTGCTGCTGAACTTCTTCATTCTCCAGCAGAGCCGCCGCATGGGCTTTTCCAGCCCTCCCTCGCTCTCCCCTTCCGAAATGTCCAGACTCATCGCCTATCCGTGGCCCGGCAACATCCGTGAAATGCAGAACGCCGTCACCAGGGCCATGCTGCTGTGGAGCGGCAAGAGAAGCACCGAGTTCACCATAGAGGCCGGAGAAGATCTCTTCAGGAACATGTTTCCGCCTCTGGAGATGAAGCAGCCGGGCGTTGCGGCGTCACCGTCGCCCTCCCCTGCCTCCCTGCGTCTGGAAGACGTGGAAAAATCACACATCATGCGCGTTCTTGCCATGACGAAGGGACGCCTTGCGGGCCGGGGCGGCGCCGCGGAACTTCTGGACATCAATCCCAGCACGCTCCGCGCCAGAATGAAGAAGCTCAAAATACGCTGACCCGGCGGAAGTCTCCTCGTCCGTTCCGTCGGGCGGGCACGGGGCGGTGCGACCTCGAAGCGCAGATTGAAGAAGCCTGCTCCAAGGCGACGTTTCCGGCGACGCCCTCCCCTCTCCGGGGAATCTCCGCGATGCAAAGGTCCGGAAATTCCCGCCGGCAGCAAAAGCCCCGCCTCCCTCGCCCGCTCCGTCCCCCAGACGCAGAAAGGCCGCCTTCCCGAAGGAAGACGGCCTTTTCATCATGCGTGCAGGGGAACGATCCCCCGCTTTTTCTTACTTGGAAGCAGCGTCGGCAAGAGCGGCCACGGCGGGCAGGGTCTTGCCTTCGAGCACTTCAAGGAAGGCGCCGCCGCCGGTGGAGAGATACCCCATCTTCGCGGCCACGCCGAAGGATTCCACAGCGGCCACGGTGTCGCCGCCGCAGACCAGCGTATAGGCCTTGGAATCGGCGAGAATGTCGGCCAGAGCGCGGCTGCCCTTGTCGAAGGGCACGGTCTCAAACGCGCCCACGGGGCCGTTCCACACGATGGTGCGGGCGTCGGCGAGAATCTTGGCATAGGCCTTCACGGTCTCTTCGCCGATGTCGAAGGCGCAGTCTTCGGCGGAAAGCTCGGACACCTTCTTGGTCACGGCTTCGGAAGCGCGCTCGAAGCTCGGGGCCACCACCACGTCGGTGGGCAGAGGCAGAAGCACGTTGCGTTCCTTGGCCATGTCGATGAGGCGCTTGGCTTCGGGAATGAGGTCCTTTTCCACGAGAGAGGAGCCCATGTTGCAGCCTGCGGCCTCCAGGAAGGTGTTGGCAATGCCGCCGCCCACAATGAGGCCGTCCACGTGCTTGAGCAGATTTTCAAGCACGGTGAGCTTGGTGGAAACCTTGGAACCGCCGATGATGGCGAAAAGCGGACGCTCGGGATTGTCGAGCAGTCTGGTGGCGGCTTCCATTTCCGCAAACATGAGGGGGCCTGCCACGGCCACGGCGGCCTTGCGCAGCGCGCCTTCGGTGGAGGCCTGCGCGCGATGGGCCGCGCCGAAGGCGTCCATCACATAGATGTCGCCCATGGCGGCGTACTTGGCGGCGAGCTCCTCGTCGTTCTTCTTCTCGCCCTTGAAGAAGCGCACGTTCTCGCACAGCACCACCTGACCGGGCTTGCATTCCACGCCCTTCAGAGGTTCGGCGCAGAATTCCACGGGCATGCCGAGCAGCTTGCCCATGTGCGCGGCCACGGGACGCAGGGAGAACTTTTCTTCAAACACGCCTTCGGTGGGGCGGCCGAGATGGGCGAGAAGGATGACGCCGGCGCCGGCGTCCAGGGCCTTTTTGATGGTGGGCAGCACGGCGCGGATGCGCTTGTCGCTGGTAATGACGCCGTCATGGATGGGCACGTTCACGTCCACGCGCATGACAACGCGCTTTCCCTTCATGTCCACATCGTTCATGGTCAGTGCTTTCATCGGTTTTCTCCTTTCCTTACAGCAGTTCAAGCGACTGCCGCACAATGTTTTCTACCGTAAAGCCAAACTTCGGGAACAGTTTTCCCGCCGGAGCGGAGGCTCCGAATGTTTCCATACCAATGACTCGGCCGTCAAGTCCCACGTACTTCCACCACCAGGCGGCGGTCTGCGCTTCCACAGCCACGCGGGCGCGCACGGAAGAGGGAAGGACGGATTCGCGGTAGGCGGCGTCCTGACGGTCGAACACCTCGCAGGAAGGCATGGAAACCACCCGCACGCGGCGACCTTCCGCGGCGAGCTTTTCGGCGGCCTGCATGACGAGCTGCACTTCGGAACCCGTGGCAATGTAAATGAGTTCCGGTTCGCCCTCGCAGTCCCTGAGCACGTAGCCGCCGCGACGGATGGCCGCCACCTGCTCGTCGCTGCGCTGCTGCTGGGGAAGATTCTGACGGCTCATGACGAGGCACACGGGGCCTTTGCCGTATTCCACGGCCGCCGTCCAGGCCACGGCCGCCTCGGTGCTGTCGCACGGACGCCACACCTCTACGCCGGGAGTCATGCGCAGCGCGGCGATCTGCTCCACGGGCTGATGGGTGGGGCCGTCTTCGCCCACGCCGATGGAATCATGAGTAAGCACCCAGATGACGGCAAGCTTCATGATGGCCGCAGAACGGATCACGCTCTTGGCGTAATCCGAAAACACGAAGAACGTGCCCGCGTAGGGCAGGAAGCCGCCGTGCAGCCTGAGGCCGTTCATGATGGCGCCCATGCCGAACTCGCGCACGCCGTAGCGGATGTAGTTGCCCGAGTAGTCGGACACGTCGAGGGTTTTTGCGCCCTTGTGCTCGGTGCCCACGGAGCCGCTGAGGTCGGCCGAGCCGCCCACGAGCTCCGGCAGCACGGGAGCGATGACATTGAGGGCGTTCTTGCCCGCCGCACGGGTGGCCACGTCCTTGGTTTCGGCGCGGGCGGCCTCCACGGCGGCACGGGCCGCGTCGGGCCAGGCTTCGGGAAGCTTTCCGGCCATGCGGCGGCGGAACTCTGCGGCAAGCTCGGGATAGGCCGCGGCGTAGGCGGCAAACATGTCGTCCCAGGCCTTTTCGGCGGCCGCGCCCTTTTCGCGGGCGTCCCACGCGGCGCGGATGTCTTCCGGCACGGTGAAGGGCTCGGCGCTCCAGCCCATGGCGGCACGGGCGGCCGCGGCTTCTTCGGGTCCGAGCGGCGAGCCGTGGCAGGCGGCCGTACCGGCCTTGGTGGGCGCAAAGCGGCCGATGACGGTCTTGCAGCAGATGAGCGAAGGCTTGTCCGTCACGGCCATGGCCTGACGGATGGCCATGTCGAGGGCCTCGGGGTCGTGGCCGTCGATGCCGCGCACCACGTGCCAGCCCATGGCCTCGAAGCGGCCGGGCGTGTCGTCGGTGAACCAGCCTTCCACCCTGCCGTCGATGGAAATGGCGTTGTCGTCATACAGCGCGATGAGGCGGCCGAGCTTCCAGGTGCCGGCAAGCGAGCAGGCTTCCTGCGACACGCCTTCCATGAGGCAGCCGTCGCCGAGGAACACCCAGGTGTAGTGATCCATGACGGGGAAGCCTTCGCGGTTGAACTCATGGGCCATCATGCGTTCGGCAAGGGCCATGCCCACGGCCGTGGCAATGCCCTGTCCGAGCGGGCCGGTGGTCATTTCCACGCCGGGCGTCACGCCGAGCTCGGGATGCCCGGGAGTCTTCGCGCCGAGCTGGCGGAAAGAGCGGATGTCGTCCATGGAAAGGTCGTATCCGGTGAGATGGAGCAGAGAATAGAGCAGCATGGAGGCATGGCCGTTGGAGAGCACGAAGCGGTCGCGGTTGGGCCATGCGGGATCGGCAGGATTATGCTTCAGAAAACCGCGCCACAGGGCTTCGGCCATGTCGGCCATGCCCAGAGGAGCGCCCGGATGACCGGACTTGGCTTTCTCGATGGCGTCGATGGAAAGGGCGCGGATGGCATTGGCAAGTTCTGCACGAGTAGGCATAAAGGCTGTCTCCTTGGAGGTATTGCAGGAAAAGGCTCAGCACGCCGCGGCCGTGAAGGCGGCAAGACGTTCGCTGAAGGGAGGATGACCGAAAAACGCGGAGCCGGAAACAAGCACGTTCGCTCCGGCTTTGACCAGCGCTCCGGTGTTTTCAAGATTCACGCCGCCGTCTACCTGAATGAGGCAGTCGGAACGTCCGGCCTCGTTGAGCTTTGCCCGCAGCTGCGCAACCTTGCGCAGCGTGGCGGGCAGAAATTTCTGTCCCCCGAATCCGGGGTTCACGCTCATGACGAGCACCATGTCGAGGTCGTCCAGGACATAGTCGAGCACGCCGAGCGGCGTTGCGGGATTGAGCGCCGCGCCCGCCTTCATGCCGAGACGGCGTATTTCCGCAAGCGTGCGCTGAAGATGCACGGTGGCTTCGGCGTGCACCACGAGCATGTCCGCGCCCGCGGCCTTGAAGTCGGCAAGGTAGCGCTCCGGGCTCTCGATCATGAGGTGCACGTCAAAAAAAAGACCCGACGCCGGGCGCAGGCCTTTGATGACGTGCTGTCCGAAGGTGATGTTGGGCACGAACTGCCCGTCCATCACGTCCCAGTGCACCCACTTCACCCCGGCTTCCTCCAGGTTCTTCAGGGTTTCTGCCAGATGTCCGCAGTCGGCGGAAAGAAGCGAGGGCGAAAGTATCATGAGCGGTTCTCCTTGGACGGGTTGCTGGTGAGAATGTCCCGTATTTCCATAAGTTCCTTCAAAACGTCGGCAAGCAGGCCCTCGTCGGCTCCCTGCCTGGCCGGGCGGCCGGAAAGCGCTTCGGCAAGCTCGGGCATGGCTTCGCCCGCAAGCACGCGGCGCGCGCCTTCAATGGTCATGCCCTGCTCATGGAGCAGGGAACGGATGCGGCGCAGAAGCTCCATGTCGCTTTCCGAATACAGACGCTGTCCCTTGGGCGTGCGCACGGGCTGAAGGCCGGGAAACTCCCCTTCCCAGAAACGAAGCACGCTCGTCTGAAGGTTCAGCGCACGGGCGGCTTCGCCTATGCGGTACACCCTGCCGGACTGCGGCTTCTTTCTGTGCATGGTCCCGTCCTTGGTCTGCTGTCTGAAGAAATGGCACTGCAAGTAACTCTGATCGATCACGGGGCTCTCCTCGCTGAAAAGAAAAACGGCTTTCCGACGATTGTCCGTGTCCGCTCCGATAGTCGCCCTTTCCCGGAAAAATTTCCAGAAAAAAAACGACGGGTCAGCGCCATCCTCACGACTTCGTCCGCCATCATGACACGCGAGTGCGGCAGAATGATGACAGCCGGGCGTTTTTTCCGCTTCTTCGGCCCGCAGAATTGAAATCAGCGCCTGCCGGAAAGGCAGAAATCTTCGGGCGGGGCGTTTTCGGCGGAAGTCGGAACGGGCTTTTTCCGAAAAAAGACGCGCGCTGTCAAGAGCCGGGGCCGCCGAAGCTCCCCGCACAGGACGCCTCTGCCGCCCGAGCGCTCACGACGCGCCATCCGGAAGACTACTCTCCCCCGTCGAGGGAAAGGGCCGCGCGCTGCGCCTCAAGCTCGGAAATCTGCGCCTCAAGCTCGCCCAGCGCCTCAAGTTCCTTTTCCGTGCGCTGCTGAAGCTCATGAAACTCCTTGAGCAGCTCCGTGGACTTCGCGCCGTCGGCGTATACCGCAGGATCGGCGAGCAGGCCTTCCACTTCCTCCTGACGGGCAAGATGCGCCTCAAAGGTCTTTTCCTGCTCCTCGTAGCGCGCCTGAAGGGGCTTGAGCTTCTTGTAGAGCGCGTTGCGCTGCTCGGCCTGCTCGCGCTTGAGCTTTTTCAGATCCTCGCGGGAAAGGTTGGTTCCCGGCAGGGGACGCACGGCCGGAGAGGTGGAAGCGGCGGAAGCTTCGGCAGGCGCGGCCTGCTGACGGGCGGACGCGGTGCGCGCCGCGCGCCTTGCCGCGTCGTACTGCGCAAAGCCTTCCTTGTAGACGGTGATGCCCTTCTCGTCCACGGCCCATATTTCGTCCACGGCCTCGGAGAGCAGATGCCGGTCGTGGGCCACCACGAGCAGCGTGCCGTCGAAGGCCTCAAGCGCCTCCACGAGGGCGTCGCGGCTTTCGAGATCCAGATGGTTGGTGGGTTCGTCGAGCACGAGAAAGTTGCAGCGGCGCAGAAAGAGCAGCGCGAGCACGAGACGGCTGCGCTCGCCGCCGGAAAGAGAATCGATGGCGCGGTCGAAATAGCCCTGTCCCAGCATGAACAGGCCGAGCACGCTCATGAGTTCCTCTTCCGAGGTGTGCGGGTCGGACAGACGGCGCATTTCTCCGAGCACCGTGCCGCCGAGATCCAGCGTTTCGGCCTGCTGCTGACTGTAGTAGCCCATGCGCGTGGTGGATCCCATGGTGAACGTGCCGCCCGTGCGGGCCAGCCTGCCCGCCAGAATCTTGAGCAGCGTGGACTTGCCGCAGCCGTTGTGCCCCACGAGGCCCACTCTCTGACCGCGGAACAGCGAAAAGGTGAGCGGCGGCCACAGCGTGGTGCCGTCGGGGAAATGAAAGGCCAGATCCGCCACGGAAAGCACCACCTTTTCGGAAGGCGCGGCTTCGGGCCACTTGAAGGAAAGCTCGCGCCTTTTGGGCTCCGGCCTGTACTGCTCGAGCTCCTTTTCGAGCTTCTTCGCCTGCTTCTGACGGGAGCCGGCCTGACGCGCCTTGGTGGCCTTGGCCTTGAAGCGCCGCACGAAGTCCATCTTGTGCGCAAGATCGTCGGCTATCTGCCTGGCCTCGCGTTCGCGCTGCTCCTCGATTTCCGCCTGAAGTTCCAGAAACTTGGTGTAGTTGCACTTGCGGAATATGGGCTTGGACGCGCCGAGGTACAGAACGTGGGTGCCCACATGGTCCATGAACACGCGGTCGTGCGCCACGAAGACCAGTATGCCCTTGAACTCCAGAAGGAATTCTTCCAGCCATTCCACGGCCTCGAGGTCGAGATGGTTGGTAGGTTCGTCGAGAAAGAGCACGTCCGCGCCCGCGGTGAGCACGCGCGCAAGCTTGGCGCGCTCCCGCCATCCGCCGGAAAGCTGACGGATGGGCAGATCCCATTTCTGCTTTGAGAATCCGAGGCCGGAAAGCACGGTCTGCGCGCGCTGCTCGGGATTGTAGCCGTAGCGCGTCTCAAGGTCGTGCTGGCGCGCCATGAGGCGGTTCATGGCCGCCTCGTCGCCCGCGCTCTGCGCCTTTTCCCATTCCTGCCAGAAGTCGCCCCAGTCGGGAAGCGCGGCCTGCACCCATTCCAGAAGCGGCACGTCCAGGGTCTTTTCATCCAGCATCTGTTCCACGTAGCCCACGCGGCAGCCGTGCGGAATGATCACGCGGCCTCCGTCGGGCGCAATCACCCCGGCCATCATGCGCAGCAGTGTGGACTTGCCCGTTCCGTTGGGGCCGCACACGCAAAGGCGCATGCCGTCCACGATGTCCAGCGAAAAGTCATGGAAAATGTCGCGTCCGCCGTAGGACTTGGAAAGATTCTGAATGGTGATGTTCATGACGATATCCGGGGAAGACCCCGCGTTGCGGTGACAAAATGCAGAACCGGCCCGGCGGACGGGCCGCAGAAGGCAAAGAAAGGCCGGGAAGACCCCGGCCGGAAACGGTGCTCCCGCTAGAATTCGTAATCCACGGCGTCGGGATCTTCGCCGCGGGCGGCGGCAAGACGGGCCTGCCGTGCGGCTTCCTGCTTGCGCTCGCGGGTGCCGAGCGGAATGCGCTCGTCCCATTCGGCGCTGCGCTCCTGAATCCGCGTGAACACGAGAAACGCGGTGTGGGCGCTCATGCGGTCGGCGGGACGCAGGCGTCCGGGCACGACCTTCCACGGACGAACGAGTATCTCGCACACTTCCGTTTCCTCGAAGGGGCCGATTTCAAGCGCCTTGATGAGCTCCGACACCTGCTCGACGGTGGGCAGCAGGAAGGCTATGGGCGCGCCCGGCACAAGGGCCTCGCGCGCGGCGTCGAGATACTCCCACGGGGTGCGCACGTCGAGAAAGAGCGCGTCGCCCTTCTGCCCGTTCAGAACGTCGGGATCGTCCACGCCGAAGCCGTCGGCAATGTCGCGCAGATGAAAGGTCACGTTGTCGCCCACGCCCGCCCATGCCACGTTGCGCATGGCGAGCTTGTGGAACTCCTCGCGCGCCTCGAAGCTGTGCACATGGCCGTTCGGACCGGAAAACCACGAAAGCGCCAGCGTGAAGCCGCCGGAGCCGGAACCGGCTTCGAGTATGGTGCGGCCGTTGCCCACGCCGAGCTTGAAGCAGATGAGTCCCATGTCCTTGGGATACATGATCTGCGTCTGTCTCTTGATGCCCATGACCAGGTCGTAGAGCTGGGGCTTTTCCAGACGGAAGGGCACGCCCATGGCGGTGCGCACTTCGGAGCCGAACTCGGCGGCCACAACGTCGGCCGCGCGCATGACGCCGTCCTGCGTGTGCAGGTCGTGTCCCTCCTCCATGCGGTAGATGTGACGCTTGCCGCGCGGAGAAGCCAGAATGACGAGATCGCCGTACTGAGGCATAGTGATTCCTGTTACATGAGATGGTTGAAGAAATAATCGTACATGCGGCGCAGAAAAAGCGCCATGCCCACAAGGGCGGCCTGATCGGGTTCTCTGCCCGCCCGCGCGAACACGTCCCGTGCCGTGGGGGTGAAATCGTCCTCGCCGCGCCTCGGCATGTGCCCGGCCACGTCGCGCACGAGCACCATGAAGGCGTCGGCGTCCTTCACCTTCGGCCAGAGCGTGGCAAGATAGGCCTCGTAGGCCTCGTCGCAGCGGTCGGGCACGGCCCTTTGCAGCGCAAGACGCCATACGCCGATGCAAAGCGCCGTGAACACGGGCCGCATGGCCCGTTTCGCGGAAAAGGCCATGCGGCCGATGCCGAGCATTTTTAAAAAGGCGGTGAAATCCGCTTCGGCAAGCAGCGCCTCAAAGGTGCCGACAAGCGCCTCGGGGCTGGCGTTGCCCGCCTGCGGATCGACCACCGTGCCGGAAAATTGCACGGTCCTACTCCGTTTCGCCCGCCTGAGACGAAGATTCCGCAGCGCCTTCGACGCCCTTTTCCGCCCCTGATTCCGCGTGGGAACGACGGCGGGAACGGCGGCGCGGACGACGGGAACGGCCCTCGCTGCCGGAAGACGCTTCTTGGGCGACTGCGCTTTCAGCGGGCGCGGTCTCGGCGGACGCGCTTTCGGCAGCGCCCTCCTGCTGCGTCACGGCTGCGGCGGAAGCGTCGCCTTCACCCTCGGCTCCGCGGCCTCTGCCGCGTCTGCGCTTCTTTGAACGGGGCTTCTCCTCGCCTCCGGCTTCCGCGCCTTCGGCCTTCTCGCGGCCCTTGCCGCGCCGGGAGGAGGAACGACCGGATTCTGCGGCCGTGCGGGGACAAGGCAGCGACTGTTCCATGCCGAGGCTGCGCTGATAGTCCGCATCCATGAGCAGCGCGAGCAGAAGCAGCTGATCCTCGTCGTCGCTTCCGGCAAGCTCCTTCACAAGCGGCAGATACCGGCGCACGCGCTCAAGCTGAAGTCCGGTGCAGGCTCTGCGGCGCGCGTCGAGCAGCGCGGTCTCGCGCCGTCCCACGGCCACGGCCACGTCCTCGTCCGTGGGATTGGAGAGCGGCACGAGGTCGATGCGGTAGAAGGAGGCGATGCGCAGAAGCTCCATCTTCTCCATGATGTCCACAAGAGAAATGACCGTGCCCGCCGCTCCGGCGCGGCCCGTGCGGCCCGCGCGGTGGATGTAGGACTCGCGGTCTTCCGGCGGCTCGTAGAGAAACACGTGGGAGAGCGCGGGAATGTCTATGCCGCGGGCGGCCACGTCCGTGGCCACGAGAAGACGGACCTTGCCCTCGCGCAGGCGGTTCAGCACGTCTTCGCGCCTGTTCTGGGAAAGGTCGGCGGAAAGCTCGTCGGCATTGTAGCCGAAGCCCTTGAGCACGGCGGTGACGTAGTGCACGTTGGACTTGGTGTTGCAGAAGATGATGGCCGAGGTGGGATTCTCGGTTTCCATGAGGCGCACCAGGGTGCGGTCCTTGTCCATGCGTCCGCATTCCACGAAGAAATGCTGAATGGTGGCCACGTGCACGTGTCCCTGCGAGAGGCTGAGCATCTCGGGCTCGCGCAGAAATTCCCCGGCGAGGTTCAGAACGTGCTGGGGATAGGTGGCGGAAAAGAGCGCGGCAAGCATGGGATGCGAGGGCAGATAGCGCTGAATCTCCTTCATGTCGGGATAGAAGCCGATGGAGAGCATTCTGTCCGCCTCGTCGAAGACAAGGACGCGCAGGGCGTCGAGGGAAAGGGTGCGGCGCAGAAGATGGTCGAGCACGCGGCCGGGCGTGCCCACGATGACCTGCACGCCCTCGCGCAGGGCCTCGAGCTGGCGGCCGTAGCCCACGCCGCCGTACAGGGCGGTCACGGCAAGGCCCGTGCCTTCAAAAAGAAGATGCGCCTCGTGCTCCACCTGACTGGCGAGCTCGCGCGTGGGCGCAAGAATGAGGGCCTGCGGCTTCTTTTCCGCAGGATCGAGCAGGGAGAGAAGCGGCAGCAGATACGCGCCGGTCTTGCCGCTGCCCGTGCGGGACTGCACCATGAGGTCGCGGCCGGCCATGAGATAGGGAAGCGCGTGCGTCTGCACGGGCATGAGGCGCGTCCAGCCGGCGCGCGCGCAGGCCTGCTGCATGACCTCGGGCAGCTCTTCCAGCGCGCAGGGCGGCAGAGAATGTTCAGGAGCCGTGATCTGAAGCTCCTCGTCGTTCGTTATGGTATCCGACATTGGCGAATCCTGATAAGAGAATGAAGTATATGACTTTCTTGAGAAAACGGAATATTATAGCCGATTCTTCCCCGGTTGCCAAGTAAGCGTCGGGCAGGCCAGCAGACGCACGGAGCCCGACGCCGTAAGGGCGACGGGCTCGAAATCACGGCTCCCCCGCTGCCGGGAGAGCGAACAAGTCGGACGTTCCGGCCGGGGCAGTTCCGCCGGAGGAGAAAAGCGGCCTGAAGCAAAAGCCTCAGACCGCGGAAAAACTACAGCTTGTTCTGAGAAATGACCTGCTTGGCGCGGGTGGCCTCGGGAGCCTTGGGGAACTTGCGGGTAAGTTCGGTAAGGCGCTGCTTGGCCGCAGCCTTCTTGTTGAGCTGCAAAAAGGACATGCCCTGCTTCAGGTAGGAGGCCGGAGCCTTCACGCTGTTGGGATAGCCGGAAATCACGTTTTCATAGGCCAGCGCGGCTTCGGCGTAGTTCTTGAGCTGATACTGACACTCGCCCTGCCAGAACCACGCGTTGGAAACCAGCTTGTTCTTGGGGTAGGTCTTGGTGAAGTCGCTGAAGGAGCGCAGCGCGGCCTGATAGTTGCGGGAGTTGAACGACTTCATGCCGTTGTCGTACAGGGCCTGCGCCATGTCCACGCCCGCCGCAGGCTGCGCGGCGGGTGCGGCAGCCGCTGCCGCCGCGGGAGCTGCGGCCACGGAAGGCGCGGCGGCCTGCGCGCCGGGCACGGCGGCCGAAGCGTCGGCGCCGGGAATGCCGGCCTGACCGGGCTGTTCGCCGCCGAGCTGCAGATCCAGCGCCATCTGGCTTTCCAGAAGATGCAGGGCGCGATCGTGCACGGCCAGAGTGTCGGCCATCTTCTGCGCGCCGCCCGCGCGCTGGAGGGCATAGTTCAGCGTGTCGAGCTGACCGCGCAGTTCCGAAAGCTCCTGACGCATTTCCATGAGCTGCGACCAGCTGTCGGCCTGATTGGTCTGGCTGCTGCTCACCTGACGGTTGATCTGATTGACCTGGGCCTGAAGAGCGTTATGCTCGCTGCTCGTCACGCACGCCGTCAGCATCAGAGGCAGGGACAACAGGGCGAGATTGCGGCCCCATTTCATAAGTTCCATGACCTTTTCTCCTGATTGATGAGGACGCGGGCCCTGCCCGCCCCCGTTGCATGAAAGCTCCGCTCCGACCGGGGACATTTTCCCTGAAAGGCGCTCGGCCCGGGGCTTCAGTCAAAAATTCATGCCTGCGGCTTCCGACTCTCGTCGGGACAGCCGAAGGACCATTCATCGCCCGCCGCGCGCTTTTTCGCACCGGGCCGTTCACCTTCCTCACGGGGAAGGACGTCGGCGAAAGACGCCTTTTCCGTCCCCTGCGTCTCAGCTTCCGGAGAAGGCGCGGCCTTTCCGTCCGCTTCCGGCAGAAGCGCGGCAGAAGAAACGGCCTCGCGCGCCTCCAGAGACACGGCGCCCTCGTCGCCCGGGGCGGCGGCTTCGGCAGCCTTCGCCTTTTCCTCGGCGGCCCGGGCACGCTCGGCCTCAATTCTTGCCCGTATGTCCACCTTTTCCCTGCTGGCGTGCTTTCTGCCCACAAAGTAGTAGGCCACGCCCGCAAGGCAGGGCACGAACACGCAGGCCATCATCCAGCGGTACTTTTCCTTCGTGGTGGGAAAGTCGTGGTACATGGCGTGCTTCAAGGCCCACATGTTGGGCAGCGCCGGAATGATGAGCATGAGCAGCTGTTCGCTGCTGAGGTCGGAAATGAGCACGGCTATTTTCCCCCGTCGTCTTCACGTCCCTGCCGAAGAAGCGCAATTCCGGCAAGAAGCACCCCGAGGCATATGGCAATGTCCGCCACGTTGAAGGCCGGCCAGTGCCACGCGCCCCAGTACACGTCCAGAAAGTCGGTCACGGCGCGGAAGCGCACCCTGTCGATGAGATTGCCCGCCGCGCCGCCGAGTATGCTCCCCAGGCCGATGAACAGCGTGCGGCTGTAGGCGGACGTGCGCACGATGTGCACGACGACGCCCGCCACGAGCAGCGCGGCCGCAAAAAACAGCCAGAACTGCCAGTTCGTCTCGTCGCTGTTCAGAAAGCCGAAGGCCGCGCCGCGGTTGAGCACGTGCACGAGGTTGAAGCAGCCGTCGATGACGGAAAACCCGCTTCCCACGGCAATGCGTGCCGCAACGGCCGCCTTGGTGAGCTGGTCCAGCACGAGCCAGACCAGCGCCACCGAAAAGACGACGACATGGCGGTTTACCGCCCCTTTCACTCTTTTTCTCCGGCCTCAAGTTCCTTCATGACCGCAGCGCAGCGCGGGCACAGCGTGGGATGCTCGGGATCGGAGCCGATCTTGTCCGAGTACATCCAGCAGCGTTCGCACTTTTCGCCGTCGGCCTTCTTCACGCGCACGGCAAGGCCGGGGCACTCGTCGAGCTGAGCGTTCGCCAGCGCATCCACGGGCGCGTCCTTGAAGGGCGCAAGGTCGAGCTGCGACACGATGCACACCGAGCGCATGTCGGCCCCGCTGTCGGCAATGGCGGCGCGGAGCTTGTCGTCCACGTACAGGGTGACGTGGGTGTCGAGCGCGTGACCGATGACGCCTTCCTTGCGCAGAGGCTCAATGGCGCGGGTGACGCCCGCACGGATGTCCATGACCATTTCCCACGCGCCGCGCTCGTCGTCGGACAGGCGGAACTTCGAGGCGTCCACGGGAGGCATGGCGAACACGGTGACCACGCTCTTTCCTTCGGCGTCCACGGGCTTCAGGGCCTCGGGCAGATAGCGGAAGGCCTCTTCGGCGGTGAAGCTCATGATGGGCGCCATGTCGCGCAGCAGGATGAGCATCATCTGATACAGCGCGCTCTGGGCGGAACGGCGTTCGGCGCTGTCGGGCAGCGAGGAGTACAGGCGATCCTTGAGCACGTCGAGATAGAAGGCCGAAAGTTCCGTGGCGCACAGGCCGTGCAGGCCCTGGAACACCTTGTGGAACTCGTATTCCTGATACGCGGTTTCCGCAGACTCGTGGAAGGCGGCCACGAGGCTCAGGGCGTAGCGGTCGAGCGGCTTCATGGAGGCGAAGGGCACGAGCTTTTCAGGCGTGAGGTCGTGAATGCTGCCGAGAATGTAGCGGCAGGTGTTGCGGATGCGGCGATAGGCGTCCACAAGGCGCTTCATGATCTCTTCGGAATAGCGGATGTCCTCGCGGTAGTCCACGGAAGCGACCCACAGACGCAGAAGTTCCGCGCCGTACTTGTCGATGACTTCCTGAGGAGCCACCACGTTGCCCACGGACTTGGACATCTTGCGGCCGTTGCCGTCCACCACGTAGCCGTGGGTGAGCACGGCCTTGTAGGGCGGAATGTCGCGGGTGCCTTCGGCCACGAGCAGGGAGCTGTGGAACCAGCCGCGGTGCTGGTCGGACCCTTCAAGGTACAGATCCGCGGGAACGCGGCCTTCGGGACGCTTTTCCATGACCGCGGCAAAGCTGGTGCCGGAGTCGAACCACACGTCGAGAATGTCGTCTTCCTTCTCCCAGTGCTTTCCGCCGCAGTGCGGGCAGGTGAGGCCTTCGGGAGCGATTTCGGAAACGTCGTGCTCATACCAGTAGTCGCAGCCCGTGGGATGCGTGGCAAAGCGCGAGGCTATTTCGCGCATCCATGCCGGGTCGTTCCACACTTCGCCGCAGTCCTTGCAGATGAGGGCGAGAATGGGCACGCCCCACATTCTCTGGCGGGAAATGCACCAGTCGGGACGCGATTCCACCATGTTGTAGATGCGGCCCTGACCCCAGGAAGGAATCCACTTCACCTTGTTCTTGATGGCGTCGAGCGCCTTGGCGCGCAGGTCATTGGGTTCCATGCCGATGAACCACTGCGTGGTGGCGCGGAAAATGACGGGATTCTTGCAGCGCCAGCAGCAGGGATAGGAATGGCTGATGTCCTGACGGGCCAGAAGATGACCGAGTTCCTCCACCTTGGCGATGACGGCGGGGTTGGCGTCGAAGACCTGCATTCCGGCGAAGAATTCCACGGAAGGCAGGAAGCGGCCCTCGTCGTCGAGGGGAGAATACACGTCAAGGCCGTACTTCATGCCCACTTCATAGTCCTCGCGGCCGTGACCGGGAGCGGTGTGCACGCAGCCCGTGCCGGCGTCGAGGGTGACGTGCTCGCCGTTGATGATGAGCGAGGGACGGTCGATGAAGGGATGACGGGCCTCAAGACGGTCCAGCTTGTCGCCGGTGGTCTCGCCGATGACGGCGTAGTCGGTCCAGCCGAAGGTCTTGGCGCAGCCCTCCACGAGCTCGGAAGCCAGAATGTACTGGCTGCCGCCGGTCTCCACAAGGGAATAGCGGAATTCGGGATGCACGCACACGGCAAGGTTGCTCGGCAGCGTCCAGGGCGTGGTGGTCCAGATGACGATGTAGGCGCGCGACACGTCGGCGTTCGGGAACACGTCTCTGAGCTTCGGATCGGGCAGCGGGAAGCGCACGTAGATGGAAGGCGAGGAAAGGTCGCGGTATTCCACTTCGGCTTCGGCAAGGGCGGTCTTGCAGTGGCAGCACCAGTAGATGGGCTTCTTGCTGCGCACCACGCCGCCCCTCTCCACGAAGGTGGCCAGTTCCGAGGCGGTCACGGCCTCATAGGCCGGATCCATGGACATGTAGGGATGGTCCCAGTCGCCGAGCACGCCGAGGCGCTTGAATTCCTTGCGCTGAATGTCAAGGAACTTCTGCGCGTACTGGCGGCAGCGCTTGCGGATGACGTGCGCGGGCAGATCCTTCTTCTTGTCGCCGAGCTCAAGTTCCACGTTGTGCTCGATGGGCAGACCGTGGCAGTCCCAGCCGGGAATGTAGCCGGTCTTCCAGCCCATGAGGTTGCGGGACTTGATGATCATGTCCTTGAGAATCTTGTTCAGCGCCGTGCCGAGATGAATGTGTCCGTTGGCGTAGGGCGGGCCGTCGTGCAGCACGAATTCGCCCCGGGAGCCGGAAGCGTCCTGCATGAGCTGGAACACATTGTTCTCTTCCCAGAACTTCAGCATTTCCGGTTCCTTCTGAACCAGATTCGCCTTCATGGGAAAACCGGTGACGGGCAAATTCAGCGTTTTCTTATATTCAGCCATGAGGCTTTCCTCCGGGCGCGGGAACGCGCCATGGTATTCCTTGCGGGGCACGCGGTCAGAGACCGCTCTCCGAAAGCAGTCGAAAAAGGTATGTTTTCCCGCGTCGGGAGGAAATGTCAAGCGCAATTTCCCGCGTACCTCCCCGCGACCCGGCACGTCCCTTTCCCGCCGAACCGCACGGAAAATATCATCCCGCTTTTCGTCTCCCTGTGGTATCCCGCCGAAAGACCACGAAAAAAGGAAGCTACCCCATGACACTTGAAAGCAAAGGACGGCTCTCTCTTCGCGTGCTGCACGTCGGCGCCGCGGCCTCGTGGCTCGGCAGCGTGCTGTGCGTGCTCATTCTCGTGCACGAAGCGCCGCTTGCCGGAGAAGACGACCTTTTCGGACTGCTCCGGGCCGCCGCCGTGGTCAGTCAGCGCGTGCTCGTGCCCGTGGGGGTCTTCGGCACCCTCTTCACCGGTCTTGCGCTAACGCTCCTTGCGGGAAAAAGCGCCCTCCGCAGCCCCTGGACGCTCTGCAACGCGGCGGCGGCTCTGCTCATGGCGGCGGGCCTGCTTGTCGTCCTGCCCTGGGCCGGGGAGGAGCTCGACGCCGCGGGTCTTGCGGGCATGGCCGCGTACGCGCAGCCCGGCATGGCGGAGCGGCACGCCCGGCGCGAGCTCTTCGGCCTTGCCTGCGCGCTGCTTCTTCTCCTCTGCTTCGCCCTTGCCCTCGCCCGGCCCGGACGAGGGCGTCAGCTTCCCTGAAAGAGCAGCCTGCGCAGAAGCCAGGAGAGCGAGCAGAGCGTGAACGAACGCTCCTCCTTTTCCCGCTCCCATCCGGCAAGCCATGCGTCGCGCCCCTTCACGTTCACGAGAAAGGGCACGTGCCTGCCGTTGTCCTTCATGAACGAGGGATAGGACACGTCGCTGCCGTGGTCGCCCCAGAGCACGAAAAGCGTTCCTTCCGGCAGACGGGCGTAAAAGGAGGCAAGACAGCCGTCCACGTAGCGCAGCGAGGAGACGTACCTTGCAAACATTCCCCGGCCGAGCCCGAAGGGCGGCCACGGCTCCATGAAGGGAATGTGGCTGCTCATGGTCACGGCAAACACCGCTTCTCCCCTGCCCTGCTCCAGATACCTCGCCGCCGCGTCGAGCACGTGCTCGTCCGTCACCTGCTCAAGCGCCAGCGTGCTTGTCGGATACCCCGCCCGGACAAGCTCCTCCTTGAAGAAGGTTTCCCCGAAGCCCATGAGACGGTACGCCTCCCTGAGATGAAAAAGTTCCCCCTCGAGCCCGTGAAACACCGCCGGACGACGGGACGCGAGCGCGCGTATCACGCTGTCGGGGTAGTCCCGTATGTGGGAATAGTACATGACGTTCTCTTCCGCCACGCGACCGTTCAAAAGCTCGTAGTCGGCATTGGCCGAGCCCACCTTGTGCGGGGCGAAGGCCCGGAGAAGCAGCGACGAAGGCAGAAGCGAGCGCAGAAAGGGCATGACCTCATGACCGCCGAAGCTCATGGAAAGCGCGGCGTAGTCAAGGCTTTCCACCTGAATCATGGCCACGGGCCCCCAGAAGGAAGGCAGCGGGCAGCCGCACCACTCGCCTGCCTTCTCCCGGTGCGTTTCGCGAAAAAGCGCGTCGGGATCCGCACACCTTTTTTCGGCGTATACGAGGCTCAAATCCCGGTACGAGCCGCCCGCCCACTCCCCCGCCCACGTGGCAAGGTAGCCGAGGCGCCGCACGGACTGCTTCGAGCCTTCCTGACTGCGGCGGTCGAAGGTGCTGACGTGCGGCCCCTCGCCCGTCCACAGGCTGAGCATGCCCGACCTGCCGTGCTCCTGAAACACCGTGACGGCCACGAGCATGAGGCAGAGCGGAACCGCCGCGGCCCGCACGGCGCGAAGGCGCGGCGAGAGCACGCGGCTGAGACCGGAGAGACGGACAAGAACAAGCTGCACGCCGAGCACGAGGGCGAGCGTGAAAAGAATGCCCGGCCGGACGAACACGAACACGGAACCGCCGAGACTCGAGAGCCCCTGCATGGAATGATACATGGCCGAGAGCGTGAGCGTGTTGTAGAAGAAGGCGGCATAGTGCAGAATGACGGCGTCCGTCACGCTCTGCAGCACCAGAAAGACGAGATACGCCCGGCGCGAAAGCAGCGCGAGGCTGAGCGGAACGAGGGCGTCCACGGCCGCAAGCGACGGCGTGACGGTATCCGCAAGGCTTTCCGCCGTCATCATGTGATGGATGGAAAAGGTCTGCACCAGAAGCGATTCCAGCGCGCTCACGGCAACGGACAGCAGAAGAAAGACAAGGGCCGTCCCTTCGCGGGACGGGGCAGACAGCGGCGTTCGCATGGCTCCTCCGGCGTATCCTTCATCTTCAATCCGGAAAATTCTTGCGTCAACCACTGAGAATAAAAGAATAATTCAATATCTTCCCCAAAAATGCGCCGGGCGATTCGATTCCGGCATGCGGCAAGGCGCCGCCAGGAGAGCACGGCAAAAGCGGCGCGGCGCGCGGGGCTGAAAAAATTTCGGCGTCGCCCTGCTTCCGCGGCCCGTCTGCGTCAAAAGCGGAAAATGCCGTCACAGGCTGCGCGTCCTGCACGCCTTCCGCTCCTTGACGCTGCCCCTTCCGCCTCGTATCGTGAAAAAAGAAGACAAGGAGGTTCTCCATGGAGAGGCTCACGGTTCTCGGCACGGGAGCGGCCAACGCGCTGCGCTACTACAACACCTGTTTCATGCTTCATGGGCCGCAGGGCGGTCTGCTGGTGGACGGCGGAGGCGGCAACGGCATTCTCGTTCAGCTTGAGAAGGCAGGCATATCCCTCCTCGACATCACGGACATCTTCGTCACGCATCAGCACATCGATCATTCTCTCGGCGTCATCTGGCTCGTGCGCATGGTCTCATCGCTCTTTCTCCGGGAAAAGCGCAGCGACCTTCTGCGCATTCACTGCCACACGCGTCTGTCGGAAAAGCTGCGTTCCATCTGTCAGTTCACCCTGAGCGAAAAGCAGTTTTCCACCGTGGGAGGCAGCATACGCTTCGTTCCCGTCAAGGACGGAGAGCAGCGCAGCATTGCCGGGCACACCGTCACCTTCTTCAACACGCACTCGCGCAAGGCCGAACAGTTCGGCTTTCACATGGAAAGCCCGGAAGGTCAGCGCATCGTGTGCACCGGCGACGAGCCCTGTCAGCCCGCCTGCGGCCACTATCTGGAAGGCGCGGACTGGCTCCTGCACGAAGCCTTCTGTCTGGAGGCGGAATCGAACGTCTTTCGTCCTCGCCTCATCGGCCACGGCACCGTGCGCGAAGCCGCCCTTCTTGCCGGAAAGCATCGCGTGCGCAATCTCGTGCTCTGGCACACCGAAGACCGCACGCCGCCGTCCCTGCGCAAGGAACGCTACACCGAGGAGGCGAAGCAGGCCTTCCGGGGCGGCGTGTACGTGCCCGACGATCTCGAAGTCATAGACCTTGCCGCGAGGCGCTGAGCGCGGCCAGGGCTCGCCCCTCCCCCGGAAGGGAAGGAGGCGAAGCCCTGCGGAAAGACGCGGCGACACGACACGGAAAAGGGGAGGCCCGAGCCTCCCCTTTTTTGCGGCCGCACAGATCTGCCCGCAGTTTTCACGAGCAGCGTTCTTCTGCCCCATCCCTCAATGGCTGCGGCCGCATTGCAGAGGCGGCGCACCCGCACGCCATGCGCGGGCATCCCTCGCGCCGCCTCTGCGCACATTTCGTCACGCCGTTTTTCGGCGGATCTTTCTTCCTACGCCGAGCGCAGAATTTCGCCCGCCGTTCTGCGGCAGGCAAACCATGCGGGCAGAAACGCGGCAAGGCAGCCGCAGCCCGCGGTGGCAAGCGCCGCCAGACATTCTTTGGACGAAAGGCTCACGAAAAGCGCCACGCCCGTTTCCGCCTGAATCCATGCGCTGACCGCCGAGGCCATGAGCGTGCCGAGCGCAAGGCCGAGGGCGCAGCCGGCAAGAAGCACGCCCGACACCATGAGCCACACGCTCACGGCAATGAATCCGTGCGACGCGCCGAGCGCCCGCAGAAGCGCCATGGCCTTCACCCGCATGGCCACGGCAAAGAAGCCGGAAACAAGGGCCGCAGCAAGCGCCGCCGCCTGAGCGCCCGAGGAAAGCAGCAGCATGATGTCGTGCATCTGCTCAAGAATGCCGAAAAGCCGGGTGAGCACCTCGCCGGAAAACACGGCCTGCGAGTCCCCCCCGTTCAGCGCGCCGCGCAGCCGGTAGGCGTCGGCCACGGTCACGGGCTTCACCACCACCACGGAGCAGCGCCCCTCGCCCGCTCCGGAATCGTGCATCTTCCAGAGCGCCTCAATGGGCACCACCACGGCCCTGTCCCAGGGCGTGCCCGTGGCGGGCATTTTTCCCACCACGCGGAAACTGTGGTCATGGGCGTGGGAAGAGCCGCCCTCGCCGTCGAGCGCGGCCTCGGCCACGCTGCCGTGACTCGGAGAAAAGCTGTCGCCCTCCTTCAGGGGCACGCCCGCGCCCACGACGGCCTCGCCCGCGTTCAGAAACATCCTGCCCGAGGCGAGCGGACGCTTTCCGCCCAGCGTCACGAGTTCCGACGACGTGCCCGCAAGGGGATAATTCTTCCAGCGATCGCCGAAGGCAAGCGGCGCCGCCCAGCGAACGCCGCCGTGCGCCTTCACCTCTTCCAGCGTGCCCGAAGGCAGCAGGGAAAGCGGCTCGGGCCGGAGGTACACCGCGCCGAGCACGAGATCCACGGCGCTGCCCTTCGCGCCCACGAGCAGATCAAAGGCGTCTGCCGACTGCGCCATGCCGGAACGAACGGAACGCTCCAGCATGGAAACGGCCGGACTCAGACTTCCGGCAAAGGCCAGCACCAGCGCAAGCGCCAGCGCTCCGCCGAAGGAACGGCGAAGCTCGCCGCGCAGAAAAAGAAAAGGATTCATGCGACATCCTCGCGAACATGATTCATTGATGCGGCCCCGGGCGCGTCATCCGGCGCGCTTTCCGAGTGGCCGGGAAAATCTTTTTTCTCCGGCGAAACCTCTCGGGACATTGAGCTCCCCGGGCAAGGCCGGACACCGGGACCGCCGCCCCGCGTTCCGCGCCTTCAAGCTCCGCAGCTTCCGGGAAAGAGCGGAGGGAAACGTCCGGAAGAAAGACGCGGAAAAGGGAGGAACGCCCTTTGTCGGAGGCGTTCCGCCTTCCCCTATTTTCTCTTGAGCTCGTCGTCCACACCGGCAAGAAGGCGGCCCCGTTCGAGGCGGTAGCGCCGGTCCATCCTGCCGTGCAGCACCTGCTCATGGGTGACCACGATGAGCGTGCAGCCTTCGGAACGGACAAGATCCACCAGCTCGTCGGTGACGAGCTGGGCGTTGCTGCGGTCGAGGCTGGCCGTGGGTTCGTCGGCAAGCAGCACGGAGGGACGAAACAGCACGGCGCGGGCCATGGCCACGCGCTGCTGCTCGCCGCGGGAAAACACGCCCGCGGGCGCGCTTGTCCGGCGTATGCCGAGCCTTTTGAGCATATCGCGCGCCCGGTCCTTCAAATCCTCGGGAATGGAAAAATGTCGGAACGTGGCGGGCAAAAGCACGTTTTCCATGGCGGTAAGCTGAGGAAAAAGCTGAAAGTCCTGAAATATCATGCCGACATGGCGCCCCCGCCAGGCATCTCTTGCGCCTTCCGGCATGGCGAGAAGGTCATCCTCGCCCCAGCGCAGCTCGCTTCCCTGACACGCGTCGGGCAGCATGAGGCCGCAGAGCAGGTTGAGCAGCGAAGTCTTGCCGGAGCCGGAATCGCCGTAAATGCCCGCCAGCGTGCCGCCGGGAAGAAAAAGCTCGGGAATGTCCAGCACGCGGCGCACCCCTCCGCCGTCCTGAACGCTGTAGCGTATGTTCCGCAGATGAAGATCGTTTTCCATGATGCCTCACAGCGTGTGGAAGGTGGCATTGCGCAGGCGCATCTGACTCACGAAGCCGGTCTTCTCGTCCGTCCAGGACCCGACTTCCAGATCGCCTTCCACCTCTATGACGGTGTTGTTCTGCACGAAGCGCTCTTTTTCCGAGAGGTACACCACCAGAATGTTGTCCGGCCAGTCGGAGTCGGACTGGCAGAACGGACAGAGCGCCACGGGCTCCCGGGTGAGCACGAAAAAGTTCGAATCCGCCTTCAGCGGCGGCGCCATGAAGCCGCGTATGACGATGCGGCTGCCCTCAAAGGACAGCACCTTGTCGGAAAAGCGCAGTCCCAGCGCGCCTCCCCCGCTGTAAAGCTCGTCGAAGCTGAGGCGGTTTTCCGTTTCCGCATGCGCGGCCGTAACGCCGAGCAAAACACAGAGCAGCACGGCCAGCCAGATTTTCATATTCGCTTCCGTTGGAAAAAGGTTCGGGAACCACCGGGGAACCATGAAGGCTCAGCCTTCCGGCCTTTGTCCGCACAGGGCGCGTCCCCCGTATTCTGCAAAAGGCGCCCCGAACATTCAGGGCGCCTGGCGAGCATGGAAAGGAAGCCCACGCCCCCTTTCCGCATCCGTCATCACTTGCCGAGGGCCATGGCCTCGGCCATGATGCGGAAGATTTCCGTGCTGTTCATGAAACCGTGAATCTGATCGGCGTTCGGGCCTCTCGCGCCCACCACGAGGTCGTCGATGGCGTGCACGCCCGTGGATTCGGTGCGGGGCAGATTGCCGGGCACGAACTGGGCTCCGGGAACGTCCTTGTAGGCCGCGTTGGCGATGTAATGACCGTTTTCATCCTTCACGGCAGGCACGAAGGGGCCGTCGAGCTTGGGACGGAAGGTCTCGTAGTGGTCGGGATAGTTGCCGATGAAGGCCGCGAGGCGCTTCGACACGTTCACGCTGTCGGGGTAGCCGTCGCCGTTCTCGTCCTTGTAGTTGGGATAGCCCGCGGCCGCGTAGATGCCCACCTTGTCGCGCATGAGCTCGCCGGGAAGATTGTCGTCCACGGTGCCTATGATGCTGAGCGCATGGGTGTGGTCGCCGGTGACGATGAGAAGCGTGTCGGGGTTGGCGTCACAGAAGGCCTGCGCCTGAGCCACCACCTTGTCGAACATGATGGTGTCGTAAATGGCGCGCTCCCAGTCCAGAGGATGCGTGTACTTGTCCACCAGACCGGCTTCCAGCATGAGGAAGAAGCCGTTGGGATTCTTGGACAGCACCTTGAGCGCGGCGTTCATGGAATCGGTGAGGTCGGGCTGATCCGGGAACTTGGACACCGTGCCCTTCTTGAGCTGCTTGCGGTCGAGCGCGCCGTCGAGGTTGCCGGTGTGGAACAGGCCGAGCAGACGATCGGGCGTCTTTTCCATGACGTTCATAAGCTCGGTGCGCGTGGTGGCCAGCGTGTAGCCCGCCTTGCGGAAGTCTTCCACGTAGTCCTTCTCGTCCTTGCGCTTGGAGCCCGGAACCGTGCGGGGCAGGAAATACGCGGAGCCGCCGCCTATGAGCACTTCGGGACGGATGTCGGCAAACATTCCCACAATGGCCGCCTTTTCCGAACGCTTGCGGGTATGGGACACCACGGAAGCGGGCGTGGCGTCCTCGATTTCCGCGTCGGACACGATGCCTATGGACTTGTTCGTTTTGCGGCGCAGAAGCTCGGCGATGTTCTCCTGACGCGGATCGTCAAAGGGATCCTTGGTGCGGTCGGCATACACGCCGATGGCGTTCACGCTGGACTTGTGACCGGTCATGTAGGCGGAAGCCGTGTTGGCGGAGTCGGCGGCAATGGAATCCACGCTGCAGGTGCCGAGCATACCGGTGTAGGGCAGCGTGTCCATGGAAAGACAACCGTTGTACATGCCGTTGGTCACGCCCTTGGAAAGCAGACGCGCGCCCGTGCGGTGCCCCATGCTGAGACCGTCGGCAATGAGCAGAATGACGTTTTTGGCCTTTGCCACCTCCGGCGTGCCGTACACGTCCCACTTGGCGGAGGCTTCATCCCTGCCGTCCTTTGCCGTCACCACATACTTGCCGGGCTTCAGGGATACGTTGCGCAGAATGATGGCAGACCCCTTGCCTTCCTCGTTTCCGATGAACTCCGGCTTCGCGCCGAACACCTCGGCCACGCTCTTGCCGTTGATGCGGACGTCGACGTCGGACTGCTTCATTTCCCGGTCGAATTCCACCTTGAAGTCAAACTTCGACGTGCCCAGAAAACGCGCCGTGTCCACAGGATAAATGGCGGGCGCGGCCTGGGCCGTGGCGGTCAGAAGCGCCATGCCGAGACACAGCGGCATCATCACGGTAGCTTTCATACTGTCTCCTCTTGATGTTGTTTCAAGCTGCCGCCACTATGGACAACGCCTGTGACCTGCCTGTGAAGCGCTCATAAATTCTTCATGAAGAAAAAATACGCGAACATGACGGAACACAAGAGGAAGGGGGACAGAGAAAGAAGATGCGGGGGAAGGAGGGAGAGTTTTGAAAAACTTTCCCTCCTTCCCCCGCGCCCCCATCCTCCTTTCAAAACTTTTCATCAGGGGAAGCGAAAGACCGGAAAGCAGGAAGCGGCCGTGCCGCGCCGAGGGGCGGAAGCGCCGAGTCCGCAACGGAAAAAGCCCGGCACAGCGCGGGAAAGCAGAGGAAAAAGCGATGGATGCGGCCGGGCGGGAACGACGACGGCTCTCCCGTGCCGATATCAACGTTCAAGGAAATGGCCTCCGCGTCCCGGCAGGGCATGGCCATGCGGGAAAGCTGCGGCATGGCGTCGCCCTGCGTTGAGCGGCGTTGCCAAGGCGCAGATCCGCGGCCTGTCACCGAAGGCGCACGGCAAGGGAGCGGGAGAACAAGACCGCCCGCCGTCTTTCAGGCCCGACGCGGGACCGGGGATACACAAGGAGGCCCGTGCCGGAGAGCCGGGGAACACGTCCGTCAAGGACGGGCATCGCCCCTTGAAGAAGAACGGCACGGAGGGGCATCCGGCCCGGGGAAAGCGTCTTTTCTGTGCCGTCTTCCTGCGGCGTGTCGGGACAAAAGTCCGGCCCGGGGGAACACGCAGGCAGAACGCCCCCGGCAGAAGGACGGAAAAAGGCGCAAAAAACGGACACCACGCGCGTTTGCGCCGTCATGTCCGTTCATGCGCCACAGGATTGTCGGCTATCCGTTCTTCCCGTCGTCGGCAGGCGACGAAGGCATGATCGGCCCGAAACGCTCTTCATACTCCTGCAGCGTGCGGATGAGCGTTGCGGCAAGACGGCGGGCGCTCTGCGGCGTCATGGCCATGCGGTCCTGCATGTCCACCACCAGCGTTCCGGCCGACGCGTCGTCGGTGGCGGCTTCCATGCGGCTCACGCCGAACGTCAGAAAGACCTCGCCTTCCGCATAGCGGCTCTGAAAGGCGTTGACGTAGATGGTACGGATGCTGGCGGCCTCCACGTGCAGGCCGATGTTCTGCGTTTCTGCCATGATGCTTCTCCTCAGGATTCCGTTGTCTGCCCGCTTGCTTCTCCGGCTTTCCGCGGGCCGGACAGATACCGCGAAAAGCATGATATGCTGAATGTTCCGGCCCTTGCGGGGAGCCCTGCGCCGGCAACATGCGCCCCGGCGGTTCGCCCTCACAGGCAGGCATTGCGCCGGACTCCGTCCGGCTCCGCAAGGCGCCCGGCCTCTGTGCACAGCCGGACACGACGCCGCAAAGGCCACGCAAGGCTACTATGCCCCGTTCTCCGACGCAAGCGCGTGAGCATCCCCCAGTCCTTTGCCTCCGCCCGCCCTCCCGGAGAGCCCGCCCGGCACTCCGCCTCTTTTTCCCCAAAAAAACGAAGGCCGTAAACATCTCCGGCCCTTTTCTCCCCCTCGAAGGGACAACGCTTCCGCGCTGCTTCGCCCCGTCTTTCCGCCCCAAAACACCCGGGGCGGAAACTTCCGCCCGGCCCATCCCCTCTTCCGCCGCGCCTTCCTCAGACAAAGCGACTTTTTTCTGCGCCAGGCATGATCAGAACGGACCGCGCACCTTCAAATCCCGAAAAGCCGACGATGCTCCAAAGCATCACGCCCTTTCTTCCGCCTGAGTCTTGCCGCGCTCCCTGCCCTGTGAAAAACGGTGAGGTCCGGCCCGCCATGCCGCACCGCAAGGAACGCGTCCCGGCTCCCCGAGATGCCCGGCTCGCAAGCCCCCCGCGACGGGAGCTCCGGGCCCTGCGCATCACTTCCCCTGCTTCTGCCGCCCCGTCTCAAACCGGCGCCTTCACAAACGCCTTTCCCTCATCGTCCCCTTTCTGCCCCGTCTTCGCCGGAAGCTGCTGTCAGCCTGCGCCCGAGGCAGGCCGCTGCACCATTTCGAGCCCGCCCCGCACTCAGCCTCTTTTTCTCCCAAAAAAACGAAGGCCGGAAACATCTCCGGCCCTTTTCTCCCCCTCGAAGGGACACCGCTTCCGCGCTGCTTCGCCCCGTCTTTCCGCCCCAAAACACCCGGGGCGGAAAC
>JAXUUT010000012.1:0-5161 GCA_037230945.1 bacterium
GCATGCGGAAATCACGCCCTCGGGGGTACCGCCGGTGCCCATCATCACATCGACGTCCACGCTGGGATCGGCCACCATGAGCGAGCCCGCCACGTCGCCGTCGGTATGCAGGGTGATGCGCGCGCCGGTCTTGCGGATTTCCTCAATGAGTCCCTTGTGCCGGGGCTTGTCGAGCACGAACACCACAAGGTCGTTGATGTCCTTGCCCACGGCGCGGGCCACGGCCTGAAGATTGTCGGCCACGGGAGCGTCGATGTCCACGACGTCGCGGGCCTCGGGGCCCACCACGAGCTTCTTCATATAGTAGCTGGAGCCGGGGTTATACATGTAGCCCGACTTGCACGCGCCTATGACGGCAATGGCGTTGGGACGACCGAGCGCCAGCAGATTCGTGCCCTCCACGGGGTCCACGGCGATGTCGATGGCAGGTCCCGTGCCGTCACCGACTTCCTCGCCGTTATACAGCATGGGAGCCTCATCCTTGGCGCCTTCGCCTATGATGACGCGACCCTTGATGGAAAGGGAGTCAAAGGACAGACGCATGGCATCCACAGCCGCACCGTCCCCGTCTTCCTTCGCGCCCTTTCCCAGCCAGCGGGCCGCGGAAAGAGCTGCGGATTCCGTTACACGGAGCAGATCGAACGCCAGATTTTTTTCAGGAGCTTGCATATCGTCCTCCCTCGGAAAGGGGCTGTTGCATAAAGAAAGGCCCAGACGCAGGCCGCAATGGCACAACTATAGCCGAGCCCGCGTTTTTCATCAAGAGTAAAGACTTTGACGCCATGATGCGGCCCCGCCTGAAATGTCCGAAAGTTTTTACCGCTGACGTCCTTGCAGAAAAAAGCTCCCGAAGACGCCTCATGAGACAACGCCGTCGCCGTGCTCTTTCCGGCGTTCGTCGGAAAAGGCAGGATTCCGCGCCGCCTCATCAAGACTTTTCTTCAGACGGACAAGGCCGCGCATCCTTCTCCGCGCTCCGCTCCGCCGGGGTCGAAGGCTCGGGCATTATCGCCCGGCATGGACAAAAAAAGACGGGCAGATGCTTCCGGAATCCGCCCGCCATGAACACTCCCGCATCAGGAGTAGAGGTCGGGATCCGACGGCATGACGTCCCAGCGTATCTTTCCGTAGCTCTTCTTGCGCCTGCGTATGAGCACGTAGAACGCTCCCGCGCCGCCGTCTTCCTGCTTTGCCGTGCAGAAGGCCAGGACCACGCGCTTGAAGGGGTCCTGGGTGAGCCACTGCTGCACCCGGGCACGCAGCACGGGCACGCCGTTCACCGAATTGAGCCCCCTGCCGGTGACGATGAGCACGGTTCTTGCGCCCTTGTAATAGGCGTTGCGGAAAAAGCCCACCAGATTCTGGAAGGCCTGCTCGCAGTTGAGTCCGTGCAGGTCGATGTGCGCCTCGGGACTGAACTGACGGGACTGAAGCTGGGAAACAATCATGAGATCCAGCCCTACGACGTGCCCTTCGGCGTACTCCGCAGTGCTCGCCACGGAAAATTCCACCTTGCCTTCCATGAAGTCCTGCAAGGGATGACGCGGGTCCGTCACCGGCACGAGCGGCGGCTCGGGCTCCACGGGCACGTCGCGCCCTTTGCCGTTGAGCGGCACCGTGCCCTTGATGGCGCTGAAGAAATCACGGCTGTCGTCGACTTCCGCGCTCTTTCCGGCGGCTTCGGCCATAAGCGACGAATCGTCGCGACGGCCTATGCGCGCGCCGGCAAGCGCCATGGCCGTCAGGGTGGCGGGTTCCTTTTCTTCCTCCGGCTCAGGCTTCGGCGTCTCCTGCGTCTTCTTTTCCGCCTTTTTCTGCAAAAGCTTCTTCACGCCCTCATGTTCCAGCGCTCTGGCAAAGCTGTCGTTGTCCCCGTCCGAAGATGCGCCGGCGCGCTTTCCGACCGCCCTGCTCTTCTGGGATTCAGGCGAGGACAGCGCGCGCACGTTTCCGCCCATGGCCTGCATGAAAAGCTGCTCGTCGGCATCCTGAGCGGCGGCTTCGGCGTCCCTGTTCTTCACCACCGTTCTGGCACGGCGCTGCTTTTTCTCGTTGTCTCGTTCACTGCGGGAAGGAAAATCCCGCGCATTCAGTCTGGAAAAAGGATTGGAAGCATCTTTGCTCATGGGAAACCGCCTTGAAAATAGGAATTCATGCCGCTCGGGCCTGTCATGTTCTAAATACTCCTCGGGGAAATGCAAGAGGATGAGTCTCCCGACGCCCGGAAGAGACTTCCCCAAAAAGGAACGGCGGCCTTCCTTCCGCCTTTCCTCCCCCGCAGAAACCTCCGTCAGCAGCACTTCACGTGCTCCATTTAAAGAACTTGGCAAACGAAACGGAAGCGACTATTAATACGGGGCACCTGCATAAACGATTTCCCGGGGAAATGCCGCGCGCCAAGGCCGTTCCAGAAAGCCCGAGCCGCGGGACGCAGGAGCCAACGCAGGACGGCCCGACCGCAAAAGGCGGACGCCTTCAAACAGGAGATACGACCATGAGCTTTTCCCGTTCCGACGCATACGCTTCCGCCGGCGTCGACATCAATGCCGGCAACGAGCTGGTTTCCCGCATCAGGACCATGGTGGCCAGCACGCAGACCCACGGCGTCCTTTCGGACATAGGCGGCTTCGGCGGCCTGTTCCGTCCCGACATCACGGGAATGCAGGCTCCTGTTCTCGTGGCGGGCACCGACGGCGTGGGAACGAAGCTCAAGATGGCATCCCTATTCAACAGGCACGACACCGTGGGCATCGACCTTGTGGCCATGAGCGTGAACGACTGTCTGGTGCTCGGCGCAAAGCCCCTGTTCTTTCTTGATTATTTTTCCTGCGGCGAGCTTGACGTGGAGCAGGCGACCACCGTCGTCGGAGGCATCGTCGAGGGCTGCAAAATGAGCAACTGCACGCTGCTCGGCGGAGAAACGGCGGAAATGCCCGGCATGTATGCCAACGGCGACTATGATCTGGCGGGCTTCTGCGTGGGCATCGTGGACGGACCGAACATCGTGGACGGCTCCACCATCAGCGTGGGAGACGTCATCATAGGTCTGGCCTCCTCCGGCCTCCACGCCAACGGCTTTTCCCTCGTGCGCAAAATCTATGAGGAAAGCGGCGTGAAGCCCGACGACCTCGTACCCGGCACCGACCGCACCTTTGCCGACGTGCTGCTCACGCCCACCGTCATTTATGCCGATCAGGTGAAGTCCATCATGCGCGACCTGCCCATCAAGGGCATGGTGCACATCACGGGAGGCGGCTTCTACGACAACATTCCCCGCGTGCTTTCCGCCTCCGTGTGCGCAAACATCCGCTTCTCGAGCTGGGAGCGCCCCGCCATCTTCAACTGGCTGAAGGAACAGGGAAATCTCACCTGGCCGGAAATGCTCCAGATCTTCAACTGCGGCATAGGCTATATCATGATCACCGACCGCAACACGGCCGACGACATGCTTCCCCGCTTCAAGTCCATGCACACGGACGCGTGGGAAATAGGCACCATAGTCCGACGCAGGGACAACCAGGAACAGGTGGAGATTTCCTTTGACTGACTTTCCCAAACCATGCCGATATGTGGTAAGCGCCTGCCTTGCGGGCACGCCCTGCCGTTATGACGGACGCTCCAACCTGCGCCCGGAAATCGCCGCCCTCGTGGAGAGCGGCGAGGCCGTGCCCGTGTGCCCCGAGGTGCTCGGCGGCCTGCCCACGCCCCGCACGCCGAGCGAACGGCAGGGAGAGCGCGTCGTGTCCGCTAAGGGCGACGACGTCACGGGAGCTTTTTCGGCCGGGGCGGAAGCTGCGCTCTACATTGCCGAAGAATGCGGCTGTTCAGCCGCCGTTCTCAAGGCCCGTTCCCCCTCCTGCGGCTGCGGACGCATTTACGACGGCACGTTCACGCACACGCTCATCGACGGCGACGGACTCTTTGCCGCCCTTCTGCGCAAAAAGGGCTTCCAGCTCTTTACCGAAGAAACCTTCTCTGCGGAAAAGGCATGAAGCGCGGCGTTCTTCTGGTAGCCTACGGCTGCGGCAACATTCGCGGGGCTGCCGCCCTGCGCGCCGTGCAGGCCGCCACGCAGGCACGCTTCCATCTGCCCGTCCGCTGGGCGTTCACGTCCGAGGCCATGCGTCTCAGGCTCGCGAGCTCGCGCACGAAATCCGATTCCGTGCTCAAGGCGCTGAAGAGAATGCGCTATGAACGCTACACCCATGTCGCCGTGCAGCCGCTGCATCTCATTCCCGGCATGGAATACGACGGGGTGGCCGCCGACTGCCGCGTCATAGCGGAAGAAGGCAGCATGACCGTCAGTCTCGGCCGGCCGCTGCTCTCCAGTCTTGACCCTGAAGATCCCTGCGTGACGCAGGCCGCCGGAACGCTTCTCAGACACATTTCCCCCCTGCGCTCCTCCGGCGAGCCCGTGGTGTGCATGGCTCACGGCAGCCGCCATGAATGCGACATTCTTTATCGGCGCTGGGGCGAGGCCGTGCGCGCGCAGGACCCGCACATTCACGTGGCGTGCATGGTCGGTTCCGGCATGGTTCGCCCCGACGAAGCCACGCTGGAATCGCCCGCCTTCGACGGGCTCGACATGCTGCTGCCGCAGCTCTCCGCCGAGGCCGCGCCCAGCGGCCGGGTCTGGCTTCTGCCGCTGCTCTCCGTGGTGGGACGACACACGCTGGAAGACATGGCGGGCGCGTCCCCCGCGTCATGGAAAAGCAGGCTCGAAGCCGCGGGCTTCCGCTGTCAGGCCGAACTGAGGGGACTTGCCGACGATCCCGCCTTCGTGGATCTGTGGCTCGACAGACTGGACGCCGCGCTCAGCGAGCTGGACAGACCGGAATGCCGGATCGCCCCCTGCACGCGCTCCGTCTCTGTGGAGCCATCCTCATCCCTTTCCTCATCGAACCATCTTTTTTCCGCTTTCTTTCCCTCTTTCAAGGAGACTGCCATGTCTGCTTCCGTTCTCAGCTCCGCCATGGAGCAAAATCTTTCTCAAGGTTCCATGATACGGCGGATGTTTGAAGCCGGCATCGAACTGCGCAAGAAATACGGCGACGACGCCGTGTGCGACTTCAGCCTCGGCAATCCCGACCTCGCGCCGCCCGCCGAAGCCGCCCGTGCCATGAGCGCTCTTGCCGCCCGTCTGTCCGAGCCCGGCATTCTC